>NC_010511.1:4677500-4977500 GCF_000019365.1 Methylobacterium sp. 4-46 | reverse complement strand
CCGGGGGGCGGCGTGGCGAAGTCGCGCCGGTTCGCCGTCCGCACGAAGCCCGTCCCCGCGCTGCCGGCGAAGGGGCGCGCGATCACGCGGCCGATCCGGTAGGGGTCGCAGAGGCGGCGGGCGATGCCGCACAGGGCGTAGAGGCGCTCGAGTCCGAACGCCTCCTCGTGCGCGGCGATCTGGAAGACGCTGTCCACGGAGGTGTAGCAGATCGGCTTGCCGCTCCGCAGGTGCTCGGCCCCGTATGCCTCGATGACGGCGGTGCCGGAGGCGTGGCAATCGCCCAGGATGCCGGGCAGGTTCCCCTCCTCGATGAGGGCGCGGGTGAGGTCGGGCGGGAAGCTCGGCCGCGTCGCCGGGAAGCGGCCCCAGTCGAAATCGACGGGCGCCCCCGCGATCTCCCAGTGGCCCGACACCGTATCCTTGCCGCGGGCAGTCTCCACGGCGTGCCCCCAGGCGCCCGCCACCGGCCCGTCGGGCGCGAGGCCGGGCGGCATCCGGCCGCTCGCCTCCCGCGCCGCGAGCCCGAGGCCGAGCCCCGCGAGGTGGGGCAGCCGGAGCGGTCCCGCGCGCAGGCCGGGCCGGTCGCCCCGTCCCTCGGCGCAGGCCTCGGCGATGTGGCCGAGCGTGTCGGCGCCCCCGTCCCCGTAGGCGGCGCCGTCCGGAGCGCCGCCGATCCCGACGGAATCGAGCACGATGACGAGGGCGCGGGTCACTCGCGCACCGCGCCGGCGGGAGCGGCCGCGAGGTCGAAGGCGGCGGCGAACAGGGCGCGGGTATAGGCGGTCCGCGGGGCGGTGAAGATCGCCTCGGCCTCGCCCTCCTCCACCACCTGCCCGTTCTGCATCACCACCACCCGGTTCGCGAGCGCCCGCACGACCTTGAGGTCGTGGCTGATGAACAGGTAGCCGAGACCGCGCCGGCGCTGAAGCTCCCGCAGCAGCGTCACGATCTGCGCCTGCACCGACATGTCGAGGGCGGAGGTCGGCTCGTCGAGGACAACGAAGCGCGGATCGAGCGCCATGGCCCGGGCGATGGCGATGCGCTGGCGCTGGCCGCCGGAGAATTCGTGCGGGTAGCGGTCCATGGCGGCCGGGTCGAGCCCGACATCCTCCAGGGCCCGGGCCACGATGCGCCGCCGCTCGGCGGCGCCGCGGCCCGCCTTCTGCACCAGCAGCCCCTCCTCGACGATCTCGGCCACCGACATGCGCGGCGAGAGCGAGCCGTAGGGATCCTGGAACACCACCTGCATCTCGCGGCGCAGGGGCCGCATCGCCCCCTGCGCGAGCCCGTCGAGGCGGCGGCCCAGATAGACGATCGGCCCGTCGGAGCCGATGAGCCGCAGGAGCGCGAGGCCGAGCGTGGTCTTGCCCGAGCCCGATTCGCCCACGACCCCGACCGTCTCGCCCGCCCGCACCCGGACCGAGACCCCGTCCACCGCCTTCACGTGGCCGACCGTGCGGCGCAGCAGCCCCTGGCGGATCGGGAACCAGACCCGGATCGGGCCTGCCTCGACCAGCGTCTCGGCGGACGCCGCCACCGGGTTGCCCCGCCCCCTCGGCTCGGCGGCGAGCAGGCGGCGGGTGTAGTCGTGCTGCGGATCGGCGAAGACCCGCGCCACCTCGCCCCGCTCGACGATCCGGCCCTGGAACATCACGCAGACCCGGTCCGCGACCCGGCGCACCACCCCGAGATCGTGGGTGATGAACAGCATCGCCATGCCGAGCCGGGCCTTGAGGTCGGCCAGCAGCGCCAGGATCTGGGCCTGGACGGTGACGTCGAGCGCCGTCGTCGGCTCGTCCGCGATCAGCAGGTCGGGCTCGCAGGCGAGCGCCATGGCGATCATCACCCGCTGGCGCTGGCCGCCGGACAATTCGTGCGGGTAGGCGGTGAGGCGGGATTCCGCGTCGCGGATCCCGACGAGGTCGAGGAGTTCGAGCACCCGCGCCCGCACGCCCGCCTCCGGCACCTTGCGGTGCAGCCGCAGCACCTCGCCGATCTGGTCGAGGATGCGGTGGAGCGGGTTGAGGGAGGTCATCGGCTCCTGGAACACCATGGTGATGTCGGCGCCGCGGACCGCCCGCATCTCGGCCTCGCGCAGGGCGAGGAGGTCGCGGCCCTTGAACAGGATGCGCCCCTCGGGCGTCGCGCCGTCGAGGAGCCGCAGCACGCTGAGCGCCGTCACCGACTTGCCGGAGCCGGATTCGCCCACCAGCGCGAGTGTCTCGCCGGGCTGGATCTCGAACGAGACCCGGTCGACCGGGCGGGTCTCCCGCCCGCCCTGGCGGAAGGCGACGGACAGGTCCTGGACGGAGAGGAGCGGAGCTGACATCGCCTCTCGGGTGCGGAGGGTGGGGAGGCCCTTGTGGGGCACGGGGCGGGCCCCGTAACCTGCGACACTCTGCTGCCCGAGGCCAGTCGTCCCGGCGATTCCCGACTCGCGGATCCGCCGCGCCGCGCTACAACGGCGCCGTGACCCGCGCCCTCCTCCTCTGCCTGATCCTCCCCTGGCTGCTCCTCCCGGCCCTCGCCCCGCGCCCGGCCGCGGCGCAGCCGGCCGGGGCCGCCACCGAATCCGTCGAGCAGGCGCTGTGCCGCCTGATCGAGGGCGCCGCCCAGGCGCAATCCCTGCCGGTCGCCTTCCTGACGCGGCTGATCTGGCGGGAGAGCAGCTTCCGGCCGGGCGTGGTCAGCCCGGCCGGCGCGCAGGGCGTGGCGCAGTTCATGCCCGGCACCGCCGCCGAGCGCGGCCTCGCCGACCCCTTCGACCCCGAGCAGGCGATCCCGCACGCGGCGCGCCTGCTCTCGGACCTGCGCCGCCGCTTCGGCAATCTCGGCCTGGCGGCGGCGGCCTACAATGGCGGGCCCGGCCGGGTCTCGTCCTGGCTCGCCGGCAGCGGGGGCCTGCCGGGCGAGACCCGCTCCTACGTCTCGGCCATCACCGGCCGCACCGCCGAGGATTGGGCGGCGGAGGCCAAAGCGGACGCCAAGGGAGACCTCACCGAGCCGCCCGGCACGCGCTGCCTCCAGGTGACGGCCGCCCTGCGGATCCGCGGCCGCACCGAGACCTACTTCGCCGACAGCACGCCGTCGCTCGCGCCCTGGGGCATCCAGCTCGCCGGCAACTTCTCCAAGGCCGCCGCCCTCGCGGCCTTCGGCCGTGCCCGCGCCCTCTACGCCTCGGTCCTGGGCGAGGTCCGCCCGATGGTGATCGGGACGCGCTTCCGCAGCCGCGGCACGCGCGCCTTCTACCGGATCCGGGTGCCGGCGGAGACCCGCCAGGCGGCGGAGGGGCTGTGCAACCGGATCCGCGGGATCGGCGGCGCCTGCCTGGTGCTCAAGACCTGACCCTCGCCCGGATCCCGGCGTGCTCCACCGCCGGGAGGCCGCCGGAGAGCGTCCCCCTGCCGCGGGGCGCACGCGCCGCGGTGAACGAAGCCCGCTCCGTTGCGTTGAGAGCGATCATCGGCCGACAGCCTGGGCGCCGGTGGCTGAGAGACCGCGCGCTCCCGCCTGTGTCGCGGGAGGCCGCCTTGGCCAAGGATCTCCTTGAGGACCTGCTGGATCGCGCCGCCAGGGCGATCGGCCACAGCAGGCGGCTCCACGCGGAGGCCGAGCGCCTGCGCCGGGACTGCTTCGAACTCACGCGGCACTTCACCGCGCAGGTGGTGGGGATGCAGCTCGACATCGTCGCGGCGCGCGGGCGGGCCGCAGGTCTCGCGGGCCGGCGCGTCCCCGCCGACCTCGCGCTCCGGCCCGACGCTCCGGAGCCCGGGCGGCACGGCGAGGGCCCGGGCCGGGAGCGCACCGCGACCGGCCCGCCTGCCACGCCGAGGCTGCGCGCCCTGACCTGATCCCGCGGGCCCGCGCCGGCCACTTGAACGGGCCCGCGATGGCGAGCCAGCGCTTCGCCCGTCGGGGGCCCGACCTGCCGCGGGAATTCGGCGCGGAACCGGCCGGCTCCCGCGGAGCCGGCTCAGACCGCCCCGGCCCGCGCCGCCGCCATCCGGTCGCGCGCGACCTCGACCGGCAGCGCCGGCGCCTGCCGGCCGATCCCGAGCGCCTCGTCCAGGATCGCCACCGCCTCCGCCCAGGAATCGGGGGAGAACAGGGCGGCGGCCTCCGCGGCGTCCGCGGCCGAGCGGGCGTCGATCTCGGCCGCGAAGGTGGCGGCCCGGCAGGCCGCCGCCGCCCGCGCGCCGCGGACCCAGATCCCGCCGCGCGCCGCCGCATCCGCGACCGCGCCCGCCGCCCAGGCCCCCGCCCGCGCGGCGGGCACGGCGCCGGCGAGGTCCGCCGCCGCCCGGCAGGCCGCGGCGTGACGGTCGAGCCCGACCTGCTCCAGCACCGGCGGCAGCAGGCGGCGCACCGTCTGCACGGTCAGGTGATGCGTGCGGGCCGCCTCGACCGCGACGGTGTCGGCCGAGCCGGCGAGGCGCAGCACGAAGGCCATCAGCCGCGGTCGCTCGGCATCCGGCATCGCATCGTTGAGGCCGAGCGCGTAGGAAGCGAGCGGGCGGGAGAAGCAGGGCGGGCAATCGGCCGAGGAGCGGATGGCCCGGTAGGGCAGCCCGGCCGCCACCATGGCGGCCTCGTTGATGCAGGTACCGCCGTCCGGCCCCGGGAAGGCGTGCGAGCCCGGCAGCAGCCGCCAGCGAAGGATGTGGTCGAACGCGCCGCGCATGAGACCTCCGGTGCGGACGTCCCGAAGCTGACACGGTTCGCGGCCCGGGGCGAGCCCGATCTCAGGCTGTCCCGGCCGCCGGCAGCGCCGCCAGGTCCGGCAGCGCCCCCTCGGCGGGGGCGCCGGCCAGGGCGGCTTCGAGCCGGACCAAGTCCTCCTCCGCGTCCGGCCGCCAGCCGCAGCCGCAGACGGGCCGGTCGCCGTGCAGCGCGGCCACCTGCCGGTAGAGGTCGCCGACCGCGCCGGCCGCCGCCTCCAGGGCCGCCATCGGCGGCATCGGGTTGCGCTCCAGGGTCTGCCAGAAGGCCCGGGCGAGGGCCCGCGCCACCAGCTCCCGCGCCGGGAGGTCCCGCCCGCTCACCGCCCCGCCCTCCCCGGCCCGTCGCCGAGGCGGTCGACGACGTGGTCGAGGCGCAGGCGCGGCACCGGCCAGCCCTCCCGCAGCAACCCGAGACATCCCTGGATCAGGCTCAAGGCACGCACCATCGCGGGCTCCCTCGCGGCGCCGACAATCAAGAAGACCGGCGCGTCCGCGCCACGCGGACGTCAGGGCCGGCAGCGGAGGAATGCGATGATTTACAGGCCGAAGCAAGTGCCGATACGAAGATTGGATTGTTTCAATATTTGAGTTTTTCTATACTGAAGGAACCGGCCGGCGCGGGCGGCGGCGGGAGGTTGGCAGGGCGGGCCGGAGCCGGTAGGGAGCGCCCGCCGACAGCCGAGAAGGCCCTCACCGATGACCGACACCCCTCCGGACCGCCTCTGCACCGATCCGCGCAGCCCCTTCCACGACGCCGACGCCCTCGAGCGTGGGGTGGGCGTGCGCTTCAAGGGCGTGGAGAAGACCAACGTCGAGGAATATTGCGTGAGCGAGGGCTGGGTGCGCCTCGCCGCCGGCAATGCCCGCGACCGGTTCGGCAACCCGATGACGATCAAGCTGAAGGGGCCGGTCGAGCCCTATTTCAGGGGGCCGCGGCGCCAGGAGGGCTCGCCCCCGGCCGAGGGCTGAGCGCGCGCAGGGACGCAAGGTCGAGCCGCGCCGTGGTCATCCGCAGCATCCCGGCGGAGTCCCGGGGCCACTCGGCCTCGGGCCGGTCCCAGTAGAGTTCGAGCCCGTTCCGGTCCGGATCGTCGAGGTAGAGCGCCTGGCTCACGCCGTGGTCGCTGGCCCCGGTGAGCGGGATGCCCGCCGCCTCGAGCCGGGCGAGCGCGTCCGCCAGCGCGACCCGGCTCGGGTACAGGATCGCGGCGTGGTAGAGGCCGGTCGTGCCCGGAGCCGGCCGGGGGCCGCCCCGGCTCTCCCAGGTGTTGAGCCCGATATGGTGGTGGTAGCCGCCCGCCGACACGAAGGCGGCCTGGTGGCCGTAGCGCTGCATGAGCCCGAAGCCGAGCACGCCGCAGTAGAAGGCCAGCGCCCGGTCGAGGTCGGCGACCTTGAGGTGCACGTGCCCGATGCGGGTGCCGGGATCGATCGGCGCGGGAGTGAGGGTCTCGCCCATCGGGTCGGCCTCACGCCTCGCGGGTGACCGCGTAGCGGCCGTTGCCCAGCAGCGCCTGGACCACCAGGGCGACGGCCCAGAAGGCGACGAATTCCCAGCCGCCGCCCGGGTTCTGGGCGAGGAAGCCGTTGGCGGCATGCACCGTGACGATGGCGCCGAGGAGGATCGGCAGCAGGGCCAGGGCGACCCAGCGGGCGTAGAGGCCGAGGATGAGCGCGAGGCCGCCGAGCACCTCGGCGGCGATCACCGCGTAGGCGAGGGCCGCCGGAAGGCCGAGCTTGCCGAAGAAGGCCGCCGTGCCGGCCGGTGTGAAGACCAGGAGCTTCACGCCGGCATGGGCGAGGAAGAGGCCGCCGAGGGAGACGCGCAGGAGCAGTGCGGCGTAGGGGCTGGTTCGGGTCGCGGTCATGCGGGCAGGTCCGGTTGGGGGAAGTCCGGTTGGGGTGAGGTCCGACGGGAGGCAGCCCGTACGCGGTGCCAGGATCACTACCCCTCTTCCGATCCGGGGATAATCCGCTATTCCGGCCATTCAGCTCATCCTGGCAGAGTGAGGCGGGACCGTGCTCGATCGCGTCACCGGCATGCAGGTCTTCGTGCGGGTCGCGGGCCTCGGCAGCTTCGCGGCGGCCGGCCGGTCGCTCGGCCTGTCGCAGACCGGGGTCACCAAGCACGTGACGGCCCTGGAGGAGCGGCTCGGCACCCGCCTCCTCCACCGCAGCACCCGGCGCCTGACCCTGACCGAGGCCGGGCGCGGCTACCTGGAGGCCTGCGAGCGCATCCTGGCGGAGATCACCGAGGCCGAGGCCGCGGCGCGGGCCGAGGCGCTGGAGCCGACCGGCACGCTGCGCCTCAACGTGCCGCTCTCCTTCGGGGTACGGGAGATCGCGCCCGCCCTGGCGGCGTTCACGGCGGCGCACCCGGCCCTGCAGGTCGATCTCGGCCTCAGCGACCGCGCCGTGGACCTGATCGAGGAGGGCTGGGACATGGCGGTGCGGATCGGGCACCTGCGCGATTCGGCCCTGGTCTCCCGCTTCCTGGCGCCGTGCCGGCTGCTCCTCTGCGCCGCGCCGGATTACCTCGCGGCGCGGGGCCGGCCGCGCCGGCCGGAGGATCTCGGCCGGCACAATTGCCTCGGCTACACGCTGGCGAGCAGCGGCGGCTGGCGCTTCGGCGGCCGCGCCTACGCGGTGACGGGCAACCTGCGTGCCTCGAACGGCGACGCGCTGGTGGCCGCCGCCGTGGCGGGCCAGGGCCTGATCTACCAGCCGAGCTTCATCGTGGGGGACGCCCTGCGCGCGGGGCGCCTCGTCGCCCTCGACCTCGGGGCCCCGCCCTCCGTCCTGCCGATCCATGCCCTGATGCCGCCGGGCCGGCGCCAGCCCGCGAAGGTGCGGGCCTGCGTGGCGTTCCTGGCGGACCGGTTCACGGGCGAGCCCGTCTGGGACAGGGGGCTGCCGGAACCCGTGGCGCCCTGAGCAGAGTGGCCCCGCGCCACTCTGCCCGGCTCTCGATCTTGCATCATTCTCGCCGCCGGACGGGTGGCCACTTCGGCGAATGATGCTTGGTCTTGCATCATTGTTTCCGCCGAACCGGTGACCACTTCGGCGAATGATGCCGAGGCGGCCCGCCTCCCCGCGCCGTCTCCGCCCGGCGCGCGATGCCGCGGCGAGCCGCCTTTCTCCCCGGGCCGATCGGCTCCATATTCCGCCCATGCCCGCCCCGAAGAAACCGCGCCCGTCCTCGGCCAAGGCGTCGAAGCCCGAACTGAAGCCGCTGGACCCCTTCCTCGCCGAATTGCTGAACCCGGCCCTCAACCGCGAGCGGCTGCCCGCGCCGGAGCCGCAGGCGGCGCCGGAGCCCGGGCCGCGCCGGCGCGGGCGGCCCCGGAAGGCCGAGCCCGGATTCGGCGAGGCGCCGCAGGCCGCCTTCGCGCACGGCGCCGTGACGGATGTCGATCCGGCCCTCGCCAAGTCCCTCGGCCTGCGCACCCCCGACGACGGGCCGGACCTCGCCGAGGAGCCGGGCGCCTCGCTCGCCGCGGCCGGGGTCTCGGCCACGGTCGACGCGCTCACCAAGCTCCTCACCGAGGGCAACCCGCTGTTCAAGGACGGCAAGCCCTGGGTGCCGCACCGGCCGGAGCGGCCGCAGAAATCCGAGGGCGGCGTTGCCTTCCGGCTGAAATCCGATTTCAGCCCGGCCGGCGACCAGCCCAAGGCCATCGCCGACCTCGTCGAGGGCGTGCGGCGCAGCGAGCGCGACCAGGTGCTGCTCGGCGTCACCGGCTCCGGCAAGACCTTCACGATGGCCAAGGTCATCGAGGAGACCCAGCGCCCCGCCCTCATCCTGGCCCCGAACAAGACGCTCGCCGCCCAGCTCTACGGCGAGTTCAAGGCCTTCTTCCCCGACAACGCGGTCGAGTACTTCGTCTCGTACTACGATTATTATCAGCCCGAAGCCTACGTGCCGCGCTCCGACACCTTCATCGAGAAAGAATCGTCGATCAACGAGCAGATCGACCGGATGCGCCACTCGGCCACGCGGGCGCTGCTGGAGCGCGACGACGTCATCATCGTCGCCTCGGTCTCCTGCATCTACGGCATCGGCTCGGTGGAGACCTACACGGCGATGTCGTTCACGGTGACGCTGGGCGAGCGCATCGAGCAGCGCCAGCTCATCGCCGACCTCGTGGCCCTGCAGTACAAGCGGATCCAGTCCGACTTCGCCCGCGGCACCTTTCGGGTGCGCGGCGACGTGATCGAGCTCTGGCCGGCCCACCTGGAGGATCGCGGCTGGCGCATCGGCCTGTTCGGCGACGAGGTCGAGGCGATCACGGAATTCGACCCGCTCACCGGCAAGACCATCAACCCGCTGAAATTCGTCAAGATCTACGCCAACAGCCACTACGTGACGCCGCGCCCGACCCTCCAGCAGGCGGTCAAGGGCATCAAGGACGAGCTGAAGCGGCGGGTCGAGGAGCTGACCCGGATGGGCCGGCTGATCGAGGCGCAGCGGCTGGAGCAGCGCTGCACCTTCGACCTGGAGATGATCGAGGCGACGGGCGCCTGCAACGGCATCGAGAACTACTCGCGCTACCTGACGGGCCGCAAGCCGGGCGAGCCGCCCCCGACCCTGTTCGAGTACCTGCCCGACAACGCCCTCGTCTTCACGGACGAGAGCCACGTCACGATCTCGCAGATCGGCGGCATGTACCGGGGCGACTTCCGCCGCAAGGCGACCCTCGCCGAGTACGGCTTCCGCCTGCCCTCCTGCCTCGACAACCGGCCGCTGCGCTTCGAGGAATGGGACGCGATGCGGCCGCAATCGATCCACGTCTCGGCGACGCCGGCCAAGTGGGAGATGGAGCAGACCGGCGGCGTCTTCGTCGAGCAGGTCATCCGCCCGACCGGCCTCGTCGACCCGGAGGTGATCATCCGCCCGGCCCGCTCCCAGGTGGACGACCTGCTCGGGGAGGTGAAGGAGGTCGCCGCCGCGGGCTACCGGACCCTGGTCACCACGCTCACCAAGCGCATGGCCGAGGACCTGACCGAGTACCTGCACGAGAACGGGGTGCGGGTGCGCTACATGCACTCGGACATCGACACGCTGGAGCGGATCGAGATCATCCGCGACCTGCGGCTCGGCGCCTTCGACGTGCTGATCGGCATCAACCTGCTGCGCGAGGGGCTCGACATCCCGGAATGCGCGCTGGTCGCGATCCTGGACGCGGACAAGGAGGGGTTCCTGCGCTCCGAGACCTCGCTGATCCAGACGATCGGCCGCGCGGCCCGCAACGCAGAGGGGCGGGTGATCCTCTACGCGGACCAGCGCACCGGCTCGATGGACCGGGCCATCGCCGAGACCGAGCGGCGCCGGGCCAAGCAGCTCGCCTACAATGCCGAGCACGGCATCACGCCCCAGAGCGTGAAGCGCAACATCGCCGACATCCTGGAGAGCGTCTTCGAGCGCGACCACGTCCAGGTGGACACGGGACTGGCCAAGGGCGGCGTCACGGTCGGCCACAACCTCAAGGCCGTGATGGCGGATCTGGAGAAGCGCATGCGCGCGGCCGCCGCCGACCTCGACTTCGAGGAGGCGGCGCGGCTGCGCGACGAGCTCAAGCGGCTCCAGGCGACGGAACTCGCCATCGCGGAGGACCCGCTGGCCCGCCAGGGGGCGGTGGAGGACCAGGCCGGGCGCTACGGCGAGAAGGGCGGGCGGCGCCGCTACGGCCGCAACGCCGACCTGCCGCCGGGCACTGGCGGGGCGGAGGAGCCGCTCGGGTCCGGGCCGCTGGGCAAGGGCGTGTCGGACGAGGGCACCCGCATCCGCAGGCCGACCCTCGACGAGATGGGGCCGGGGACCGACCGGGAGATCCCGATCTTCACCGAGCGGCCGGCGGCGCGCTCGACGCAGGGCTTCCCGGGGCAGCGGCCGAAATACAAGGGCCGCAAGGGGCGGGGCTGATCCGACATCCGACGGATTGCTTCGCCCTCTCCCATTTCGGCCATGCGGAGGTCGGCGTCGCTCAGGCGCCGCGCGGGCTCGCGATCCGGGATCTGCTTGGATCAACCGGATCCCTGATCGTCCGCTGTCCGGACGTGATCCTCCGGACAGCGGATGAGGCGCTCAGTCCACCGCCGCCCCGCTCAGCTCGGCCTGGGTGAAGCGCTGCTGCTCCTCCATGACCAGCCCGGCGAGGTCGCGCTTGAGGGCGTTGAACTCCGCCGAGGCGGTGTCGCGCGGGCGCGCCAGCGGCACCGCGATGTCGCGCTTCAGGCGCCCCGGCCGGTAGGTCAGCACCAGGATCCGATCGGCGAGGTAGATCGCCTCCTCGATCGAGTGGGTCACGAACACGATCGTCTTGCGGTACTCGGCCCAGATCCGCAGCAACTCGTCCTGCAGGGTGCGGCGGGTCAGCGCGTCGAGGGCGCCGAAGGGCTCGTCCATCAGCATCACGGGCGGGTCGAGGGCGAGGATCCGCGCGATGGCGACGCGCTGGCGCATGCCGCCCGACAGGTCCTTGGGGAAGCGGCCCAGGAACTCGGACAGGCCGAGCGTGCGGGCGATGCGCGCCACCGCCGCCTCCGCCTCTCCCCGCCCCACGCCCTTGATGTCGAGGCCGAAGCGGATGTTCTGCGCCACCGTCATCCAGGGGAACAGGGCGTATTCCTGAAAGACCATGCCGCGGTCCGGCCCGGGCTCGGCCACCGGCCGCCCGCCGACCCGGATGGAGCCGCCGGTGAGCGGCGCGAATCCCGCGATGGCGTTGAGGAGCGTGGACTTGCCGCAGCCCGAGGGCCCGAGCAGGCACACGAACTCCCCCTCCGGAACGTGGGCGGTGACGCCCTCCAGCGCCACCACGGCGTGGTCGCCGGCCCCGAACACCTTCGAGGCCCGGTCGATCGCGATCTCGGCGGAATCCCGGCTCATCCGTGTCAGCGCTCCAGGCCGCGGTGCCAGCGCAGCAGGTGGTCGTTGAGCCGCGACATCGCGGCGTCGATCAGCAGGCCCAGCAGGCCGATCGTCAGCATCCCGCCGATGATCTTGTCCGACCACATGTATTCGCGCGCCTCCAGGATCCGGTAGCCGAGCCCGTCCGAGACCGCGATCATCTCGGCGACGATCACCACGATGAAGGCGGTGCCGATGCCGATCCGCATGCCGGCGAGCACGAAGGGGCTCGCGGCCGGCAGGATCACCCGGCGAAACAGGGTCCAGGGCCCGGCGCCGAGGTTGCGGGCCGCCCGGATGTAGATCGAGTCGACCTGCCGCACGCCCGCGATCGTGTTGACGAGGACCGGGAAGAAGGTGCCGAGCGCGATCAGGAACAGGGCCGGCGGGTTGCCGAGGCCGAACCACACGATGGCGAGCGGAATGTAGGCGATCGGCGGGATCGGCCGCAGGATCTGGAGGAGCGGGTTCACGAGGCCGTAGAGCCGGTCGCTCGTGCCCATCAGCAGCCCGACCGGCAGGGCGAGCCCGACCCCGATGGCGAAGCCGGCGACGACCCGGCCGAGGCTCGCCACCGCGTCGTGGGGCAGTTCGCCCGAGAGCAGCCACTCGCCGTAGCTCTGGCTCTGCGGGTCGTAGGGCAGCGCGGGAACCAGGCTCTGGACCCAGCGCGCCGCGACCGCGCTCGGGGGCGGCAGCACCACGGCGGAGAACAGGCCGGCGCGGCTGGCGAGTTCCCAGAGGATCAGCAGGCCGATGGGCAGGAGCGCGCCGCGCAGGGCCGAGAGACGGGTCGCGAAGGAGGTGCGGGGGGTCATGCCGAGGCGGTTCCGTCGATGCCGTGACGCCGCGCAGAACGGCCCCAGGCACTGTGGTGGTCTGAGTTGGCGGTCCTAATTGGTCTTGGCACCCAGCTCCGCCTTGGCCTTCTCCAGAAGGTCGAGCTTCACCCACTCCGCGTCGCTCTTCGGCGGGCTCACCATCTTGCCGAGCCCGTACTTGTGCATCAGGTCGGCCGTGACCTGCATGTGGCCGGCCGGGATATCGTACGTGAAGGCCGCGTTCGTCATGGCGTCCTTGTAGTCCTGGGACGAGAGCTGTCCCTTGAAGACCTGCTCGCGCACGTACTTCTCGGCGAGGTCCGGCTTCTCGATGAAGGTCTTGGTCGCCTCGACGAAGACCTTGAGCACCCGGGCCGCCACGTCCGGCTTCTCGGCATACATCTTCTCGGTCATGACGAGCGGCCGGTAGGGAATGCCGACCGGGGTGTCGTAGGGCTTGACGATCTCGGTGCCCCAGCCGGCCGAGATCGCCTGCGTCGATTGCGGCTCGCTCTGGCAGATCACGTCGACGTATTTCTGGGCGAGAGCCTGATTCAGGTCGGCGTAGTTGTTGAAGTAGATCAACTGCACGTCCTTGCCGGGACGGTCTGACCAGGTCAGGCCGTTCTTCTCCAGTTCGGCGAGCAGCATCAGGTCCTGCGTGCCGCCCCGGACGGTGGCGACCTTCTTGCCCTTGATGTCCGCGAGGGTCTTGGCGCCGAGGTCCGGCCGGCCGAGGATGCGCACCCCGCCATTGGCGAAGCCCGCCACGACCAGCAGCTTCACGCCGTTGCCGCGCGCCGCCACCGCCCCGTCGGCGCCGGAGGCCGAGATGTCGATCTGGTCGACCGCCATCGCCGGGTAGATGTCGGCGCCCTTGGCGAAGACCTTCTCGTCGATGCGGATTCCGTATTTGGGCGCGATCTCCTTCATGTAGGAGATGGCGCCGTAATGGGCGAATTTCAGGTTGCCGAGGCGGACCACGTCCTCGGCGGAGGCGGGTCCGGCCCAGGCCGCGATGAACGCGGCGAGGGCCGCGAGGCGTGTCAGCATGCGTCTCTCCCGGTCGGGTCTGGCCGGGCTCTCGGGGTCCCGGCTCGTTGGCCGCGGATACTGGACAAAGGTCGAGCCGGCTGGAAGACGGATACTGCGCGGGGGCCTAAGACTTTAGACTCGCGGATGGCGGGAGGAGGCGGAGCGTGTCGGAGAGCCCGGAGAGCGTGCGGCGCGTCGCCGTGATCGGCTGCGGCACCGTGGGGGCGAGCTGGGCGGCCCTGTTCCTCGCCCACGGCCTCGACGTGGCGGCGACGGACCCGGCGCCGGGCGCCGAGGCGCGGCTCCTCGCCTTCGTGGCGGGCGCGCGGGCGCAGCTCGCCGGGTTCGGCCTGCGCGGCGCGGGCCGCCTGGACTTCCGCGCCTCGGTGGCGGAGGCCCTCGACGGCGCGGATTTCGTGCAGGAGAACGCGCCCGAGAGCGAGGCGCTGAAGCGCCCGCTCCTCGCCGAGATCGACCGCCTGCTGCCGGCGCGCGTGCTGGTGGCGAGCAGCACCTCGGCGCTCCTGCGCAGTGCCATCGTGGCCGATTGCGCACGGCCCGAGCGCGTCCTCGTCGCGCATCCGTTCAACCCGCCCCACCTCGTGCCGCTGGTCGAGATCGTGGCCGGGAGCGAGGCGGCGGCCGCCCGCGCCGCCGGCTTCTACCGCGGCCTCGGGCGCCGGCCCGTGATCCTGCGCCGCGAGATGCCGGGCCACATCGCCAACCGCCTCACCGCGGCGCTCTACCGGGAGGCGGTCAACCTCGTCGCCGAGGGGGTGGCGAGCGTGGCGGATATCGACGCCGCGCTCTGCCACGGGCCGGGCCTGCGCTGGGCCGCGATGGGGCCGCACATGACCTACCACCTGGGCGGCGGTCCGGGCGGCATCGCCCATTACCTCGCCCATCTCGGCCCGAGCCAGGAGCGGCGCTGGGCCTCGCTCGGCCGGCCTGCGCTGACGCCGGAGGTGCGGGCCGCGATCGTGGCGGGCGTCGCCGAGGAGGCGGCCGGCCTCTCGGTGGCGGAGCTGGAGGCCCGGCGGGACCGGGCGCTGATCGAGATCCTGAAGGCGCGGGTGACGGTGGTCCCGGAGCCCGCCGACGCTCCGGAGGACCACGCGTGACCAAGCCCCTGATCATCGCGGTCGCCCCCAACGGCGCCCGCCTCGCCAAGAGCGATCACCCGGCCCTGCCCCTGGCGCCGCGGGAGATCGGGCTCGAAGCCGCCCGCTGCCGGGAGGCCGGGGCGGCGATGATCCACCTGCACGTGCGCGACGCGGAGGATCGCCACACGCTCGACCTCGACCGCTACCGCGAGGCCATCGCGGCGGTGCGCCGGGAGGCCGGCCCCGAGATGATCGTCCAGGTGACGACGGAGGCGGTCGGCCTCTACGCGCCGGCCGAGCAGATGGCGGCGATCGCCGCCCTGCGGCCCGAGGCCTTCTCGGTGGCGGTGCGCGAACTCTTCGCGGAGCCGGACGACGAGGCCGCCGCCGCGTCCTTCCTGGCCGGGCAGGCCCGGGCGGGCACGCTGGTGCAGCACATCCTGTACGATGCGGGCGACGTCACGCGCTTCCAGGGCCTGGTCGCCCGCGGCCTGATCCCGCTCCAGCGCGCGAGCGTGCTCTTCGTGCTCGGCCGCTACAGCACCGGCCAGCGCTCGCAACCCTCCGACCTGCTGCCCTTCCTGGCGGCCTGGAATTCCGGCCACCACCTCGACCTGCCCTGGGCGCTGTGCGCCTTCGGGCGGCGGGAGGCGGCCTGCCTGATCGCGGCGGCCTGCCTCGGCGGCGACGTCCGGGTCGGGTTCGAGAACAATCTCTGGCGGCCGGACGGCAGCCTCGCCCCGGACAACGCCGCCCAGGTCGCGGCCCTGGCGGCGCTCGCCCGCGGCCTCGGGATCGAGGTGGCGGGCCCGGCGGTCGCCCGGACCCTGCTGGCGGCGCGGCGCTGAACCGGGGAGCGCCGCCCTACCCTCGACAGAATGTCGCGGGAGGCTTGCGGCACTGCACCACGCCCCCCACTGTGAAGCTCCGTGATGACGCGCCTCGCTCCCCTCCTGCGGTGCTGCGCGGCGGCCCTCCTGGGCCTCGCCGCCCTGCTGCTCGCCGCATCGACCGCCTCGGCGGCCCCGGTCGGGGGCGGCCCGGTGATGCGCGCCGTCACCCCGGAGATGATCGACGCGAGCCTTCACGCCGATCTCCCGGCCCACGCGCTGCGCTGCATCGCGAGCGTCTCGGCCCCGGCCGAGCCGATCCGCCCCAGCGACGACGGCGCCCAGGGCGCGAGCCCGGTCGCGACCGCGGCGCCGGGCGCGTCCGCCTCCACGGTGATCCTGCCGCCCCGCGACCTCGGATCCCGGCCGCCCGCCCGCGCGGCGCGGCTCGACAGGCCCCCGAAGGCTGCCTGACCGGCCGCGACCGCGCGGCCCCGGGCGCCTGATCCGGGATCCGCTTGATCGAAGCGGATCCCGGATCACGAGCCTGCGCGGCGCCTGAGCGAAGCCGACATCCGCATTGCGACGCAATCAACCGGATGTCGTATGACGCGCCGCGGCGCTCCCCCTTCCCGATCCCCACCCGACGATCGCCGCCGGCCGCCTCCCCGCGCCGGCCAAGCCTCGGCCCGCACCCGCGGGCTCGGCCCGCACCCGCGGGCTCGGCCCGCGCCCGCGGGCCGGGCCGCTCGCCTCATCGCCATCGCCGCGTCGTCGGGGCCGGAGAGCCTCGCCGCGCGCAGGAGTTCGCTGCCCGTGATGCACCGCCTCGCCCTCGTCACCGCCGCCGCCCTCCTCCTCGGCGCCTGCAAGCTCGAGCAGCACGATGCTGCCGCGCCGGCGGAGGCCCCGCCGTCGGAGGTCGGCATCGTGACCGTCCGCAACCAGCCGATCCCGTTCGAGCGCGACCTGCCCGGCCGCGTCGCGCCGACCCGCATCGCCGAGGTCCGCGCCCGCGTCTCCGGCCTCGTGATCACCCGCGCCTTCCAGCAGGGCAGTCAGGTCAAGGAGGGCGACCTCCTCTACAAGATCGACCCCGCGCCCTACCGGGTCGAGCTCGACAGCGCCGAGGCGACGCTCGCCCGCGCCGAGGCCGCCCTGGTGCTCGCCCGCCAGCAGGCCGAGCGGCTGGAGACCCTGCTGTCGCGCCAGACCGCGAGCCAGGCGCAGTACGACGCCGCCTACGCGGCCCAGAAGCAGGCCGAGGCGGAGGTCGCCGGCGCCAGGGCGGCGCGCGACCGCGCCAAGCTCAACCTGAACTGGACCGACGTGCGCGCCCCGATCTCCGGCCGCATCGGCCGCGCCCTCGTCACCGAGGGCGCCCTGATCGAGCAGGGCAGCGCCACCAACCTCGCGACGATCCAGCAGCTCGACCCGATCTACGTCGACATCACGCAGTCGGTGAGCGAGCTCAACAAGCTGCGCCGCGACCTCGCGAGCGGGGAACTGGCGAGCGTCGCCCCCGACGTCGCCACCGTGCGCCTGATCATGGACGACGGCTCGCTCTACCCGGAGCCCGGCCGGCTGCTGTTCTCGGACGTGACCGCCGACCCGAGCACCGGCCAGGTCACGCTGCGCGTCGAGATCCCCAACCCCCGCAACGAGCTCTTCCCGGGCATGTACGTCCGCGCGCGCATCCGGCAGGGCATCGACGCGGACGCGATCGCGGTGCCCCAGCAGGCGGTCCACCGCTCCAACGACGGCCGGGCGGAGGTCTGGCTCGTGGGCGAGAACGACAAGGTCATGCTCCACCCGGTCGAGGTCGGGCCCGTGGTCGAGGGCCAGTGGGTGATCCGCGAGGGCCTGAAGGCCGGCGACCGCGTCGTCACCGAGGGCTTCCAGAAGATCGTGGCCGGAACCGTGGTGAAGCCGGTGCCGTGGCAGACCGCCGCGGCCGGCGCCGGGCGCCGCTGAGGGGGCGCGGCATGGCGAGCTTCTTCATCGACCGCCCGGTCTTCGCCTGGGTCGTCGCCCTGTTCATCTGCCTGGGCGGCGCCCTCACGATCCCGCTCCTGCCGGTGGCGCAGTACCCGATCATCGCGCCGCCCTCGATCGCCCTCTCGACCGCCTATCCGGGCGCCTCGGTGGAGGACCTCTACACCGGCACGACCCGCCTGATCGAGGACGAGCTCAACGGCGCGGCCAACATCCAGAGCTTCGAATCGGCCTCCGATTCCTTCGGCGTGGTCGAGATCACGGCCAATTTCGAGCCGGGCACCGACCCGGGCTACGCCGCCGTCGAGGTCCAGAACCGCCTCAAGCGCGTCGAGGCGCGCCTGCCGGCCGAGGTGCGCCAGCAGGGCATCCTGGTCGAGGAGGCCTCCGCGGCGACCCTCAACATCATCACGCTCGTCTCGACGGACGGCTCGATGGACGAGGTGGCGCTCGGCGACTTCCTCATCCGCAACGTCATCAACGAGATCCGGCGCATCCCGGGCGTCGGCCGCGCCACCCTCTACTCGACCGAGCGCTCGCTGCGCATCTGGGTCGATCCCGACAAGCTGCGCGGGCTCTCGCTCAGCGCCTCGGACGTGACGCGGGCGATCCAGAACCAGAACGCCCAGATCGCCTCGGGCGCGGTCGGGGCCCAGCCGAGCCCGGCCGGCCACGCGGTCAACACCCCGATCATCGTCAAGGGCCAGATGCGGGCGCCCGAGGAGTTCGGCGCGATCGTGCTGCGGGCCAATCCGGACGGCTCGACCGTGCGGCTGCGCGACGTCGCCCGGATCGAACTCGGCGGCGAGGATTACAAGTTCACCACCCGCCTCAACGGCGGCGAGGCGGCCGGCATCTCGGTGACCCTCGCCCCGGACGGCAACGCCCTCGAGACCGCCAAGGCCATCCGCGCCAAGATGGAGGAACTCTCGCAGTTCTTCCCCTCGAACGTGAAATGGGACATCCCCTACGACATCACCCCGGCGGTCAAGGCCTCGATCAAGAAAGTGATGATGACGCTGGTCGAGGCGGTGGTTCTGGTGTTCGTGGTGATGTTCCTGTTCCTGCAGAACATCCGCTACACGCTGATCCCGACGATCGTGGTGCCGATCGCCCTGCTCGGCACCTGCACGGTGATGCTGCTGGCCGGCTTCTCGGTCAACGTGCTCACCATGTTCGGCATGGTGCTGGCCATCGGCATCCTGGTCGACGACGCGATCGTGGTGGTGGAGAACGTCGAGCGGATCATGAACGAGGAGGGCCTCTCCCCGAAGGAGGCCACCCGCAAGGCGATGAGCCAGATCACCGGCGCCATCGTGGGCATCACGCTGGTGCTGGTGGCGGTGTTCATCCCGATGGCGTTCTTCCCCGGCTCGGTCGGCATCATCTACCGCCAGTTCTCGATCGCCATGGTGACCTCGATCGCCTTCTCGGCGGTGCTGGCCCTGTCGCTGACGCCCGCCCTCTGCGCGACGATGCTCAAGCCGATCGAGAAGGGGCACGGCCACGCCAAGGGCGGCGTCTTCGGCTGGTTCAACCGCGTGGTCGAGCGCGAGACCGAGCGCTACGGGCGCGGCGTGCGCTGGACCATCGCCAAGGCCGGCCGGATGATGGCGATCTACCTGATCCTGGTCGCCGGCGTGGCCTTCGCCTTCGTGCGCCTGCCCGAGGGCTTCCTGCCGGTCGAGGACCAGGGCTTCTTCACGGTGGACATCCAGACGCCGCCGGGCGCCTCCTTCAACCGCACGCTCGCGGCGGTGAAGGCGGTCGAGGAGCACCTGATGGCCCAGCCCGGGGTGGCGACGGTGACGGTCGTCAACGGCTTCTCCTTCTCGGGGCAGGGCCAGATGACCTCGCAGGCCTTCGTCACCCTCAAGGATTGGTCGCAGCGCGGGCCGGACCAGTCCGCCGCCGCCCTGGTGGCGGGGACCAACAAGGCCCTGGCGAGCTACAAGGACGCGGTGATCCAGGCGCTGGAGCCGCCGCCGATCGACAATCTCGGCAACGCCTCGGGCTTCAGCTTCCGCCTGCAGGACCGCGCCCAGAAGGGCTACTCCGCCCTGATGGCGGCGCAGGAGCAGCTGCTCTCGCTCGCCCGCAAGAGTCCGGTCCTGAAGAACGTCTACGTGGAGGGGCTGCCGCCCGCGCCGCAGGCCGAACTCGTCATCGACCGCGAGAAGGCGGCCGCGCTCGGCGTCTCCTTCGACGAGATCAACCAGACCATCCAGGTCAACCTCGGCTCGGTCTACACCAACGACTTCCCGAACCGGGGCAAGATGCAGCGGGTGATCGTGCAGGCGGAGGCCGCCCAGCGGCTGAACCCGAGCGATCTGCTGAATTACGGCGTGAAGAACCAGCAGGGCACGATGGTGCCGATGGCCTCCTTCGCGGACCTGACGTGGAGCGTGGGCCCGGCCCAGATCATCGGCTTCAACGGCTACCAGTCGGTGCGCATCACCGGCGAGCCGGCCGCGGGCTACACGTCGGGCGAGGCGATCGCCGAGATGGAGCGGCTGATGACCCAGCTGCCCAAGGGCTTCGGCTACACCTGGACCGGCCAGTCGCTGCAGGAGAAGCAGGCGGGCTCGCAGGCGACCCTGCTGCTGGCCCTCTCGGTGCTGATCGTGTTCCTGTGCCTCGCGGCCCTCTACGAGAGCTGGTCGATCCCGCTCTCGGTGATGCTGGTCATCCCCCTCGGCGTCGTCGGCTCGGTGGTGGGCGTGATGCTGCGCGACATGCCCAACGACGTCTACTTCAAGATCGGGCTGATCACGATCATCGGCCTCTCGGCCAAGAACGCGATCCTGATCATCGAGTTCGCCCGCGAATTGTGGCGCCCCGGCACGCGGCTGGTCGAGGCGACGGTCGAGGCCGCGCGGCTGCGCTTCCGGCCGATCGTGATGACCTCGCTCGCCTTCATCTTCGGCGTCGTGCCCCTCGCCATCGCGGTGGGCGCGGCCTCGAAGAGCCAGCAGGCGATCGGCACGGGCGTGATGGGGGGCATGATCTCGGCCACGGTGCTGGCCGTCATCCTGGTGCCGGTCTTCTTCGTGGTGGTGATGCGCCTGTTCCAGCGCCGCCGGGTGCGGGAGGAGGAGGGCCGTCCCGGCCGGACCCGGCCCGCCCCGGCGCGGGAGGCGGCGAGCCACTGACGAAAGGGGCGCGGGAGCGCAACGCAGCGGAACCATCCCGCGCCCCAGCTGTTCCTAGGGCCTGGACCGACAATAACGGTCACCTCAACAGGAGATCCCGATGAGCAGCTTCACCGACAAGGTCAAGGGCGCCGCCAATGAAGCGGCCGGCAACATCAAGCAAGGTGTCGGCAATCTCACCGGCGACGAGAAGCTGAAGGCCGAGGGCAAGGCCCAGGAACTCAAGGGTGAGGCTCAGCGGACGGTGGGCGACGCTAAGGAAGGCATCAAGAACGCCGCCGACACGGTGAAGAGCAAGCTCTGATTCGAGCATTCGGGGCCTCGCCGTCGATGACGGCGGGGCCGACCGTTCAGCGCGCCGCCGGCCCGTCCGCATGTGCGCTCGCGCACCTGTGACTGGCGCAAGACGCTCGCGCATTTCACACTCATGGTCTAGCTTCAGGTGTCCCCCCGCGTCACCGTGCAGGCCAATGACTGATTCTTCCTCCGCCCGCCGGGCCAAGCCGGGGCCGGCGACGCCTCCGACCCTTCCCGTCGAGGTGCAGGAGCATCTCGGCCGCCAGCTGCGCGACGCTTACGCGGCGCTCGGCGACATCGAGGCGCCGGCCGCCTTCTCGGACCTCCTCGGGCGCCTCGACAAGGCCCTCGCGGCGCTCGGCGCGCCGCGCAAGGACCGCTTCCGCGACGAGCTCCTGGCCGCCGCCCCCTCCCTGCGGCGCTTCGCCCTCACCCTGACGGCGAACCCGGCCCGGGCCGACGACCTCGTGCAGGACACCCTGCTCAAGGGCTGGCAGAACCGCGACCGATTCGAGGACGGCACCAATCTCAGCGCGTGGCTGTTCACGATCATGCGCAACGCCTTCTACTCGGAGCACCGCAAGCGCTCCCGCGAGGTGGAGGACGGCGAGGGCGTCTATTCCGCGCGCCTGACCACCGCCCCCAACCAGGGGGACCGGCTCGACGTGCAGGATCTGCAGGAGGCGCTCAACAAGCTGGTCGCCGAGCAGCGGGAGGCCCTGCTCCTCGTGGCGGTCGGGGACCTCTCCTACGAGGACGCCGCCGCGCTGATGCAGTGCAAGGTCGGCACGGTGAAGAGCCGCGTCTGCCGCGCCCGCGACCGGCTGGCCGAGCTCCTCGGCTATTCGGGCGGGGAACTCGGCGCCGACCGGCTGACCCGCTCGGTCCTCAGCAACGCGAGCCTGATGGCGATCGAGGGCTGAGCCGCGCCCAGCGCGCGGCGGCGCGGGCGTAGAGATCCAGGTCGGACGCGTTCAGGCGCTCGATGTAGACGCGCAGGGCCGGGCTCAGGCCCTGCTCTCCCGGGCCCGCCAGCGGGTCTGGGCCCGCCCGCGGGCCCGGGTCCGCCTGCGGACCTGGCTCCGCTTGCGGGCCGGCGGCCGTTTCCGGAAAGGCGAGGCCGAAGCGCCGGTTGAGCTGCGCCACGAAGGGCGCGCAGGCCTCCGCGATCCCGACCAGGGCGATCTCCTCGACCTCGGCGCAGCCGAAGGCGCGGGTCTGGACGTTCTGGTTGGCCTTGTCCTCGATGAAGGCTTCCAGGCTCGGAGGGGCGGCGTCCTCGGAGGCGTCCTTGGCGGCGTCCTTGGCAGCATCCTTGGCGATCCGGGCCCGGTAGGCCGCCAGCACCTGCGCCACCGGCGCCCGGACCAGCGCGAAGGCCCGCCCCGGATCGAAGCAGGCGAGGTAGGCCGCGCTCAGGTGACTGGCGTAGAAGGCGATGTCGTGCCCCGCCACGTAGTCCGAGATCAGCCGCAACTTGTCGGCGGTCGACAGGTCGGGCCGGCCATAGACCGTCGCCTCGGCGAAGGGATGCGTCTCCGGACTGCCCGGGCCGTAGAGCGTGAACAGGCGCTCCGGCGGGAAGGCGGCGCGGGCCGCCCGCAGGAGGCCGTCGCCCGTGCCCGGGACGTGCAGGAAGAAGAGCGGCGCCATCGTCGGGACATTCCCTCGCGGACGGAGCGACGGCCGTGGCCGGCCTTGGTGGTCTTGTTGTGGCGGCACCACACCCGGCGCGGGTGGCGGTGTCGCCGGGACCGGGCAGGTTGTCCACACCCGTCCACAGGCCAGGCCCCGCGCGGAGCGGGCGGACTCGCGCCTTGACCCGCTGCCGCGCTAGAACAAATTAAGAACATCGGCGTTCGGAATCGGTGACGGGCATGGCATGCATGAGACCGGACGAGAGCAGCGGCTCGCGGCCCTGCGCGAGCGGATCGGCGGCCTGGAGCGGGACGCGGGGGCGGGCGCCCGGCCGCCCCTGCCCTTCGGCATCCCGGCGATCGACCGGCACCTGCCGGGCGGCGGCCTGCGCCGGGCGGCCCTGCACGAGGTGGTGGAGACCGGGCCGAGCGCCGGCCACGCGGCCCTCGCCGCCCTCTTCGTGGGCGGCCTCCTCGCCCGGCTCGACGGCCCCGTCCTGTGGTGCCTCGCCGGCCGCGACCTCTTCGCCCCCGGCCTCGCGGCGGTGGGGCTGCATCCCGACCGGGTGCTCTACGCCGAGACCCGCCGCGACGCGGAGGTGCTGCCCACCATGGAGGAGGGGCTGCGGCACGGCCGGCTCGCGGCGGTGGTGGGCGAGGCGGCCCGGGTCGGGCTCACCGCCTCGCGGCGGCTCCAGCTCGCCGCGGAGGGGGGCGGCACCCTCGCCCTGGTGATCCGCCGCTGGCGCGAGGGCGTCGCCGGCGAGCCGAGCGCCGCCGCCACCCGCTGGGGCGTGGCGGCGGCGCCCTCCCCGGCCTCCGCCCCCGGCCTGACGCGGGCGCGCTGGTCCCTCGCCCTGCTGCGCGCCCGCGGTGCCGAACCCCGGACATGGCTCGTCGAGGCTCCCGATGCGAAGGGTCGTCTGCATCTGCCTGCCGACTTGGCCGACCGACCGCGTGCGGAGGAAGGGCCGCGCCATCGTGCCGCCCGATAGGCCCCTGGTGACGGTCGCCACGCAGGGGCCGCGCCGGGTCCTGGCCGCGGTCGACGCGGCCGCCCGCCGGCTCGGCCTGCGGCCCGGCATGCCGCTCGCGCAGGCGCAGGGCATGGTCGCGGACCTCGCGCTGGTGGAGGCGGAGCCGGAGGAGGACGCGGCGGGCCTGCGGCGCCTGGCGGGCTGGTGCCTCGCCTACGCGCCCCTCGTCGCCCCGGATCCGCCGGACGGGATCTTCCTCGAGAGCGCGGGGGCCGCGCATCTCCACGGCGGCGAGGCGGCGATGCTCGCCGACCTCGCGCGCCGAATCCGGGCGGGGGGATTCGCCGTGCAGCTCGGCCTCGCCGACACGCCGGGCGCCGCCTGGGCGGTGGCGCGCCACGCACCGCGGACGCCGATCGTGCCGCCGGCCGGGCAGGGCGAGGCGCTGGCGCCCCTGCCGGTGCGGGCGCTGCGCCTGCCCGCCGAGGCCGCGGCCGGGCTGGAGCAGCTCGGACTGGCCCGGATCGGGCAGCTCCGCGCGACGCCGCGGGCGCCCCTGCGCCTGCGCTTCGGGGAGGAGGTGACGGCGCGCCTCGACCAGGCGCTGGGCGCGGCGGCCGAGCCCCTCGCCTACCTGACCCTGCCGGAGGCCCCCCGGGCCCGGCTCGCCTTCGCGGAGCCGATCGGGGCGCCCGAGACGCTCGCGCGGGTGGTCGAGCGGCTGACCGGCCTCCTCGCCCGCGACCTGGAGCGCCGCGGCCTCGGGGCGCGCCGGCTCGACCTCGTCTTCCGGCGCGTCGACGGCCTGCCCCAGGCCCTGCGCCTGGGCACCGCGCGGCCGAGCCGCGATCCCGCCCACCTGGCGCGCCTCTTCGGCGAGCGCCTCGGCGGGATCGATCCGGGTTTCGGCATCGAGGAGGCGTCGCTCTGCGCCTCCCGCGCCGAGCCCCTCTCGGCCCGCCAGATCGCGGCCTTCGCCGCGCCCGGCGAGGTGGATCCGGACGCGATGGGCGAGCTCGTCGACCGGCTCGCGGTGCGGCTCGGGCCGGGCCGGCTGTTCCGCGCCGCGCCGGTGGAGAGCGAGTGGCCCGAGCGGAGCGTGGGCCGGGTGCCACCCCTCGCCCCGGCGCGGGGCCTGACCTGGCCGGCGGACCTGCCGCGCCCGGGCCGGCTCGTCGATCCGCCGGAGCGGGTCGAGGCCATCGCGGCGCTGCCGGACGCGGCGCCCGCCCTGTTCACCTGGCGGGGCCGCCGCTGCCGGGTGGCGAGGGCGGACGGGCCCGAGCGGGTCTTCGGCGAGTGGTGGCGCAGCGACGCGGAGGTCTCGGCCATGCGCGACTATTACCGGGTCGAGGATCAGGCCGGCGCCCGCTACTGGCTGTTCCGCGACGCGCCGGCGGCGGAGGGCGGGCGCTGGTGGCTGCACGGCGTGGGGGAGGCGTGATGGCTCCCGCGGGCCCGGGCGCGTCCGGATCGGGGAGAGGCGGGTTCGCCCGGCGCGGACCGCCGTGACCGTCGAGCTTCAGGTCACCACGCACTACTCCTTCCTGCGGGGCGCCTCCTCGCCGGAGGAGCTGTTCGCGACCGCCGCACTCCTCGGCCTCACCGCCCTCGGCGTCACGGACCGCCACTCGGTGGCCGGGCTCGTGAAGGCGCACGAGGCCGCGCGGGCGACGGGCTGCCGCCTCGTGGCGGGCTGCCGCCTCGACCTCTCGGGCCCGGATGCCGGCACCGCCCTCCTGGTCTACCCGACCGACCGCGCCGCCTACGGCCGGCTCTGCCGCCTGCTCACGCTCGGCAAGGGCCGGGCCGGCAAGGGCGGCTGCACCCTCGACCTCTCCGACCTCGCCGCGTGGCGCGAGGGCCTGATCGCGGTCCTGCTCGCGGACCGGCCCGACGAGGCCCTGCCCCGGCGCCTCGGGCGCCTGCGGGAGGTCTTCGGCCGGCGCGCGCATTGCGCCCTCACCCGCCGCTTCGGGGTGAACGACCAGCTCCGGCTCGACCGCGTCGCCGACCTCGCCCGCGCCGCGCGGATCCCCACCGTCGCGACCGGGGACGTGCTCTGCCACGTCCCCGAGCGGCGCCTGCTGCAGGACGTCGTCACCTGCATCCGCCTCGGCACCACGATCGACGCGGCGGGCTTCGCGCGGGAGCGCCATGCCGGGCGCCACCTGCAGGCGCCGGCCGAGACCGCGCGCCTCTTCGCCCGCCATCCGGAGGCCGTGGAGCGGGCGCGGGCCATCGCCGAGGCGTGCCGCTTCTCCCTCGACGACCTCACCTACACCTATCCGGACGAGGTCGGGGAGGACGGCCGCTCGGCCCTGGAGCGGCTGGAGACCATGACCCTGGAGGGCGCGGCCCGGCGCTATCCGGACGGCGTGCCGGAGGAGGTGCACCGGCAGATCCGGCACGAATTCGAGCTCATCGCCCGCAAGGGCTACGCCCCCTACTTCCTCACCGTCGAGGCGATCGTGCGCTTCGCCCAGCGCCAGGGCATCCTCTGCCAGGGGCGCGGCTCGGCGGCGAACTCGGTCGTCTGCTACTGCCTCGGCATCACCGCGATCGATCCGGTGCGCCAGAAGCTGCTGTTCGAGCGCTTCGTCTCCGACAACCGGGACGAGCCGCCCGACATCGACGTCGATTTCGAGCACGAGCGGCGCGAGGAGGTGATCCAGTGGGTCTACGCGACCTACGGGCGCCACCGCGCGGCGCTCACCGCCACGGTGATCCGCTACGGCGCCCGCGGGGCCGTGCGCGAGGTCGGCAAGGTGCTGGGCGTGCCCGAGGACGTGACCGGGGCGCTGGCCCGCCTGGTCTGGGGCTGGTCGCGGGAGGGGGTCGGCGAGCGGGAGGCGCGGGCCCTCAACCTCAACCTCGCGGATCGCCGCCTGCGCCTGACCCTCGACCTCGCCCGGGCGCTGATCGGCACGCCGCGCCATCTCGGCCAGCATCCGGGCGGCTTCGTGCTCACCCTCGACCGCCTCGACGAGCTCTGCCCGATCACCCCCGCGACGATGGAGAACCGCCAGACCATCGAGTGGGACAAGGACGACATCGAGGCCCTCCGGTTCATGAAGGTCGACGTGCTCGGGCTCGGCATGCTGGGCTGCCTGCGCCGGGCCTTCGAGCTCCTGGGCGAGCACCGGGGCGAGACCGACCCGCCGCGGGAGATCGCCGCGATCCCGCCGGAGGACGAGGCCACCTACGCGATGATCCGGCGCGCCGACACGCTCGGCGTGTTCCAGATCGAGAGCCGGGCCCAGATGGCGATGCTGCCCCGGATGCAGCCCAGGAACCTCTACGACCTCACCATCGAGGTCGCGGTGGTGCGCCCCGGCCCGATCCAGGGCGACATGGTCCATCCCTACCTGCGCCGCCGCCGCGGGATCGAGCGGCCCGAATACCCGAGCGAGGCGCTCAGGAGCGTGCTGGAGCGGACGCTCGGCGTGCCGCTCTTCCAGGAGCAGGCCATGCAGGTCGCGATCGTGGCGGCCGGCTTCACCCCCGCGGAGGCGGACGGGCTGCGCCGCGCCATGGCGACCTTCAAGGCCAACGGCAAGATCGGCCTCTACCGCGAGAAGCTGATCGCCGGGATGATCCGCAACGGCTACGCGGCGGACTTCGCCGAGCGCACCTTCCGGCAGCTCGAGGGCTTCGGCTCCTACGGCTTCCCGGAGAGCCACGCGGCCTCCTTCGCGCTCATCGCCTACGCCTCGTCCTGGCTGAAGTGCCACCATCCGGACGTGTTCTGCTGCGCCCTCCTCAACGCGCAGCCGATGGGCTTCTACGCCCCCGCCCAGATCGTGCGGGACGCCCGCCGGCACGGCGTGCCGGTGCGCCCGATCGACGTGAACGCCTCGCGCTGGGATTGCACCCTGGAGAAGGCCGAGGGACCGCGCCTCGCCGTGCGGCTCGGCCTGCGCCTGGTGCGGGGCCTCGCCAACGCGGAGGGCGCCCGGATCGCCACCGTGCGCGAGGCGGATCTCTTCCGCTCGCCGGAGGATCTCTGGCGCCGCACCGCCGTCCCGCTCAGGGCCCTGGAGAGCCTCGCGGCGGCGGACGCGTTCGGGTCGCTGGGCCTCGGGCGCCGGGAGGCGCTCTGGGCGATCCGGGGCCTCGCCCCGGTGCCGCTCCCCCTCTTCGCGGCGGCGGATGCCCGCGAGGCGGCGATCCGGCCGGAACTCGACGAGCCCGCGGTGGCGCTGGCGCCGATGCCGGAGGGCGCCGGCGTGGTGGCGGATTACCGGGCCGCGAGCCTCAGCCTCGGCCGCCACCCGGTCGCCTTCCTGCGCCCCGACCTCGCCCGGGACGGGATGAGCGCCTGCGCGGCGCTGCGGCGCCTGCGGGACGGGGCGCGGGTGACGGTGGCGGGGCTGGTGCTGGTGCGCCAGAAGCCGGGCTCGGCCAAGGGCGTGATGTTCATCACCCTCGAGGACGAGACCGACGTGGCCAACCTCGTGGTCTGGCCCTCGCTCTTCGCCCGCCAGCGCGGCCTGATCCTCTCGGCCGGCATGATGGCGGCCCGCGGCCGGGTGCAGCGGGAGGGCGAGGTGATCCACCTCGTCGCCGAGCACCTGATCGACCTCTCGGACCTGCTGGCGCAGGTGGGCGGGCGCGGCGCCCCGCTGCCGCCGCCGGGCGGGCGCGGGGACGAGGCGCGCCACGGCGGCGGCGACGCGCGGGGCCTCGCCCGCCCGGCCGGCGCCCTGCGGATCAGGACGCGGGACTTCCGGTGACGGGCTGCCCGCCCGCGCCGGATTGCGGGCCCGTGACGGGCTGCGGGCCCGTGGCGGGCTTGGAGCCCGTGAAGGGTTTGGAGCCCGTGAAAGGTTTGGAGCCGGCGAAGCGCGCCTGGTCGAAGCCGCGCAGCAGCTCGGGCGTGCGGAAATCCTTCGGCGCCTCGAAGTCGCGGGCCGCGCCCCGCATGGCGCCCGGCGGGCGCGGGAAGCCGCTGCGGTCGCCGAAGTCGCGGAAGGGCCCGCGATGGGTCTCGCGCTGCTCCTCCAGCGCCTTGGCGCATAGGACGTCGGCCGCCGTCACCCCGGCCACCGCCGCGAAGGCCAGCATGACGTGGGACCTGCGCGAATTCTCGCTGTCGAGGCCGGTGGCCAGGGTGGCGAGGTCGAGCGCATCGCCCCCGACCCGGGTCCAGAGCCAGGGCGCCGGGTCGTGCGTGACCAGGATGGCGAGGCCGTTGGTGATCTCGCGCACGCCGTAGGCCTGCACCACGCCCTCGAAGCCCGGCATGCCGAGGGTGCGGGTCACCCGGCGGGGAGCCAGGAGTTCGACGAGCCCGAGCCCGATCGAGAACAGGCCGAGCCCCTTGGCGAGGGTGTCGGCCGTGCGGCGGGAGAGCAGGGTCTGGTCGGGACGGGTGGCGGGCATGGGGGTTCCTCCGAGTGTCCGGGCTAATGTCCGGAATGGTCGCGCCGGTCGGGCCGCGGCCGCCCGCCCTGCGGGCGGCCGCGGCCCCTCAGTCCAAAGCTCTCCGGCACGCCCGGTTCAGGCGGGTGCGGCGCGCCTCGACATCCTCCGCGCCCCGCCCCGCGGCGGAGGCGTGATCCGACATCCGACGGATTGCTTCGCCATGCGGATGTCGGCTTCGCTCAGGCGCCGCGCGGGCTTGGCATCCGCTGTCCGGACGTGATCGTCCGGACAGCGGATCACGGCTTCAGCACGACCTTGATGCAATTGTCCTTCTTGTCCCGGAAAGTCCGGTACATCTCGGGCCCCTGGTCGAGGCCGACCGTGTGGGTGATGACGAAGGAGGGATCGATCTGGCCCTCCTCGATCCGCCGCAGCAGGTCGTCGGTCCAGCGGTTGACGTGGGTCTGGCCGGTGCGGACGGTCAGACCCTTGTTCATCAGGGCGCCGAACGGGATCTTGTCGAGGAGCCCGCCATAGACGCCCGGGATCGACAAAATGCCGGCCGGGCGGCAGACGTAGATCATCTCGCGCAGCACGTGCGGCCGGTCGGTCTCCAGCATCACCGCCTGCTTGGCGCGGTCGTACATCGAGTCGAGCGTCGCGGTCGCGTGGGCCTCCAGCCCGACCGAGTCGATGCACTTCTCCGGGCCCTTGCCGTTGGTGAGGTCGTTCAGGCGCTCGATCACGCTCTCCTCGCGGAAGTCGATGGTGATCGCGCCGCCGGCCCGCGCCATGCTGAGGCGCTCGGGCACGCAGTCGATGGCGACGACCTGCCGGGCGCCGAGCAGGATCGCCGAGCGGATCGCCATCTGGCCGACCGGGCCGCAGCCCCAGATCGCCACCGTGTCGGTCGGCTCGATGTCGCATTGCACGGCCGCCTGCCAGCCGGTCGGGAAGATGTCGCTGAGGAACAGCAGCTGCTCGTCGGTCAGCGTCGAGGGCACCTTGATGTGCGTCTTGTCGGCGAAGGGCACCCGCAGGTACTCGGCCTGCCCGCCCGGATAGCCGCCGGTGAGGTGCGTGTAGCCGAACAGCCCCGCCGTGGTGTGGCCGAAGACCTTCTCGGCGAGGGCCTTGTTGCGGTTCGAGCGCTCGCAGACCGAGAAGTTGCCGCGCCGGCACTGGTCGCACTCGCCGCAGAAGATCGTGAACGGGATCACGACGCGGTCGCCCACCTTGAGCGCCGATCGCGCGCCGCGGCCGACCTCGACCACTTCCCCCATCGATTCGTGGCCCAGGATGTCGCCCCGCTCCATGCCGGGCATGAAGTGGTCGTAGAGGTGCAGGTCGGACCCGCAGATCGCGCAGGTCGTCACCCGGATGATGGCGTCGCGGTCGTCCTCGATCCGCGGATCCGGGACCGTTTCGCAGCGGATATCCTGGGTTCCGTGCCAGACCAGAGCCTTCATGCGGCGAATCTCCTACGTCGCGCCGCGGCGACACGGCGTCCTTCGGCGTCGCGGGACAACGCGTCCGACGCCGCAGGAGCCATGCGGTGAATACCTGGGGGGAGCTCAGAGGCCTGCGTTGGGATCAGGCCTGCTCGACCGGGCCCCGGCGCAGGCTCTCGGGCCACCCCGCCGCGGGCCCATCCACGGCACCGGCCCATCCACGGCGCCGCCGGGCCGGGCCGCGCACCAGCGGCCGCGACCGCCGCGCTTGGCGGCGTAGAGCGCCTCGTCGACCCGCTCCAGCAGCGCGGCCGCGTCGAGGGCCTCGCGCCAATCCTCGCTCGACGCGAGGCCGGCGCTCGCCCCGATCCGCTGCGGCTCGGCGACCGGGTAGGGATCACTCAGGGCGGCGATCACCCGCTCGGCCCGGTCGGCCGCGGCCGGCACCCCGCCATCGGCCCGCGTCAGGATCATGAACTCGTCCCCGCCGAGGCGCCCGGCGACGTCGTCCGGGGCGAGGCAGCGGCGCAGGCGCATCCCGACCTCGACCAGCACGGCGTCCCCCACCGGATGGCCGAGGCGGTCGTTGACGCGCTTGAAACCGTCGAGGTCGATGGCGATCAGGGCGAAGGGCCGGCTCCCGGCCTGCTCCAGCGCGGCGCCGAGCCGGGCCAGGAAGCCGGCCCGGTTGAGCAGCCCGGTGAGCGCGTCGTGCTCGGCCTGGTGCGCCAGGGCGCGCTTCGCCTCCAGGCGCTCGATGAAGGCGCCGCTGAGGTGGCGCGCGGATTCGCGCACCGTCAGCCAGAACGGCACCAGAATGGCGGCGCCGACCTGATAGGCGGGCTCCGGCCGCATCAGGCCGCCGACCAGGATCGGTGCGAAGAGCACGGCCGTCGCCAGCATCACGATCCAGGGGCACACGGCCGCCCGGGACATGAGGCCGACGCAGTAGCCGACCGCGAGGCCCAAGCTGAGCCACGCGCCGGGCGCGTCGTCCCGGTCGAGCGCCCGCCACGCGAGCGCCCCCAGGGCCGCCGCGAACAGGGCGGCCCCGGCGCCGTAGATCCGCTCCCAGCGCCGGACCTCGGCGGCGGTCAGGGACCGCCCGCGCGGATAGTGCAGCAGGCTCCCGATGCGGGCGAGCCCGATCACCCCGAGCGCCGCGGCGATCGCGGCGTCGACGAGGTCGCGCCCGACCGCCGCGATCGTCGCGCCGCCGAGGGTGGCGATCCCGGTCGAGGCGACGAACTGCGGCAGCGAGGCGTAGAGGAGATCGACCAGTTCGCGCCGGTCGGTCTCGTCGAGAGATCGGGGCGAACCTTTCTGACCCTGCGTCATACCTTCCCGATAGCAGGGAAATGCGGCTCGATGATAGAGCTTTCCGCCCAGCCGAGGCGCGCTTTCGAACCCGGATCAGGCCGCGATCTTGGGCTGAGCACCCGAGAGCAGGCCCACGAGCCGCGCCTTGACGCTCTCCGCCTGGTCGTTCGGGATCTGGCAGGTGCCCGCCGCCCGGTGCCCGCCCCCGCCGAAGGAGAGGCAGATCGCGCCGATATCCGCCGGCGAGCCGCGGTCGAGGATCGACTTGCCGATCGCGAAGACGGTGTTCTGCTTGCGCAGGCCCCACATGACGTGGGCCGAGACGTCGCAATCCGGGAACAGCGCGTAGACCATGAAGCGGTTGCCGGCGTAGATCACCTCCTCGTCCCGCAGGTCGATCAGGGCGAGCTTGCCGTGCACCGTCGTGCAGCGGCGCAGCTGCGCGACGAACGGCTCCCGGTGCGCCTCGTAGAGGTCGACGCGCTCGCGCACGTCCGGCAGCGCCAGCACCTCCTCGACCGAGAGGTCGCGGCAGCGCTCGATCAGCTGCATCATCAGGTCGTAGTTGGAGATGCGGAAGTCGCGGAACCGCCCGAGCCCGGTGCGCGAATCCATCAGGAAATTCATCAGGACCCAGCCCTTCGGATCGAGGATCTCCTCGCGGCCGAACTGGGCCGAATCCGCCTTGTCGACCGCCGCCATCAGGTCGGGGCTGATGCGCGGGAAGGCGCTCGCCCCGCCGAAATGGTCGTAGACGACGCGCGCCGCCGAGGGGGCGGCCGGGTCGATGAGGTGGTTCTCGTGCGCGCGCCCGCCCGCCCGGGCCACCTCGCTCGCGTGGTGGTCGAAGGCGAGGTGGCAGCCCGGCACGTAGGGGAGGTTGGTGATGATGTCGCGGGAGGTGATCGGCACGATCCCGTCCTGCATGTCCTTCGGATGAACGAACTTGATCTCGTCGATCAGGTCGCGCTCGCGCAGGAGCATGCCGCAGACCAGGCCATCGAAATCGCTGCGCGTCACGAGGCGGAATTTCGGGGACGCCATGGGTGATCCGTTCATGAACGTTGCGGCGCGAAGCCTAGGAGGAAGAGTCTAAGTTTCCCTTGACGCCCCGGCCGCACCCCGTGCTTCGGCGGGCGAGATCCTCCTCCCGGCGGGCCGCGCCGCGGCACGGCCTTCCCCACCGGGGTGTTCTGCAAAAAGAACGTTTCGGTTGACATGACGGCCGCCGCGCGGTTTCTCTCCGGGCGACGATCACCGACGGACGACGATGCAGCACGCGATCCTCAACCAAGCGGGAGCCCGGCCGTGACGGCGCCCTTCCGCGTTCCGACGCCCCCCGACCTCACGGACCGGCTCGGCAGCCCCGACGCCCTGGTGCGGCTCGACGGCGTGGCCAAGACCTACCCGGCGCGGCGCGGCGCGGCGCCGGTCGCGGCCCTCGACGGGATCGACCTCAGCCTGCGGCGCGGCGCGGTGCTGGGCGTGATCGGGCGCTCGGGCGCCGGCAAGTCGACGCTGATCCGCCTCGTGAACGGGCTGGAGCGGCCGAGCCGCGGCCGCGTCGTCGTGGACGGCGCCGAGATCTCGAGCCTGCCCGAGGCCGCCCTGCGGCGCGAGCGGCGCGGCATCGGCATGATCTTCCAGCACTTCAACCTCCTGTCCTCGCGCACCGCGGCCGAGAACGTCGCCTTCCCGCTGGAGATCGCCGGCGCGGAGCGCGCGGCGATCCGCGCCCGGGTCGACGAACTCCTCGACCTGGTCGGGCTGACGCAGCAGCGCGACCGCTACCCGGCCGAACTCTCGGGGGGGCAGAAGCAGCGCGTCGGCATCGCCCGCGCCCTCGCCACCAACCCCAAGGTGCTGCTCTCGGACGAGGCGACCTCCGCCCTCGACCCCGAGACCACGGGCGCGATCCTCGACCTGCTCGGGCGGATCAACCGGGATCTCGGCCTCACCATCCTGCTCATCACCCACGAGATGTCGGTGATCCGGGCCATCGCGCACGAGGTCGCGGTGCTGGAGAACGGCCGCATCGCCGAGAGCGGCGACGTGTTCGAGGTCTTCACCCGCCCGCGGGCGGCGATCACCCGCAGCTTCCTCGACCGGGAAACCGGCCGCGCCCTGCCGCCGGTCCTGGCGGCGCAGCTGCGCCCGGAGGGCCAGGGCGAGACCAACGTCCTGCGCATCACCTTCCGGGGGCCGCACGCCACCGACCCGGTCCTGGCGCAGCTCGCCCGCGAGGGCGGGGTCGAGGCCTGCATCCTCTCCGGGACGGTGGACGAGATCGCGGGGCGCCCCTTCGGCACCCTGGTGGTCGGCGTCTCCGCCGCGCCCGGCGTCACCGCCCGGGCGCAGGCCTTCCTCGCCGCGCGCCAGCTCGGCGTCGAGGTGCTGGGCAGCCTCCCCGCCTCGGCCTGGCCGATCCCGCCCTCCGCCCCGTCCTCCTCCGGCCGTCCCGATGTCGCCTGAACTCCTGCGCCTCCTCCTCGTCGCCACCGGCGACACCCTGCGGATGGTGGCGGTCGCCGCCGGCCTCGGCACGCTGTTCGGCCTGCCGCTCGGCGTCTTCCTCGCCACCAGCGGGCGGGGCGAGCTCTTCGCGGCGCCGCTGGCGAATCGCGGGCTCGGCCTCGTGGTGAACGCCACCCGCTCAACGCCCTTCATCATCCTGGTCGTGGCGATCATCCCGTTCACGCGGCTCGTCGCCGGCACCTCGATCGGCACCGGTGCCGCGACCGTGCCGCTCACCGTCGCGGCGACGCCCTTCATCGCCCGCCTGGTCGAGGGCGCCATCCGCGAAGTCGATGCGGGCCTCGTCGAGGCCGCCCGCGCCTTCGGGGCGAGCCCGCTCCAGATCGTCCTCAAGGTGCTGATCCCCGAGGCGCTGCCCGGCATCGTCCTCGGCCTGACCCTGGCGGTGGTGTCGCTGATCGGGTTCTCGGCCATGGTCGGGGCGGTCGGCGGCGGCGGGCTCGGCGATCTCGGCATCCGCTACGGCTACCAGCGCTTCATGCCCGAGATGATGGTCGCGGTCGTGGCGGTGCTGATCCTCCTCGTCCAGGCCGTGCAGACGGTGGGCGACCGCCTCGCGCGGCGCCTCAACAAGCGCCTGCGCCAGGCCTGACCTCAATCCCCGGAGATTCCAGACGATGTTGCGCGTCCTCACCCTGGCGGCGGCCCTCGCCGCCGCTGCCGCCGCCCTGCCCGCCGCCGCCGCCGAGCGCGTCCGCGTCGCGGCGACGCCCGGCCCGCACGCCCAGATCCTGGAGGCGGTCAAGCCGGTCGCCGCCAAGCACGGCCTCGACCTGCAGGTGATGGAGTTCTCGGACTACGTGGTCCCGAACGAGGCGCTCTCGGCCGGCGAGATCGAGGCGAATTCCTTCCAGAACCAGCCCTACCTCGACAACCAGAAGGCCGATCGCGGCTACCGGATCGAGAGCGTGGCGCTCACCGTGAACTTCCCGCTCGGGATCTACTCGAAGCGGCACATGTCCTGGGACGCGGTGCCGGACGGCGGCACGGTCGCGATCCAGAACGACCCGACCAATGGCGGGCGCTCGCTGCTGCTGCTCCAGGACAAGGGGGTGATCACCCTGCGGGAGGGCGTCGGCTTCAAGCCGACCGTCGCCGACATCGTGAAGAACCCCAAGAAGCTGCGCTTCATCGAGGTCGACGCGGCCCAGACGCCGCGCTCCCTCGACGACGTCGACGCGGCGGCGGTGAACACCAACTACGCGACGCCCGCCGGCCTCACGCCGAGCGACGCGCTCCTGCGCGAGGCGCCCAAGGGCCCCTACGTGAACGTGATCGCGGTGCGCAGCGCCGACAAGGACAAGCCCTGGGTCAAGGCCCTGGTCGAGTCCTACCGCTCGCCGGAGGTGAAGGCCTTCATCGAGACGACGTTCAAGGGCGCGGTGCTGCCGAGCTGGTAGGCGGTCCGGCCGGGCGGCGGCACCGCCGCCCCCTACCCGCCCCGCGCCAGGAACTGCCTGAGCCGCTCGGAGCGCGGCGCGCCGAACAGGGCTTCGGGCTCGCCCTCCTCCTCGATCCGGCCCTCGTGCAGGAACACGACCCGGTGCGCGACCTCCCGGGCGAAGGCCATCTCGTGGGTGACGATCAGCATCGTGCGCCCCTCCTCGGCCAGCCCCCGCATCACCCGGAGCACCTCGGCCACCCGCTCCGGGTCGAGGGCCGAGGTCGGCTCGTCGAAGAGCAGCACCTGCGGGTGCATCGCCAGCGCCCGGGCGATGGCGGCGCGCTGCTGCTGCCCCCCGGAGAGGTGGGCCGGGTAATGGTCGCGCTTGTCGGCGATGCCGACCTTGGCGAGCAGCGCCTCGGCCTCGGCCACGCACTCCGACCGGGGCCGCCGCTGGACGTGGACCGGCGCCTCGATCACGTTCTCCAGCACCGTGCGGTGCGGCCAGAGGTTGAAGCTCTGGAAGACCATCCCGGCCCGGGCGCGGATGCGCTCCACCTGGGCGCGGTCGGCCGGCACCCGCCCGCCGCGGCGCGCGCGCCACGCCACGGTCTCGCGGCCGAGCGTGATCTCGCCCGCGTCGGGCAGTTCGAGCAGGTTGATGCAGCGCAGGAGCGTCGACTTGCCGGAGCCCGAGGCGCCGAGGATCGCCACCACCTCCCCCTCCCGCGCCGACAGCGAGACCTCGCGCAGCACCTCCAGGGTGCCGAAGCGCTTGGAGAGCCCCTGGACGGCGACGGCCACCGGACGGGAAGGCGCGGGAGCGAGCACGGAATTCTCCGGATCAGGCGGGGCGCGGCAGCGCGGCGGGCCGCGCGCGCAGGTCGGGCGCGAGCCGCGCCTCGGCGAGGCGCACGAGGGCGATGATCGCGCTCACGGCGGCGAGGTAGAAGGCGGCGGCGCAGCAGAAGATCTCCAACGCCCGGAAGCTCTGGGCGATGAGCTTCTGGGCGATGCCGGTCACCTCCATGATGGTGATGGTGGAGGCGAGCGCCGTCGACTTGACCACCAGGATGACCTCGTTGCCGTAGGCCGGCAGGGCCTGCCTCGCCGCCAGCGGCAGGGTGACGCGGGACAGCAGCGTCAGCCGCGACATGCCGCAGGCGCGCCCGGCGAGGAGCGCCCCGTGCGGCACCGCCAGCACCCCGCCCCGGACGATCTCGGCCGTGTAGGCGCCGGTGTTGAGGCTGAGCGCGAACAGCGCGCACCAATACGGCTCCCGGAAGAACCACCACAGGTTCAGGGCCTGCAGGTCCTGCCGGAACTGGCCGAGCCCGTAATAGATCAGGAAGAGCTGCACCAGGAGCGGCGTGCCGCGGAACACGAAGACGTAGGCGCGGGACAGGAGGCTCAGGGGCCCGATGCCGGAGAGGCGCGCCGCCGCCGCGAGCAGCGCCAGCACCGCCCCGCAGGCGAGCGACCCGGCGGTGAGGCCGAGCGTGAGCGGCAGGCCGCGCGACAGGGCGACGAGGGTCGCCTGCAGGAAGGCGAGGTCGATCACGGCGTGCCCCGTCGCGCATGCGCCTCCGCCCGGGCGAAGCCCCAGGAGGACAGGCTCGTGATGAGGAGGTAGAGCGCCCCGGCGGCGAGGTAGAAGGTGAAGGGCTGGCGGGTCGAGCCGGCCCCGACCTGGGCCTGGCGCAGCAGCTCCACGAGGCCCGTCACCGAGACCAGGGCCGAATCCTTCAGCAGGATCTGCCAGACGTTGCCGAGGCCCGGCAGCGCGGTGCGGGCGACGAGGGGCGCCACCACCCGCCGGAACAGCAGCGCGGGCGACATGCCGACCGCCCGGGCCGCCTCGATCAGCCCGCGGTCGAGGGCGAGGTAGGCCCCGCGGAACACCTCGGCCTGGTAGGCGCCCGAGATGATGCCGAGGGCGCCGACGCCGACCGCGAAGGGCGGCAACCCGACGAAGCCGGTGGCGCCGAACAGCCCCGCCACCGACCCGAGGGCGGCGCTGCCGCCGAAATACAGGAGGTAGATGACGAGGAGGTCCGGCACGCCGCGCAGGATCGTCGTGTAGAGGCCCGCGAGCCCCGCGAGCGGCGCCGGACCCGCCAGCTTGGCGCAGGCCGCGAGCGCCCCGATCGCGGCCCCGACGAGGAAGCCGCACAGCGCGAGGGCGATCGTGGTCGCGGCCGCGAGCAGCAGGGCCGGGCCCCAGCCGGACGGCCCGAGGAGCGCGAGACTCTGCACCGATCCGGTCTCCCCCGGTCACTCGGAGGGGGTCATGTCGACCTTGAACCACTTGATCGAGAGGGTCTTCAGGGTGCCGTCGGCGATCACCGCGCCGATGCCCTCGTCGAGCCGGGCCTTGAGCGCCGCCTCGCCCTTGCGCAGGCCCATCGCCACGCCGCGGCCCAGGATGCCGCCGCGGAAGCGCGGACCGGCCAGCACGATGCTGCCCTTGAATTCGGGCTTCTCGGCGGTGGCGCGCAGCACCGCGTCGTTGGCCAAGATCCCGTCGATCCGCCCGGCCGCGAGGTCGAGGTCGTGCTGCTCGGTGGTCTTGTACTCGCGGATCTCGACGGTGCCCTTCAGATATTTGTCGAGGAAGTTGGCGTGGATGGTCGAGACCTGCGCCCCGATGGTCTTGCCCTTGAGCAGCGGCTTGATGGCGTCGATGGCCTTCTGGGCCTGCGCCTCGTCGGTGGCGAGGCTGAGCTTCTGGTCGCCGAGCGGGAGCTTGGCCAGGGGACCGTCGGCGTCGACCGCGAGCCCCGAGAAGTCGCCGCTGTAGGGGCGCGTGAAGTCGATCACCTTCTGGCGCGCCTCGGTGATGGTCATGCCCGACATGATGGCGTCGAACTTCTTGGCCTGCAGGCCCGGTACCACGCCGTCCCAATCCTGCACGACGAACTCGCAGGTGAGCTTGGCGCGCTTGCAGATCTCGCGGGCGAGCTCGATCTCGTAGCCGTCGAGGCTGCCGTCCGGCTTGGTGAAATTGTAGGGCGCGTAGGCGCCCTCGGTGGCGATGCGGACCACGGCCGGCACCGTATCCTCGGCGGCGGCGGGACGCGGCGTCCCGAGCGCCGCGACGGCCAGGGCCGCCAGGGCAAGGGCCGCCCGGGCAAGGGCCACCCGGGCGAGGTGCGGCCGGAGCGAGGGGGCGGACGGGAAGGTCGGCATGGTCGGTTCCGTGGTTGATCCGGCAAGGCGGCGTCATCAAGCGGCGAAGGTTCGGCTTCCGCAAGCCCCCTTCGGGAGCCCCCTTCGGGAGCCTCCTTGGGGAGCCCCCTTGGGGAGCCCCCTTCGGGAGCCCCCTTCGGGAGCCTCCTTGGGGAGCCCCCTTGGGGAGCCCCCTTGGGGAGGTCCGCGGCACGCCGCCTGCGCGAACCCGTCAAGCAAGGCGGATGCCGCGGGCGGGTTTGCACCGGAGCGCGGGCGCTGCTATCGGGCGGGCGGCCCCTTCGCGGGGCGCACGGGCCCGCTTTCGGGCCGCAAGGGCCCGCCGGGCCGCAGGGGCCCGCCTCCGGGCCGCAGGGGAGCACGACATGGGAGCCCGGCGCCAGGACGCGCGACGATCTCGGCCGTGACGCCGCCCGTCCGTTTCCCCTTGCCCGAGGTTGTCCGGTGAGTTCCCTGCCCCTGGTGATCCGCCCCGAGCGCGCGGGCGACAGCGACGCGATCGGCCGCCTGCACGAGCGCGCCTTCGGCCCCGGCCGCTTCGCGCGCACCGCCTACCGCCTGCGCGAGGGGGTGGCGCACCTGCCCGCCCTCTCCTTCACGGCCCTGGTGGGGACGCTCCTCGTCGGCTCGGTGCGGGTCACGCCCGCGCGGGCGGGCGGCGCGCCAGCCCTGGTGCTCGGCCCCCTCACGGTCGACCCGGCCTTCGGCGGCCGCGGCATCGGCGGCGGGCTGATGGACGCCTCCCTCGACGCCGCCCGGGCCGGCGGGCACGGGCTGGTGCTGCTCGTGGGCGACGCGCCCTACTACGCCCGCTTCGGCTTCCGGCCGGTCCCGCCGCGGCGCCTGGTCCTGCCGGGACCGGTCGACCCGGCCCGCTTCCTGGTGCTGGAACTGCGCGAGGGCGCCCTCGACGGGGTGTCGGGGGCGATCGTCGGCGGGGCGTGATCCGCTCTCCGGACGATCACGTCCGGACAGCGTCTGACGAGCCTGCGCGGCGCTTGAGCGAAGCCGACATCCGCATTGCCGAAATGGGAGATGGCGAAGCGATCCGTCGGATGTCGGATAAGCAACGCCGCTCGCCCCCGATCGCGCGGCCGGTGCGGGCTCACGCCCGCCCGCGACGTCCCTCGACGAGCCACATGGCCAGCACCGCGGCCGCCAGCAGCGCCAGCGCCACCAGGCCGAGCGCCAGCGGGTAGACCGAGACGCCCCGCACCACCGCGCTGTCGCTCGGCCGGAAGCCGATCCACTCGGCCCCGGCGAGGCGGCCCGAGCGGGCGATCTGGAGCCGCGGCACGACGACGCCGCCGCCCGCCTCCGCGAGGCGGCGGACCGAGCCGCCGGTCGCCTCGGCGAGCGGGCGCAGGCGCTCCGTGTCGCTGAAGACGTCGACGAGTTCGCGCGGATTGGCCGGGCCGACGCTGACGAAGCTGACGAGGCTGTCCGACCGCAGGGTGTGCAGGCCGAGTTCCCCCGCCTCGAAGGTCGCCGCGAACAGGCCGGGCCGGTCGGGGTCGAGGGTCAGCGTACGGGTGGCCCCGCTCGGCGCGGTCACGGTCACCGGCTCGGCCGAATCCGCCATGGTCTGGCGCTCGACCCGGACCTCGCGGCCGTGGCCGGTCGTGGCGGCGCGCAGCGCCTCCTCCTCCAGGGCCGGCTCCTTCATCAGCCAGTGGCCGAGGCGGCGCAGCAGGTCGAGATGCGGGCCGCCCTCCTGGTAGCCCCGGGCCCAGAGCCAGGCGTGGTCGGAGAGGAGCAGCGAGACCCGGCCCTTCTCCTCGCGCGAGAGGGCGAGCAGGGGCATGGACTCGGCCCCCGCCAGGATCGCCGTGATGCCGGGGCGCATCTCGGCCCCGATCAGCCGCAGCCAGTCGCCCCAGGCCGGCGGACTCGCCTCCGAGCCCGGCAGGTCGCGGGTGACCGGGTGGCGCTGGCCGCTGCCGGTCAGGGCCGCCTTGTAGGGCCGCTCGACCACGCGGCCGTTCGGCTCGCCGGGCAGGATCGCCGCCAGGCGGGTGCGCGCGAGGCTCGCGGCCGAGGCGAATTCCGGCCCCGCCGCGATCAGCAGCGCCCCGCCCTCGCGCACGTAGCGGACGATGTTGTCGAAGTAGCTCGACGGCAGCACGCTCTGGTTGGCGTACCGGTCGAAGATGATGAGGTCGAAATCCTTGATCTTCTGCTGGAACAGCTCGCGGGTCGGGAAGGCGATCAGGGAGAGTTCGGAGATCGGGGTGCCGTCCTGCTTCTCCGGCGGGCGCAGGATGGTGAAGTGGACGAGGTCGACGTTGGCGTCGGACTTGAGGAGGTTGCGCCACGTGCGCTCGCCGGCGTGGGGCTCGCCGGAGACGAGGAGCACCCGCAGCTTCTCGCGGATGCCCTCGATCGGCAGCACGGCGCGGTTGTTGGCGGTGGTGAGCTCGCCCGGCAGCGCCTCCGCCTCGATCTCGACGACGTTGGGACCGCCATGCTCGATGCGCAGGGTCAGGCTGAAGGGCCGGTCGGTGCGCACCGTCTGGCGAACCACCTCCTGCCCGTCCCGGCGCACCGTGACGGTGGCCGAGCCGGTGCCGCCGCGCTCCATCACCTCGGCGCGGATCGTCTGCTCGCGCCCGACGATGCCGAAGCGCGGGGCCTCGATCAGGCGGATCTGGCGGTCGCGCTCGTCCGGATGGCCGGTGACGAGGACGTGCAGGGGCGCCTTGACGCCGAGGGCGGCGGCACTGGCCGGGATGTCGTGCACGACCCCGTCCGTGACCATGACGATCCCGGCGAGCCGGTCGGGCGGCACGTCCGCGAGGGCGTTGGAGAGGGCGGTGAAGAGCTTGGTGCCCTCGTCGGTGCCGACCTCCGGCACCTCGATGAAGCGGGGCTCGATCTCCGCGAGGCCGCCGAAGCGCCGCTGCAGCTCGGCCCGGACCTGCTCGGTCATGGCCGGGCGGTCGCCGAGCATCTGCGAGCCCGAGCGGTCGATCACCACCGCGGCCACGTCCTTGACCGGCTCGCGGTCCTCCTGGACCAGGGAGGGGTTGGCGAGGGCCGCGAGCAGAAGGCCGAGGACCAGGACGCGCAGGAGCGCCACCGGGCCGCGGGCCACGAACGCCACGAGGCCGAGCAGACCCACCGCGGCGGCAAGCCCCCACAGGAGCGCGGTCGGAACGAGGGGCGAGACACTCAGGCTCAGCATCGATGGTCCTCAGCTCCGCCGGCCCGGCCGCGGGCGCGCGGGCGGGCACCCGGCCCGGCCGCCCCGATCGCGCCCGCCCTCACTGGCCGAGCCGCTCCAGCAGGGCCGGGACATGCACCTGGTCGGCCTTGTAGTTGCCCGTGAGGGCGTACATCACGAGGTTGACCCCGCCCCGGAACGCCATCTCGCGCTGGCGCGGGTCGCCCCCCACCACCGGATAGAGCGCCTCGCCCCGGCGCCCCACCGCCCAGGCGGAGGCGAGGTCGTTGCCGGTGATGACGATCGGCGAGACGCCGTCGCCCGCGCGGGCCGGCCGCCGCTCGGCCCCGTCGCCGGCCGGCGGCAGCGCCTCGACCCAGGTCTGGCCGTTGGCGTAGCGGCCCGGGAAGGAATCCACGAGGTAGAAGGCCTTGGTGAGCACGTGGTCGCGCGGCACCGGCTCCAGTTCGGGCACTTCGAGGGTCGAGAGCATGCGCTGGAGATAGAGCGCCTCGGCGGTGGGCGGGCCGCCGGAGCGCGCCATCATGGCGTCGCGCGTGTCGAAGATCACGGTGCCGCCGTTCTTCATGAAGGCGTCGATGCGCCGGATCGCCTGCTCGCCCGGCTGCGGGCGGCTCGGCACGACCGGCCAGTAGATCAGCGGATAGAAGGCGAGTTCGTCCCGCGCCGGGTCGATGCCGGCGGGCTCGCCGGGTTCGAGGGCCGTGCGGCTCGCCAGCATCTGGGTGAGGCCGGTCAGGCCCGCCCGGCTGGTCTCGTCCACGGTGGCGTCGCCGGTCAGCACGTAGCCGATGCGGGTGACGAGGGCGGATTCGATGCCGTTCGGCCGGTTCGCGGCCGGCTCCGCCGCCCGGGCGGGATCGGGCGCGCCCGGGAGGCCCGCGAGGAGGGCCGGCAGCAGCAGCGCCGCCGCGGCGGGCCGGCGCAGCCGGGCCGCCATCAGGCCGAGGAACCCGCCGAGCCACAGCGTGGCCAGCGTGTCGAGGACGAGGAGCAGCAGCCCGAGCAGGAAGAGCGGCCCGCGCAGGTCGCGCCGCGCCGCCTCCGACAGGCCGCCGAACCGCGCCGCCCCGAGCGGGGCGAAGTCGAGGGCGTGCAGCCGGTCGTCGGGCCGGAGGGCGTTCACCGCGAGGCCGCCGTCGAGCGGCCCGTAGAAGCCGGGCGGGTGCTCCGCGCTGGCCCGGTCGGTGTAGGTGGCGGGGATCGCCCGCGCGGTAGCGGGGGGCGGGGCGAGGGCGCCGAAGCCGTCGAGGGCGAGGCGCGGCGCCAGGACCGGCGGCGGTCCCGCCTGGGCGCCGCCGTCGGGCGGCGGCGCGGAGCCGGCGAGCGCCACCGTCCGGCGCAGCATGTCGACGAAGAGGCCCGAGAGCGGCAGGTTCGACCAGGTCGTGTCGGCCGTGACGTGGACGAGAACCATCAGCCCCTCCCCGCGCTTCGCCGCGGTCACGATCGGCGTGCCGTCCTGCAGCGACGCCCAGGTCCGGCGGGCGAGGTCGCCGTCCGGCTCGGCGAGGATCTGCCGCCGCACCCCGATATCGGCCGGGGCCCGCAATCCCGCGAAGGGGCTCTCGGGCAGGAAGGGAGCCAGGGTCTTGGGGCTGTCCCAGGAGAGGGCGCCGCCGAGCACGCGGCCGCCGCGGCGCAGGCGCACCGGCACGAGGTCGTCGCTGCCCGCCGCGAGGCGCGGCCCCGCGAAGCGCAGGAGGAGCCCGCCCTTGTCGACGAAGCCCGCGACGCGCTCCTGCGTGGCCGGGTCGAGGGCGCCGACATCGGCGAGCATCAGCACCGAGACCTGCGCATCGAGCATCTGCCCGATCGCTTCCGCCACGCCCTTGCCGCCCCGCGGCTCCTGCACGTCCGCGAAGGGCGAGAGCGCGCGCGACAGGTAGTAGACCGGGGACAGCAGGGGCTGGGCCTGGTCGCTGGTTCCGCCGAAGACGAGGCCGACCCGCCGGCGGCGCCCGCGCTCGTCCGCGAGGGTCACGGCGGCGGCCGAGCGCTCGCCCGCGACCTCGAAGCGCGCGATGGCGTTGCGGATCTCGACCGGCAGGTCGAAGCCGGTCTCCGCCTCGGTGGCGCCCGACGCGAAGGCGAAGGCCCCCTCGGCGAGCGGCAGGCCCTTGGCGTCGAGGGCCCGCACGGTGCCGGAGTCGCGGCCGTTCGGCTCGGCGCGCAGCACCCGGACGCCGATCCGCCCGCCGCTCCCCTCCGGCCCGGCGAGCGCCAGGGCCGGGGCGCGGTCGCCCTTCAGCACCGTGACGGCGGCGCCGGTGCGGGAGGCCGCCTCCGCGAGGCCGGCCGGGAAGCGGCCCTCGTCGACCCCGGCGACCCCGTCGCTGATCCAGACCACGGCGCTGCCGGGATTGCGCTCGAGGAACCCCGTCAGGGCGGGCAGGTGCGCGTCCCGCGCCGCGAGGTGGGGCTGGGGCTTGACCGCGCGCAGGCGCTCCAGCGCCGGGCCGGGGCCGGTCGCCTCCAGGCCGGCGGGCGCCGCCGCCGTGGCGAGCAGCGCCACCGGCCGCCCGGCCCGGGCGGCGGCCTCGACCTCCTCGCCCGCGACCCGCACCCGGTCGCGCCAATCCTGCGCGGCGGTGGCGCCGTTGTCGAGGACGAGGACGAGGGGCGCGCGCCCGTCGCCGACCGCCGGGGCGGCCGGGTTCCAGACCGGCCCCGCCACCGCGAGGATCAGGCAGGCCGCCGCGAGGAGGCGCAGGATCATCAGCCAGGGCGGCGTGCGGGCGGGGGTCTCCCGCTCGGGCAGCAGGTCGGCCAGGATGCGCAGCGGCGGGAAGTCGATCCGCCGCGGCCGCGGCGGCGTCACCCGCAGCAGGTACCAGAGGGCCGGCAGGGCGAGCAGGGCCGCCAGGGCGAGCGGCGCGGCGAAGGTCAGGGGAAGTCCGAACATCCGGTCCGCCTCCTCAACCGGCGCCGCGCGCCGCCACGAGCGTCAGCACGCGCAGCGCCGCCTCGCTCGCCGGACGGTCGGTGCGGTGGAGGCTGAAGGTCCAGCCGTGACCGCGGGCGATCTCGGCCAGCGCGTCCCGGTGGGCCCGGATCCGCGCCCGGTAGGCCTCGCCCCAGGCCGCGGCGTCGCCGACCCGCAGGGAGATCCCGGCCTCCAGGTCGTGCAGCTCGGCCTCGCCCGCGAACGGGAAGGTCTCCTCCACCGGATCCACGACGGCGACGAGGTGCCCGCGCCCGCCCGCGCCGGCGATGCCCGCCACCGTGGCGCGCAGCTCCTCGGGCGGGCTCAGGAAGTCGCCGATCAGCACCACCTCGTCGAAGCGGGCGACGGGCGCGCGCGGCGGCAGGTCCTCGTCGAGCCCGGCCGCATCGGCGGCCAGGGCCTCGGCGACGCGCTCCACGATCGCGCGCGAGGCCTGCGGCCGGGCGAGGCCGAGCAGCCCCACCCGCTCGCCCGCCTCCACGAAGGAATCCGCCAGGGCGAGGCCGAGCACGAGGGCGCGCTCGACCTTCGGGGCCTGGGCCAGGCTGGAGGCGAAGCCCATCGAGGCCGAGCGATCGACCCAGATCCAGACCGTGTGGGCCGCCTCCCACTCGCGCTCGCGGACGTAGAGGCGCCCGTCCCGGGCGGAGCGGCGCCAGTCGATGCGGCCGGCCGCCTCGCCCGCCACGAAGGGGCGGAACTGCCAGAAGCTCTCGCCGGGCCCGGCCCGCCGCCGCCCGTGCAGCCCGTGCGCCAGGGTCGAGGCCACCCGCCGCGCCTCGAGGATCAGGCGCGGCATCCGCTGGGCGAGGGCGAGGGCGCCCTCGGTCTCGCGCCGCCCGGGGGCGCGCTGCGTCGCGTCGAGGACGCGGGTCGAGGGCATGCCGCGCCCTAGAGGCGCGAGGCGAGCCGGCCGATCAGGCCGGGGATCGTCTCGCCGTCCGCGCGGGCCGAGAAGGTGAGCGCCATGCGGTGCTTGAGCACCGGCTCGGCCAGGGCCGCCACGTCCTCCACGGAGGGCGCGACGCGGCCCTCGATCAGGGCGCGGGCGCGCACCGCCAGCATCAGGGCCTGGCTCGCCCGCGGCCCCGGCCCCCAGAGGAGCTTGGGCGCCACCGCGGCGTCGCCGCCCTCCGGCCGGGCGGCGCGGACGAGGTCGAGGATCGCGTCGACCACCCGGTCGCCCACCGGCAGGCGCCGCACGAGGCGCTGCGCGGCGATGAGCGCGTCCGTGGTCATCACCGCCTGCGGCCGGTGCTCCTCGGCGCCGGTCGTCTCGATCAGGATGCGCCGCTCCGCCGCCCGGTCCGGGTAGCCGACGTCGATCTCCAGGAGGAAGCGGTCGAGCTGCGCCTCGGGCAGCGGGTAGGTGCCCTCCTGCTCGATCGGGTTCTGGGTCGCGAGGACGTGGAAGGGGCGCGGCAATTCGTGCCGCTCGCCCGCCACCGAGACGAAGTGCTCCTGCATCGCCTGCAGCAGGGCCGACTGGGTGCGCGGGCTCGCGCGGTTGATCTCGTCGGCCATCAGCAATTGGCTGAAGATCGGGCCGCGCACGAAGCGGAAGGAGCGGTGGCGGTCCTGGTCCTCGTCGAGGATCTCGGTGCCGAGAATGTCGGAGGGCATCAGGTCCGGGGTGAACTGGACCCGGCGGGCATCGAGCCCGAGCACCGTGCCGAGGGTCTCGACGAGCTTGGTCTTGGCAAGGCCCGGGAGACCGACGAGGAGCCCGTGGCCGCCGGCCAGGATGGTCACCAGGGCGAGGTCCACGACCTGCTCCTGGCCGAAGATCACCTGGTGGATCGCGTCGCGGGCGCGTCCGACCGAAGCGAGGCAGGCTTCCGCGGCGGCGACGATGCCGTCGTCGAGGGAGGTCGCGGGGGCCGGCGCGCTGCCGTGGGTCATGGGGGATCCTCTGCTCGCGGTGGTTCCCGGATCCGCCCCGATCCGCACCAGACCGTGGAGTTTGGAACCCTGCCCTGCCGGAGGCAAGGTCGGCGAGACGACGCAGGGCAGGGCGCCGGGCGGGGCGGCGTTGCGGGAGGCGCGCCGGCTCGGGTAAGCCCTCGCCATGAGCGACCTCGACCCCTCCCAGGGCTGGCATCCCTTCACGGATCCCGGCTTCGTCGACCTCGTCGGCCCGATCTTCGTGCGCGAGGGCGAGGGGCCGGCCTCCTACGCGTTCCGGGCCGAGCCCAAGCACGCCAACCTGATCGGGGTCGTGCAGGGCGGGATGCTGATGACCTTCGCGGACCGGGCGCTCGGCGTGACCGCGATGGCGGCGGCCGAGGGCGCGAACTGCGTCACCGTGCAGTTCGAGATGCAGTTCATCGCGGCCCTGCGCATCGGCGAGGTGGCGACGCTGGTGCCGCAGGTCGTCCAGCGCACCGGCACCCTGGTCTTCCTGCGCGGCGACGTGACGAGCCGGGGCCGGGTCGCGGCGACCTGCACGGGCGTGTGGAAGATCCTGCGGCGGCGGCCCGATCCGGCCAGCTGAGGACGTTCAAAACCGTCGCGCCTCGCCTATCTTCAGCGCATGACGCAGACTTCGTCCGGCCCCGCCTCACCGGAATCCCCCTCGCCGGGCCCGCTCGCGCGCCTCGCCGCCGCCCTCGGGCCGGAGGCGGGCCGGCGCGGGCCGCCCCCGGTCGAGCGCTGGAATCCGGCCTATTGCGGCGAGATCCCGATGCGGATCGCCGCGGACGGCACCTGGCACTACAACGGCAGCCCGATCGCGCGGCCGGCCCTGGTGCGCCTCTTCGCCTCGATCCTGCGGCGGGACCCGGACGGGCGGATCGTGCTCGTCACCCCGGTCGAGCGGGTCGGGATCGAGGTCGAGGACGCGCCCTTCCTGGCCGTCGAGATGGCTGTGGAGGGCGAGGGCGAGGCGCGCCGCCTCGCCTTCCGCACCAACCTCGACGACCTCGTGCCGCTCGACGAGGCGCACGGAATGCGCTTCGAGCGCGACGCCGAGGGCGGCCTCAAGCCCTACATCCACGTCCGCCACGGGCTCTGGGCGCTGGTGACCCGCGCCCTCGTCTACGACCTCGTCGATCTCTGCGAGGAGCGCGAGGTCGAGGGCGCGCGCTGGTTCGGCCTCGCGGCGGGCGGGCGCTTCCACTCGATCCTGCCGGCCGCGGAGCTGTCGTGAGCGCCTCCCCCGCGCCGCATCCCTCCGCGGTCGAGCTCTTCCTGGCGCGGGCCGCGGCGGGGCTGCGGGCCGAGCCGCCCGGCCCCCTCGAGCCGACCTCGAATCCGCGCGGCGACCACGACGTCGAGCCCGACGTGCTGACGGCCGCGCTCGCGCGCCCGCCGCGGGCCGCCGCCGTGCTGGTGCCGGTCCTGGCCCGGCCGGAGGGCGTCACCGTCCTGTTCACGCAGCGCGCGGCCCACCTGCGCGACCATTCCGGGCAGATCGCCTTCCCGGGCGGCAAGATCGACCCGGCCGACCCCTCCCCGCTGGCGGCGGCCCTGCGCGAGGCCGAGGAGGAGATCGGCCTGCTGCGCGGCTTCGTGCGCCCGCTCGGCTACCTCGACGCCTACCTGTCGGGCACCGGCTTCCTGGTGACGCCGGTCGTCGGCCTGGTCGATCCGGCCGCGCCGCTCAGCCTCAACCCGAACGAGGTGGCGGAGGCCTTCGAGGTGCCGCTCGCCTTCCTGATGGACCTCGCCAACCACGCCCTGCACAGCCGGGAATGGCGCGGGCGCCAGCGGCGCTACTACGCGATCCCGTTCGGCGAGCGCTACATCTGGGGCGTGACGGCCGGCATCCTGCGCAACTTCTCCGACCGGCTCGCCGGGGCGCCGGCGGCCGCTCCTTCCGGCCCCGGCCAGGCTGCCCCGCGATGATCCGCGCCGTTGCCGACGACCTGATCCTGTTCTTCCTGCCCTTCGCGCTGTTCGGGATCTACCTCGTGCTCAGCCGGCGCAGCCCGCTGGTCTGGCTCCACTGGAGCGACCACGCCCTGCGGCTCGCGCTGGCGGGCGCGGTCCTCGTGGTGGGCTCGCTCCTGGCGGCGGGCCTGTTCGCCGAGCGGCACGGGCACGGCTTCGTCCCGACCCACATCGAGAACGGCCGGGTCGTGCCCGGACAGTTCCGATGAGCCTGCGCGACGCGGGCGGCCTCGCGGCCCTGCTGGCCCGCGCCCCCCTGCGCAAGGTGCTGGACGCCCTCGCCCTGCCCGGCGAGGAGACCCGCCTCGTCGGCGGGGCGGTGCGGGACGCGCTGCTCGGCCGCGCCGTGGCGGATGTGGACCTCGCCACGACGCTCCTGCCCGAGACGGTGATGCGGCGCGCCGCCGCGTCGGGGCTGAAGCCGGTCCCGACCGGGATCAGCCACGGCACCGTCACGGTGGTGGCCCACGGCGAGCCCTTCGAGGTCACGACCCTGCGCGAGGATGTGGAGACGGACGGCCGCCACGCGGTGGTGCGCTACGGCCGGGATTTCGGCCGGGACGCGGCGCGGCGCGACTTCACCATCAACGCGCTGTTCGCGGATGCGGGCGGGCACCTGCACGACCCCGTCGGCGGCCTGCCCGACCTCGCGGCCGGGCGGGTGCGCTTCATCGGCGATCCGGCCCAGCGCATCCGCGAGGATTACCTCCGGATCCTGCGCTTCTTCCGCTTCCACGCCCGCTACGGGCGCGGTCCCCTCGATCCCGCCGGCCTCGCCGCCGCGATCGCCGCGCGCGACGGCCTCGCCACCCTGTCCCGGGAGAGGGTCCGGGTCGAGATGCTGAAGCTCGTCGCGGCGCCGGGCGCGCCCGAGGTGGTCGCGGTCATGTCCGCGACCGGGCTGCTGCAGCGGCTCCTCGGCGGGATCGGCGATCTCGGCCGCCTCGCGCGGCTGCGCTCCCGCGACGACCCGCCCGACCCGGTGCGCCGGCTCGCCGCCCTGGCGGTGCAGTCGGAGGCGGATGCCGACCGGCTGCGCGAGGGGCTGCGGCTCTCCAAGGCCGAGCACGCGCGGCTCGCGGGCGCCGCGGCCGCCCTCGCGGCGCTGCACGGGGCGACGGAGGCGATCGACGCCGCCGCGCTCCGCCGGCAGGTCGCCCGGCACGGCCTTCCGGCAATCATCGACGCGACGATGATCCTCGCGGGCGAGCCCCGCCCCATCCTCGACGAGGAGGCACGGGAGCTGCTCGCCTCCCTCGCGGCGGGCCGCATCGCGGTGCCGCTTTTCCCGGTGACGGGGGCGCAGCTCGTGGCCGGCGGGGCCACCCCGGGACCGGGGCTCGGGCGGGCGCTGGCCGCGGCGCGGGCGGCGTGGCTCGCCGAGGGCTGCCCCTCCGACGCCCCCGCCCGCCAGCGGCTGGTGAGGCTGGCGCTGGAGGCGGCGCGGGCCTCCGATGGCTGATCCTATCCAGGCGGATCCCGTCTCACGCGCCCGCGCGGCGCGTGAGCGACGCCCCCAACCGCCGTCCCGAAGGGATCAAGCGGAGTGGGTAGGTGACCGGCCTTCGCCAGACCGGCGGTGACGAGGCGTGACCGCCGGTTCGGTTCACGAAGGGCCGTCGAGCCCTTGGCGCGTGTTGACCATGCGAGAGCGTCGCCGGCCCGGTGCGTCAGCGTCCCGGGCTCACGCGGTCGCGGCGAGGCGCCCGGCCGGGCCGGGGCGCGCCTCGGCGGGGCGCAAAGCCGGGGCGGCGGCCATCACCGCCCGCAGCAGCTCGGCCTGCCGGCGGGTCCCGGTCTTGTCGAACAGGCGCGCGAGGTGCGTGCGCACCGTCGCCACGCCGATGCCGTAGGCCTCGGCGATCTCGCTCAGGGTCATGTCCTGCATCAGGCCCCGCAGCACCCGCAATTCGCCCTGGGTCAGCCCGTAGAGGCGCTCCAGCGCCTCGCTCGGAATCGACACGGCCGCGTCGGGATCCTGCACGAACAGGGCCGCCACCGGCTGGCGTTCCCCCTCGCCCCCCCGCCCCGCCCGGGACCCGCATGCCGCGCCGCGGACCGGGACGATCTGCCCGACGAGGCCGCCCCGCGGACCGGACCCGCGGCGCGAGGGGAACGGCAGCGCCGCGCGGCAGCGGGTGCGGTCGTCGTCGCGGCAGGCCGCGAGGGCCCCCTCGAGCGCCCCCTGCGACCAGGGCTCCGCCGTGGCCAGCGTGCCCGCCGGCAGGCGCCGCAGGGCGTCGCCCTGGCGCAGGATCGCCTCGGCGGCGGCGTTCGCGCGCAGCACCCGGCCCGCCGCGTCGAGCAGGAACACGCCCAGGCTGAGCGCGTCCATGGCCGAGGACAGGCCCTCCGCCTCGCCGCACTGCTCGGCGAGGAGCTGGCCCGTCTCGACGGCCCGGCGCACGTGCGGCAGCAGGAGCGTCATCAGCTCCCGCGCCTCCAGCGAGACCGGCCGGTCGAAGGAGGCCGACAGGCTGCCGCATCCCCCCGAGGCCTTGGTCAGCACGCCGGCGATCAGGTCCTCGACCTGCTGCGGCCGGCACCATTCCCGGTAGAAATGCGTGCCGCGGAACGCGTCCCGGTCGATGAGCTCCGAGAGGCCGACCACGTCGCCGACCTGCGTGAACCACGTGCCCAGGGCGAGCGGGGAGAGGCCGGCGAAGCGCTCCGCGTAGAGGGAGCGGTGATCCGGCGACAGCCCGACATCGACGGCGAGCCGCCCGGTTCCGGTCTCGGCATCGTGCACGCCGATCCAGCCTGCCACGGCGCCGAGCGCCTCGACGAGCCGCGCGAGCGTGTCCGGCCAGAGCTCCGGATCGCGCCCGCAATCGTAGATGCGGCCGACCAGATCAGAGAATTCGCCCTGCGACAGCGGCATGACGGTGCCCCCCGGCGGCTGCGGCCCAGGCGTGCGGGGGCGCTCCCCCGAGGCGGGGGGGCCGAAGCATCGACCTGGAGAAAGACCGATCATCCCCAATCGGCCGGGCGGAACTCTGGTATCTTTCTGGGCTGCTCGGCAAGACCTCGCGGGCACAGCACGGCCGCTATGCGCCCGTGAGGTGCGATTTCGCACGAGGCGAAAGTGTCTGCACAGTTTCGGCAAGATGCGACCGGCGCGGATGTGGTATCGTTCATGAACGGGCGCTCGATCGCGACTTGCGGGCGCGGGCCTCGGGGCGGCGCAGCCCGGGGGGCGCCGCGCCTGAAAGCCGCGTCGGAGGCCGTCCGCGCCCCTCCCGGACGGCGCGCTCCCGCTTGACCTCGCGTTCGCGAACCCCACGTGTGAGCGGTTCTCCCCACGCGCCAGGAGGCAGAGCGGCCGATGTTTCCTTTCCGCAGCCCGCGGCCGGTGGCGGTGGCGGTGGCGGCCCTGGCGGTGCTCACCGCGCCGGCCCGCGCGCACGACCTGTGGCTGACCCTGAGCACGCCGGAGGCGGGGCCGCAGGTCCGGGTGAATTTCGGCTCTCCGCGGCAGCGCTTGGCCCCGGCCAAGCCCAAGGTGATCGACCTGCAGGCGATCACGCCCGACCAGACCGTCAGCCTGGTGGCGCCCCTGACGCCGAGCCCGCCGGAGGTGCCGCCCGCGCTCGTGGCCGCCCTGCCGACCAAGGCCGCCCGCACGCTCCTCGCCGCGACCTACGACAGCGGCTACTGGGTGACGCTCATGGACGGGAGCGGCCGCAACACCAGCCGCCGCCTCGTCCCGGACGCCCGGGACAGCCGCTGGGCCGTGCGCTTCGCCAAGGCCGCCCTCGGCCCCGCCGCCCCCTGGTCGAAGGTTGTGGGCCACACGCTGGAGATCGTGCCGCTCGAAGTGCCGGCCGCCACCGCCGGGGCGATCCGGGTGCGCGTGCTGTTCCGCTCCGAGCCCCTCGCCGGGGCGGTGGTGAATTACGGCGAGGGCAGCGCCGACCTCGACCCGGCGCAGGCGCCGCGCGTCCTCACGGACGCGGAGGGCGTGGCGACGGTGCCGATCCGCAAGGCGGGGGCGCAGCTGATCACGGCGCGCCACAGCGTCAGCCCCTCGGCGACGCCCGACCTCGCCGACCGCGACGAGTACAGCGCGACCTTCGCGTTCCGCCTCGACGAGCAGCCGGTGAACTGACCCCGGTCCGGGCGTCGCGTCGGGCGGTCTCCCTCTCCCCCGAGTCGCGCCGCCCTTCAGAGGGGCAGCACCTTGCCCGGGTTGAGCAGGCCCTCCGGGTCCAGGGCGGCCTTGATCCGGCGCGCGAGGGCGATCTCCTCCGGGGTGCGGCGCCGGACCAGTTCCGCCGCCCGGTACTGGCCGATGCCGTGCTCGGCCGAGATGCTGCCGCCGAAGGCCTCGACCACGTCGTGGACGACGGCGTTGACCGCCTCGCCCGCTTGGTCGGCCGTCGCCAGCACGTTGTAATGGATGTTGCCGTCGCCCATGTGGCCGAAGGCGTTAGGCCGCGCGCCGGGCAGCTTGTCCGCGAGGGCCCGGTCCGCCGCGGCCAGGAAGGCCGGGATGGCGGCGATCGGCACCGAGACGTCGTGCTTGACGCCCCGCCCCTCCTTCGCCTCGGCCTCGGTGATGCCCTCGCGCAGGGCCCACAGCCCGGCCGCCTGCTGGCCCGACTCGGCCAGCACGCCGTCCTGCGCGTCACCCTGCTCCAGCGCCGCGCCGAGCACGGCCTCGGCCGCCTCGCGCAGGGCGGGAAGCGAGGAGGCGGCCTCGACGAGGACGTACCAGGGGCTCGGGCCGAGCGGGTTGCGCGGGCCGCCGTGACGGGCGACCAGGGCGAGGGAGAGGCCGGAGATCAGCTCGAAGGCCTGGATGGCCTCGCCGAGTTCGTCCTGGGCGAGGGTGAAGAGGCGAAGCGCCGCCTCGGGATCCGGCACGGCGAGGAGCGCCGTCGCCACGTGGCGCGGGCGCGCGGCGAGCCGCAGCACCGCGGCGGTGATCACGCCGAGCGTGCCCTCCGAGCCGACGAAGAGCTGCTTCCAGTCGTAGCCGGCATTGTCCTTGCGCAGGGCGCGCAGGCCCGCGACGACGCTGCCGTCGGCGAGCACGACTTCGAGCCCCAGCACGTTGGCGCGGGTCATGCCGTGGCGCACGACGTTGAGCCCGCCCGCATTGGTGGCGACGACGCCCCCGACCATGGCCGAGCCCTCGGCCGCGAAGCTGATCGGCAGGACGCGGTTCACGGCGGCGGCGGCGTCCTGCGCGGTCCTGAGCACGCAGCCGGCCTCGGCCGTGAGGGTCAGCCCGACCGGATCGACCGCCCGGATCGCCGCCATGCGGCCGAGGGAGAGCACGACCTGCGTGCCGGACCGATCCGGCGCGGCACCGCCCGCGAGCCCGGTATTGCCGCCCTGGGGCACGATCGCCGCGCCGGCCTCGCGGCACAGCCGCACGACCTCGGCGACCTCCCCGGTCGAGGCCGGGCGGGCGACGCAGGCCGGGCGCCCGGGAAAGAGCCGGCGCCAATCGACGGCGTAGGGCGCGACGTCGCTCTCCGCCGTGAGGAGCCCGGCCGGGCCGAGGCGGGCGGCGAGGCGCGCGACGAGGTCGTGATTCGTCTCCGGGCTCATCGGGGCGGTCTCCGGGGCTTGCGAGGCGCCCGCCGTGGCGCGGATGCCGCCGCCGGTCAAGCGCGGCCGAGCCGCCGCGGCGGGACCATCGCCTCAGCCCCCGAACCGCTCCGTGCGGATGAGGCCGCGCGCGACGCCCGCATCGATCAGGAGGTCGCTCGCGGCGCTCACGAACGGGTTGCCGCCGCACACGAAGGCGTGCGCGGGCGGGCCGAGGCGGGCCAGCGCCTCCGCCACGCGCGCCGCGTCCAGGCGCCGCCCTCCGGGCACGCGGGTGAGGGTCAGCATCAGCTGAAAATGCGGCTCGTCCGCGTCCCGCCGCAGCAATTCCTCGCGGGCGATGACCTCGTCGGGCGTGCGCGCCGAGTAGACGAGGAGCGCGGGCACGCCCGGCGCGGCCGCGGCGCGGTGGCGCAGCATCGACAGGAGCGGCACCACGCCCGAGCCGCCCCCGACCAGCAGGAGGGGTCCGCCCTCCCCCGCCCCCCAGGCGAAGGCGCCGATCGGCCCGCGCAGCTCGATCCGGTCGCCGGCCTCCGCCACGTCCGCGAAGAAGGTCGAGACCTCGCCGGCGTCGAGGCGCTCGATCATCAGGTCGAAGGCGTCGGAGCCCGGCGCGGAGGCGATCGAGTAGCTGCGCTGCGCCTGGTAGCCGTCGGGGGCGGTCAGGCGCACGTCCACGTGCTGGCCGGCCCGGAAGGCGAAGGGTCGGTCGGGCCGCAGCGTGAAGCGCTTCACCCGCGGCGTCTCGGCGGCGATGCCGGTGATCACCGCCTCCTGCCAGGCGAGGACCACCTCAATCGTCCGAGAAGCGCTGCTCGCGCCAGGGGTCGCCGTACATGTGGTAGCCGCGCAGCTCCCAGAACCCGGCCTCGTCCTTCGGGGTGAAGCGCAGGCCCTTCACCCACTTGGCGCTCTTCCAGAAGTACAGGTGCGGCACCAGGAGCCGGGCCGGGCCGCCGTGGTCGGGCGCGATCGGCGCGCCGTCGTAGTGGGTCGCCACCATCGCCCGGTCGCCCGCGAGATCGGCGAAGGGGACGTTGGTGGTGTAGTCGTCGTAGCCCTCGGCGAGCACGAAGGCGGTCGGGGCCGCGATCCCGGCCGCCGTCAGCAGGTCGTCGACGCGAACTCCCTCCCAGCCCGTGTCGAACTTCGACCACTTCGTCACGCAATGGATGTCCCCGCGCCATCCGCTGCGCGGCAGGGTCTGGAACTCCTCCCAGGTCCAGCTCTTCAGCGGCCTGGGGCCCTGCCAGAGGGTGAAGCGCCAGTCCCGCAGCGCGATGCGGGGGGTCGGGCCGAGCTGCAGGACCGGGAAATCCTCGGTCAGGTACTGCCCGGGCGGCAGCCGCTCCTCGACAGGCCGTGACGGGCGCCGGCCCGTGAACCCCCGCGTCGCCATCGCGCTCTCCTGGTCGGGCGAGGCCGAGACGCCCCGCGGAACCGGGCCAAGATGGGGTGCGGGCGCGCCGCCGTCGAGACGTCAGCCGGTGCCGGGATCGGTCTCGTCGCCCTGCCGGTCGGACGCGTCTGCACCCGAGCGGTTCTCCGCTCCCTTGCCGTCCTGCGGCACCGCCGCCACGCCCTTCAGATCCTCGGCCGTCACCGGCCGGTCGGTGCGCGCCGGACGGGCCTGCTCCCGGGTCTCGTCGCTCATCGGCCGTCCTCCTCGTCGCCGAGGGCGGCGGTGGCCCGCGCGATCGCCTCCTTCGCCGCGGGCGGCGGAGCGTCGGCCGGGCGTCCGGCCCCCTCCGGGCGCCCGCGCGGCGGCTGGCGGTCCCGGCCCGCCGCGCCGGCGCGATCCGACTCGCGGTCGAAGTCCCGGTCCGTTCCGTCGGTCCTCGTCATGCCCGGCCCCATGCTCGGCTCCTGCGGCTGGTGTCGCGATCCGGGTTCAACAGGCGGCGCGGCGCGAAGTTGCCTGGCGCGATCCGCATTCACGAGGATTCGGCCTTCCGCCGGGCCCGGTGACGGAGCGAAACGGGGCGAAACCCGGCCCACCCTCTTTCATCCCGCCGCGTCCTGTCGCAGTCTCGGGCGGAGACAAGCCGCCGGGAGAGCGGCTCCCGATCCTGGAGGTATGCCATGGTCATGCCGAACCGCCTCGTGAAATCCGCCTGGATCGCCGCGGAGGTCACGCGGGAGACGGCCGAGAAGGTTCTGGTCGTCGAGGCCTACATCGCCGTGAGCCCGCTGGAGAGCGGCTACGATCCGGCGCGCTACGGGCAGCTCGTCGAGGATGTGCGCCGGATCCTGGCCGAGAACCCGGATATCGACCGGGCCTCGATCCTGAGCGTGCACCGGGAATCGCGCTGCGCGGCCCTGTTCCGGCGCTCGGTGCCGGATTGCACGGCCGGCAAGCCCGAATTGGTCGCCTGATCCGGGATCCGCTCGATCGAAGCGGGTCCCGGCTCACGAGCCCGCGCGGCGCCTGAGCGCGGCGCCTGAGCGAAGCCGACATCCGCATCGCCGAAATGCGAGATGGCGAAGCGATCAACCGGATGTCGTATGCCAAGCCCGCGCGGCGCCTGAGCGAAGCCGACATCCACATCGCGAAGCGATCAACCGGATGTCGGATGAGGCGGCCGGCCGCCCGCGGGCGCGGGAGGCCGGACCGCTCCGCGGTCAGATCCCGTCGAACAGCGCCGAGGAGATGTAGCGCTCGGCGAAGGAGCAGGCGACGGTGACGATGCGCTTGCCCCGATTCTCGGGCCGGGCGCCGATCTCCAGGGCCGCCGCCACGTTGGCGCCCGTCGAGATGCCGCCCGGAATGCCTTCCAGCCGGCCGAGCAGGCGGGCGGTCTCGAAGGCGGTCTGGTTCGACACCGTCACCACCTCGTCGATGACGTCGCGGTCGAGCACGTTCGGCACGAAGCCGGCGCCGATGCCCTGGATCTTGTGCGGGCCGGGATTGCCGCCCGAGAGCACCGGGGAATCCTCCGGCTCGACCGCGACCAGCCGCAGCTGCGGCAGCCGCGGCTTCAGCACCTGTCCGACCCCCGTGATGGTGCCGCCGGTGCCGACGCCCGACACGAAGACGTCGAGCCGGCCCTGCGTGTCGTTCCAGATCTCCTCCGCGGTGGTTTTGCGGTGGATCTCGGGATTGGCCGGGTTGTTGAACTGCTGGGGCATCACCGAGCCCGGGATCTCCCTGAGGAGTTCCTCGGCCTTGGCGACCGCGCCCTTCATGCCCTGCGGGCCGGGGGTGAGCACCAGTTCGGCGCCGAGGAAGGCCAGCATCTTGCGGCGCTCCAGCGACATCGTCTCGGGCATGACCAGGATCAGCCGGTAGCCGCGGGCCGCCGCCACGAAGGCGAGCGCGATGCCGGTATTGCCGGAGGTCGGCTCGACCAGGGTGCCGCCGGGCTTCAGGTCGCCCGAGGCTTCGAGCGCGTCGATCATGTTCACGCCGATGCGGTCCTTCACGGAGGCGATCGGGTTGAAGAATTCGAGCTTCAGCAGGATCTCGGCCTCGACGCCGCGCTCCCTGGGCAGCCGGTTCAGCCGCACGAGCGGGGTGTTGCCGATGGTCTCGGTGATCGACCCGAAGACGCGGCCGTGGCCGGGCGCGCGGCCCGTATCCGAGGCGGTGATGGCGGCGTCGGCCATGTGGATATCTCCTGGGCGGCGAAGATGACGCAGCGGCTCCCTGAGCCGGCTCCGCCTCACGCCTAGCCTAAATCCGAGCTGACGTCGAGATATAAGAGGTTATACATTTTTCAACTGTGAAATTGGCGCCCGCGAGGCGATCACGCCGGTTTGAGGCGCCCGAGCCGCGGCAGCACCGTCTCGGGCGGGCCGGACTCGGCGACGCGGCCGTCCTCGAGCACGTGGACCACGTTCGCGCGGGCGAGGCTGGTGAGGCGGTGGGCGACCATCACGATGGTGCGGGTGCCCGCCAGAGCCGCGATGGCGGCCATCACGGCGGCCTCGGTCTCGCCGTCGAGGGCGGAGGTCGCCTCGTCGAACACGATCACGTCCGGGTCGTGGTAGAGCGCGCGGGCGATGCCGATGCGCTGGCGCTGCCCCCCCGACAGGCGCGCGCCGCGCTCGCCGACGGCGGTCTCGAAGCCCGCCGGCAGGGCGGCGACGACCGGGTCGAGCCCCGCGAGGCGCGCGGCCCGCGCGATCGCGGCGGGATCGGGCGCGGCGACGCCGAGGGCGATGTTCTCGGCGACGGTGCCGTCGATCAGGAACACGTCCTGCGGCACGTAGCCGATCCGGTTCTGCCACGCGGGCAGGCGCGCCGCGTCGAGGGGAACGCCGTCGATCCGGATCGCGCCCTCGCCCGGGACGACGAGGCCGAGGAGCAGCCCGACCAGGGTCGACTTGCCCGAGCCGGTGCGCCCGACGAGCCCGACGGTGGTGTGGGCCGCGATGGCGAGGTCGAGGCCGCGCAGCACCGGCCGCCCGGGCTCGTACGCGAAGGAGACGCCCTCGAAGCGGATCGCCTCGCGGAAGGGCAGGCGCTCGGCGGGCCGGGGCGGCAGCGGGTGCTCGCGGGCGAGCTCGTCCACGATCCGGCCCAGTGCCGGCAGGTAGAAGCGCAGCTGCGCCAGGGAGTTGAAGATGTTCTGGAAGGCCGGGAGCATCCGGTAGCCCGCGAAGGCGAACAGGCCGAGGAGCGGGAGGAGCGCGGCCGTGTCGAGCCCGCGCGCCAGGGCGTAGAGCACCACCACGATGACCCCGCCGAAGGCGAGCGCCTCGATGACGTAGCGCGGCAGCTGCCCGGTCACGAGGCTCGCCGCGCTGGCGCGCGCATAGGCCCGGGCGGGCGCGTCGAAGCGGGCCGTGAACGACCCGACCCGGCCGTAGAGCGAGAGTTCCGTCAGGGCCCCGAAGGTCTCCTGCACGACGCGGAAGCGCGTCTCGTTGTCGGCCGTGGCCCGGGCGCCGATCCGGGCGAGGCGCGCGCGCACGAGCAGGTAGAGCCCGACGTAGAGGCTGCCGAACCCGGCCCCCAGGATCAGCGCCAGCGCTGGCGCGTAGAGGAGGAGGAAGAGCGCGACCGCCCCGGCCGAGACCGCCCGCGAGGCGATGACGAAGCCCGGCGTCAGCACCCCGATCACGAGCCGGTCGGTCTCGCTGAGCACGTTCTTGGCGAGTTCGGCGCTGTTGGTGCGGGCGAAGAAGAGCCGGTCGCGGGTGACGTAGCGGGCGAGCAGGCGCCGGGCGAGGCCGTAGCCGGTGAGGTGCGCGAACAGGAGCTGCGCGTAGGTGAGGCCCGCATTCACGACGCTGACGGTGAGGATCGCGCCGAGCGCCGAGAGCCCGGTCGCCATCAGGAAGGCGCGGTCGTCGGTGAGACCGAGCGTCGCGCGCAGGGCCGCCACCACGGGCTGGCGGGAGGCCGCGCCGGGATCGCCGACCAGGGTGAGGAAGGGCACGACCGAGGCGACCCCGGCGATCTCCAGCAGGCCCGACGCGGCGAGGCCGAGGGCGAGCAGGGTGATGCGCCGCCGCTCCGGCGGCCGCATCACGCGGAGAAGGTCGATCAGCGCGCGCATGGTGCCCCGCGCCTACGCGGGCGGGACCGGACAGGCAAGCCTCGCGGCGAGGCGCCCCGGGCCGGCCCCCGCAGGGAGTCGCCGCAGGATTTCGCCGCAGGATTTCGCCGCAGGATTTTGCTTGGCGGCGGTGGTGCCGGCGCACTAGTCAGGCTGGCGGTGCGACCCCATGTCTTGGCGGTCACACTCCACCGGACTATCCGGAACCGTCGAAACGCCCGTCGTTTCCCCGAGGTCTTCATGCTCACCGACACCCCCGCGGCCGGCCAAGCGCCCGCGGACGCCCTGATCAAGGACACCACCACCAACGCCTTCCGCCAGGACGTCATGCAGGAGTCCCTGCGGCAGCCCGTGCTGGTCGACTTCTGGGCGCCCTGGTGCGGCCCCTGCAAGCAGCTGACGCCGATCCTCGAGAAGGCGGTCAAGAATGCCGGCGGCAAGGTGAAGCTCGTCAAGATGAACATCGACGAGCACCCGCAGATCGCCGGCCAGCTCGGCATCCAGTCGATCCCGGCCGTGATCGCCTTCCAGCGCGGCCAGCCGGTCGACGGCTTCATGGGCGCCCTGCCCGAGGGCCAGGTGAAGGCCTTCATCGAGCGCCTCGTCGGCCCGCTCGGGCCGACCGACGTCGAGGCCCTGATGGCCGAGGCGGAGGCCGTGGCCCAGGAGGGCGATTCCGACGCGGCCGCCGAGATCTACAGCGCCGTCCTGGCGCAGGAGCCCGGCCACGCGGGCGCGATCGCCGCCCTGGCCAAGCTCGTCCTCGACCGCGGCGACGTCGAGGGCGCGCGCCAGTTCCTCGACGCGGCCCCGCCGGAGGCGGCCAAGAGCGCCGCGGTGGCCAGCGTGCGCGCCGCCATCGACCTCGCCGAGCAGGCCGCCTCCCTGGGCGATCTCGGCGCGCTGCAGCGGCAGGTGGAGTCGGAGCCGTCCGACCACCAGGCGCGTTTCGATCTGGCGCTCGGGCTCAACGCTCGGGGCCGCCAGGAGGATGCGGTCAACCACCTGATCGAGATCGTGCGGCGCGACCGGGGCTGGAACGAGGACGCCGCGCGCAAGCAGCTGCTGCAGTTCTTCGAGGCCTGGGGCCCGATGGACCCGATGACCATCCGGGGCCGGCGCAAGCTGTCGTCGCTGATGTTCTCGTAAGTGACAGGCCGGCCGGGGCGACACGCGCCCCGGGGGCCGGCCGCGGACAGGGGCGGGGGCGGCGCGATGAGCATGAACGTGGCGTACAAGGGTCCCGGCGATTGCCCGACCGTGATCCCGGTCTTTCCGCTTCCGGGGGCGCTGCTGCTGCCCCGCGGCCAGATGCCGCTCAACATCTTCGAGCCGCGCTACCTCGCCATGGTGGACGACGCGCTGCGCTCCGACCGGGTGATCGGGATGATCCAGCCCGACGTCGACGCGAGCGAGCAGCCCCTCGCCCCGAAGCTCTACCGGGTCGGCTGCGCCGGGCGGATCACCCAGTTCGCCGAGACCGGCGACGGCCGCTACCTGATCTCGCTCACCGGCATCGCCCGGTTCCGGGTCGAGGAGGAGATGGCGACGACCACGCCCTACCGGCTCTGCCGGGTGAGCTTCGATCCCTTCACGGCGGATTTCCACGCGCGGGCGGGCGAGGAGCGGGTCGACCGGGCGGGCGTGCTGCGGGCGCTCAAGGATTTCGTGGAGGCCAACGACCTCAAGGTCGACTGGGCCGGGATCGAGGAGGCGCCCAACGAGGCGCTGGTCAACGCGCTCTGCATGATGAGCCCGTTCGGCCCGCGCGAGAAGCAGGCGATGCTCGAGGCGCCGGACCTGAAGACCCGCGCCGAGGTGCTGATCGCCGTCACTGAGATGGAACTCGTGCGGGGATCGGGGAGCGAGCCGACGCTGCAGTGACCCGCGGGGCGCCCGGGGCGGGCGCTGATCCGGACGGCCCTGCGCGGCATCGTCCAGGGCGCGGGGTGGCGCCGGCCCCTGCGGGACCGGCGCCGGATCGCCGCTCAGGCGGCGCGGAGTGCCGCTCAGGCGGCCTGCTTCACCCGCATCGAGACGATCTTGTCCGGGTCGCGCACGGGCTCGCCGCGCTTGATCTGGTCGACCACCTCCATGCCCTCGGTCACCTTGCCCCAGACAGTGTACTGGCGGTTGAGGAAGGGCGCGTCCGCGAAGCAGATGAAGAACTGCGAATTCGCCGAGTGCGGGAAGCTGGTGCGGGCCATCGAGCAGGTGCCGCGCACGTGCGGCTCGGCGTTGAACTCGGCCTTGAGGTCGGGCAGGTCCGAGCCGCCGGTGCCGGTGCCGGTCGGGTCGCCGGTCTGGGCCATGAACCCGTCGATCACCCGGTGGAACGGCACGCCGTCGTAGAAGCCCTGCTCCGCCAGGGTGCGGATCCGCTCGACGTGGTTCGGGGCGAGGTCGGGGCGCAGCTGGATGACGACGCGGCCCTTGGTCGTCTCCATCACGAGGGTGTTCTGGTCACTCATGCCGGGTCTCCTTTTCTCCGGAATACACGAAACGCAGGGCGATGGGGCGGCCCGCGACGGCCCCGCCCAGGGCCGCCGTGAGGGCGACCGGGGTGCAGGCCCGGACCGCCCGCTGCGCCGCCTCGACGAGCGGCCGGCGCCGCTCGGGCGGCAGGCTGGCGAAGGTCACGCGCGGCACGCCTGCGAGGCGCCCGTCGCGGGTGAGGCTCAGCCGCAGGGTGACCTGGCCGCGCCCGAGGCCGGGCGGCGGGTCCCAGCAGGCGGCCAGCGCCGGGTAGAGCTGGACCAGCGTGTCGGCGGGAGAGACCAGGGCGGCGCGGTCGACCGGCACCCGCACCGTCGCCCGCAGGGTCGTGGGCAGCGAGGGCAGCAGCGGGGCCTCGTCGTCCTCGAACTGGGCGGCGGCCGGGCCGGCCGCCAGGGCGAGCGCCGCCGCCGCGGCGATCAGCCCCGCCGGTCCGGGCCCGCTACTGACCATCCTGGGCCAGCGTCATCCGGACGATCTTGTCGGGGTTCTGCACTTGGCCGTTGGCGGACTTCGCGCCCTTCTTGATCTTGTCGACCACGTCCATGCCGGCGGTGACGGTGCCCACCACCGTGTACTGGTTGTTGAGGAAGGGCGCCTCGTCGAAGCAGATGAAGAACTGCGAGTTGGCGGAGTTCGGGTCCTGCGAGCGGGCCATGCCGACCGTGCCGCGCTTGAACGGCGTCGGCGTGAATTCGGCCGGCAGGTCGGGCAGCTTCGACTTGCCGGTGCCGGTGCCGGTCGGGTCGCCGGTCTGGGCCATGAACCCGTCGATCACCCGGTGGAACGGCACGCCGTTGTAGAAGCCCTGCCGGACCAGCGTCTTGATCTGCTGCGCGTGCTTGGGCGCGAGTTCGGGCCGCAGCTGGATGGTGATGCGGCCGTCCTTGGTGTCGAGGTAGACCGTGTTGGCGTCCGGCGCCGCGGCGGCGCCGAAGGATGCCGCGACGGTGAACGCCAGGGCGACGAGCCAGCGGATCATCGGGAAATCTCCTTCAGCTGGGGAATGCGGCCGGGATCGGCCCAGGGCTTGGCGAAACAAGGCTTGGCGAATCAAGGCTTGGCGAATCAAGGCTTGGAAAATCACGGCTTGGCGAAGCGGGCGCGCAGGCGCTCGGCCACGAGATCGGGCACGAAGGGCCGCACGTCGCCCCCCATCGCGGCGATCTGGCGCACCAGCGTGGCGGTGATCGGGCGCACGCCGGTCGAGGCCGGCAGGAAGACCGTCTGCACCTCCGGGGCCATGGCGCCGTTCATCCCCGCGAGCTGCATCTCGTAGTCGAGGTCGGTCCCGTCGCGCAGGCCGCGGATGAACAGGCTCGCCCCGACCCGCCGCGCCGCCGAGACCGCGAGATCGTCGAAGGTGACCACGTCGAGCGCCGCGCCCTCCGCGGCGGCGAGGGGCGCGCAGATCTCCCGCAGCAGCTCCGCCCGCTCCTCGGCGCCGAACAGGGGCGTCTTGCCCGGATGAACCCCGATGGCGATGACGAGCCGCGGGACCAGCCGGCAGGCCTGCCGGATCACGTCCACGTGGCCGTTGGTCACCGGATCGAAGGACCCGGCATAGAGCGCGGTGCGGTTCATCGCGGCGTCAGGTAGACCATCGGCCGCGGGAAGGAAATGGGCCTCAGCGCGGGACCGCGCCGACGAGCGGCCCGAGGGGGCGGCTCAGGTCCTGGCGGTTGAGCGCGGGCGCGTAGAGGCTCGACACGCTGCCGTCGAGGAAGAGCGCGTTCGGGCAGCCGAGCGCGTCGCGGAACAGCCGGGCGAAGGCCCCGAAGGTGACCGGCGCCTCCGAGATGGCGAAGACGGCGACGTGCCCGTCGGGCCTCACCCCGACGCCGTTGCGGATCTTCAGCGAGGGACCGTTCGTCGAGATCTTCGGGTGGATGCGGCCGGCGAGCACCAGCATCGGCCCGGACTGGGTCGCGTACTCGGCCCGCACGCGGGCGCGCAGGTAGCGGCCGGTCTCCAGCACGCCGGCCCGGTCGCCGCTGACGTAGAAGACGCCGTTCGGCTTGAGGTGGAAATTGCCGGGGCCGTTCGCCGTGTTGGCGGCTTTGAGCTCGCGCCCCTCCTCCACGTAGAGGCCGACCGGCGCGAGACCGGCATCGTACATGCCGGCATTCATCGCGAAGCTGAGCCCCTTGCCCTGCGCGGCGGCGAGGCGGCCGAGGGAGGCGTAGGGCTGCCCGTCGGCGCCGCGCCAGAACAGCTTGATCCGGCTCCTGCGCAGGTCCACCGTGCAGGCGACGAAGCGCTCGCCCTCGTGGCTGACCGGCACGCAGGGCTCGGCCGCGCGCGCCGCGACGGCCCAGAGCAGCAGCGCCCCCGCGGTCCACGCCCTCGCCCCGCCCCAACCAAGCATGTCCGGCCCTCGCGTTCGCCTCGCCGGGCCGCTCGGTAGCACGCGATCACCTTCCTGTGCAGCGGGGACCGAAACCCTCGCAGCCGCGTTTCCTTTTGGGACAGGTCGCAATTCGGAGATGACGACATGACACGCGTGATGGTGGCGTCGGCAGCCCTGGTGGGCGCGCTTATGCTGGCCCCGACGATGGCGGAGGCGCGCGGCGGCTTTGGCGGCGGCGGCTTCCACGGCGGTGGCGGCGGCTTCCGCGGCGGCCTCGGCGGGGGCGGATTCCGCGGCGGCCTCGGCGGGGGCGGGTTCCGCGGCGGGTTCGCGGGAGGCGGGTTCCGCGGCGCCGGCTTCGGGGGCGGCTTCCGGAATGCGGGCTTCGGCGCCGGTCTCGGACGGCCGGCCTTCGGCGGCGGCTACGGCTTCCGCGGCGCCCGGTTCGGCTACGGGGGCTACGGCTATCGCGGCTACGGCTACCGCGGCTACGGTTACCGCCGGGGCTACGGCTACGGCGCCGCCGGCCTGGGCCTCGGCCTCGGACTCGGCCTCGCGGCCGCCTCGGCCTACCCGTACTATTACGGGGGCTACTACCCGGCGAGCTATTACGGCTACGGCTACGACGATTACGGCGGCTGTTACCAAGTGCCTCGGGTGCGCTGGACGCCCTACGGCTACCGGCGCGTCCTGGTGACCCGCTGCGATTACTGACCGCGACAGCGGGGCCGTCACAGCGGGGCCGTCCTCGGGCGGCCCCGCCTCAGCGCCGGCCGGCCTCGTCGCGGCGCATCGGCATGGCGTCGATGGTGGCGAAGAGCGTCTCGGCGGGGATCGGCGCGGCGGCCCTGAGCTTGGCGGTGCCGTCCTTGCCCACCAGCACGGCGCGAAACTCCTGCGCCGGCAGGGCGAGCGCCCGCCGGATCGCCGCTGCCTGCGGACCCGCACCGACCGCCTCGACGAGGACGAGGTTCCGCTCCGCCGCCCCGGCCTCGTGCCGCGCGAGGACGCGCCGCTGCGCCGCGACGCGCGGGTCGTCCGGGGTTGCGGCGACCACGAGCAGGCGCGCCTTCCAGCGGTAGCGGTCCAGGGGTGAGCCGGCGGCGGGCGTCGGCGCGAGCGCGGCGGCGGCGAGCGCGGCCGGCAGGAGCGTGGTCAGGATCATCGGAACGGTCCGGCGAGGGGCTCGGCGCGGAAATAGATCCGGGCGCCCCGGGGGCCAGGGGAGGCGGCGGGCGCGCCGGCCGCGCCCTCGGCCCGCCCCGGGCAAGCGTGGCGTTGACCCGAAGCCGCCCGGGCACCAAGTCCGGGGCGTCGCGCACGCCGCGCCCGCCGGCGGCCATGCCAGGGAGACCCCCATGTCAGACCTCAACCGCCGCATCGTCCTCGCCGCCCGCCCGCACGGCGAGCCGAACCCGGCGCATTTCCGGCTCGAACGGGGCGCCGTGCCGGTCCCGCGGGAGGGCGAGGTGCTGCTGCGCAACCGCTACCTGTCCCTCGATCCCTACATGCGCGGCCGGATGAGCGCGGCGAAATCCTACGCCAAGCCGGTCGAGATCAACGAGGTCATGGTCGGCGGCACGGTCGCGGAGGTGGTGGCCTCCCACAATCCCGGCTTCGCGGCCGGCGACACGGTGCTGGCCTATGGCGGCTGGCAGGATTTCGCGGTCTCGGATGGGAGAGGCCTGCGCAAGCTCGATCCCGCGGTCGCCCCGGTCACCACCGCGCTCGGGATCCTCGGCATGCCGGGGATGACCGCCTACACGGGCCTGCTCACCATCGGCGCTCCCAAGCCCGGCGAGACGGTCGTGGTGGCGGCCGCGACCGGGCCGGTGGGCTCCCTGGTCGGTCAGATCGCCAAGCTGAAGGGCGCGCGGGCGGTCGGGATCGCGGGCGGCCCCGACAAGTGCCGCCACCTCACGGAGGAGCTCGGCTTCGACGCCGCGATCGACCACCGCAGCGCCGACCTGCCGGGGGCGCTGGCGGCGGCCTGCCCGAACGGGATCGACGTCTATTTCGAGAATGTCGGCGGCGCCGTCTTCGACGCGGTGCTGCCGCTCCTCAACGATTTCGCCCGGATCCCGGTCTGCGGCCTGGTGGCGAACTACAACATGACCGAGCTCCCTCCCGGCCCGGACCGGGTGCCGGCGCTGATGCGCGCCACCTTGAGCAAGCGCCTCACCTTCCGGGGCTTCATCGTCTGGGACTTCGCCGACCAGGAGCCCGCCTTCCTGCGCGACGTCGCCGAATGGCTCCGCGACGGGCGGATCCGCTACCGGGAGGACATCGTGGAAGGTCTCGAACAGGCGCCCGAGGCCTTCATCGGCCTCCTGAAGGGCCGCAACTTCGGGAAGCTCGTGGTGAAACTCTGACCCGGCGCCCGCGGCGCCGCCTGGACTGCGCTTCCCCTGGCGTCGGGCGCCGCTCCCGGGAACCGGGCGCCGGGATCCGGGTTCCTCCTCTCACCCGCCACGGTTGCGGCGGCCGCCCGGGTCGGGTGGCCGCGACCGCGCGGGTTTCCGGAGGAGAAGCGATGAGACAGATCCTGATCGCCGCGTCCGTCGCGGCCGGCCTCGCGGCCGCGAGCGGTGCCGCCGAGGCGAAGGGTTGCATCAAGGGCGCGATCGCCGGCGGGGTCGCCGGGCATTACGCGGGCGGCCACACCCTGGCGGGCGCGGCGGCCGGGTGCGCCATCGGCCGCCACCAGGCCAACAAGCGCGACCGCGCCGCTCCGCAGCAGCAGCCGGTCTCGCGCTGAGCCGCGCCGCCCCTGTGCCGCGGCGCAGCACGCCCCTGGCCAAGCTTTCCCGGCTTGCTCCAAGTTAAGCTTGGCCGTTCGGCGCCGGGCGAGTCGCGGCTCCATCGGCCAAGCCTTGTCCCGCACAAGATCACGGCGGCGCGAGCGGCGCCGTCTTATCGCCACAACTCCCCGGCTTCCTGGCCGAAACGCGCCGGACACATTCGGCCCAGCTCGGGGATGACCCTTCATGACGCATCGCGCGATCGGACCGTCGGCCCAGGTCGTCCGCTGGGCCCCCGCCGGTCCGCGGGACGCGCTGGTGGTCGGCGGCCGGGCCGCCCCGGGCGGCGTTCCGGTCCTGGCCCGCACCATCCTCACCGCCGCCTGCCTGGCGGCGGGGCTGGGGTCGCTCCTGCACCGCTACGGTCCGGACCTCGTGAGTTCGGCCGGCCCGCCGGTCGCCCTGATGGCCGACCTCCTGGTGATGCCCAAGGTGATGCCCAAGCCCCGCCTGCAGGCCGCGCCCAAGGAGGCGCCGATCAGCATGCCGGTGCACGACCTCGACACCGCGCTCGGGGCGGACGGCGTCGACCGGGTCTCCTACGACGACCTGCTCTCGGCGACGACGGGCGGCGACCCGAACGAGGTGCTGGCCTTCGGGCCGATGCGGGTGCGCCGCCACATCGTCCAGACCATCGTCAAGGCCGCCTACAGGGTCGGCATGGATCCGGTCCTGCTGATGGCGATCGCCGACAAGGAGTCGAGCTTCGCCACCGAGGTCCAGGCCCGCACCTCCTCGGCGACCGGCCTCTACCAGTTCATCGAGCGCACCTGGCTCCAGGTGATGCGCGAGTTCGGCGCCCAGCACGGCCTCGCCCGCGAGGCGTCGCTGATCGCCGAGGACAACACGGTGGCGGATGCGGCCGAGAAGGCCCGCATCCTCGACATGCGCCGGGACCCGGCCCTCTCGGCCCTGCTGGCCGGGGAGATGCTCAAGCGCGACAGCACCCGGATCGCCGCCCGCATCGGCCGCTCGCTCTCGGTGGGCGAGACCTACCTCGCGCACTTCCTCGGACCCGACGACGCCGAGCGCTTCATGGCGAAGGTCGTCGAGGAGCCGAAGGCGGAGGCCGCCGCCCTGCTGCCGAAGCCCGCCAAGGCCAACAAGCCGATCTTCTACGAGCGGGTCGGGCGCCGGAAGGCGCGCAGCCTGACGGTGGCGCAGGTGCACGACAAGTTCGAGGCGATGATGACGACCCGCGGCGACCGCTACCGGGACGTCGGCGCGCTGATGGGCGTGATGGCCTACGCGGCCGCGCAGACCCCCTGAACGGACCCGTTTGACCCGCCTCCCGGCTGCCCTAACCTCCCCTCGTCCGGCCGAGGGCCGGACCCGCCACGCCCGCGCATTAGCCGGCGGGGCGGACGGGAGGATGCCGCGCAGAGGCAGATGAGGAGCGCGATGGCCGCGAAGGACGATTCGGACTCCTACGCACGCGAGTACGCCGACACCGCCGGGCAGCAGGCGGCGTTCTTCCGCGAGCAGGCGGAGCGTCACCGGCGCGAGGCCGCCCGGGCGCGCGTGACGGCCGACATGAGCCAGGGCGAGGACCGCGCCGCGCAGACGCGCCGGGCCGAGCACCTCGAATCGCTGGGCCGCGCCGACGATACCATGGCGGAAGCCTTCGAGGCCCGGGCTCGCGGCCCGAACTGAGGGCGCGGAGCGGGCCTCTCCCCCGACGGCAGGGCCGATCGCGATCCCCCCGGGGCCCGACGCGGCCGCGCGGCTGCGCGGACCGCCGGGCGAGCCTGCACCCCTCCGCGATCCTCGCGCCGCCCGCCGCGGGGCGGACGCGACGACCCCGCGCGCTGCGTGGACGCGGTCGCGCCGATCGGCGCATCCATGCGTGCCGCGCAGGTGGTGTCTGCATCAAACGCCGAGCTTGCGACGTCGCCGGGCGGCAGGCACGGGCGCGACGCGCTCCGCCCCGGCCCGTCGCGGAGCGACGCGTCCCCCTCACGGCCAAGCCGGAAAGACGAAGCCCAGACGCCGCCCCGCCAACGGCCAAGGTGCGCCGGCGCACCGCAGCATCCGCCGGCCCGGGCCAAGCAGAAACCCGCACAGCGACGGCTCAGCGGTTCACCACAGCACGAAGCGCGGCTTTTCCCGGGAACCGAAGTCGCCGTCGAACATTCTTAACTGCAAAGGTAACTGCTGAGGTAAGGCTCCCGCTCATGAAGATCTTCGCCTCCGCCCTCGCGGGCGTCCTCGGTGCCTGCGTGCTCGCCTCGGCCCCGGTCAAGGCGGCCCCCTACGACCCGTTCGATGTCAATCCCGGCGAGGAGTACTACGCGAGCCGGCCCTACGGGGCGCCCTTCTCCGCCGCTCCCTACGGACGGGGGCAGGCCGCCGGGAGCACCGACCAAGCGCAGGTCGCCCCGATCCCGCGGGAGCTCGTGCCCTTCGACGGCCGCTACGCTCCGGGCACGGTCGTGGTCTCGACGGCCGAGCGCCGCCTCTACTACGTGCTCGGCGACGGCATGGCGATCCGCTACGGGGTCGGCGTCGGCCGCCCGGGCTTCACCTGGTCGGGCACGAAGACGATCGTCGCCAAGAAGGAGTGGCCGTCCTGGACGCCCCCGAAGGAGATGCTGGCCCGCCGCCCCGACCTGCCGCGCTACATGGCCGGCGGCATCGACAACCCGCTCGGCGCCCGCGCCATGTACATCGGCGGCACGCTCTACCGCATCCACGGCTCGAACGAGCCCGACACGATCGGCCAGGCGGTCTCCTCCGGGTGCATCCGCATGACCAACGACGACGTCACCGACCTCTACGAGCGCGTCAAGGTCGGCTCCAGGGTCGTCGTCCTCAACTGACAATCCGATCCGTCACGCTCTTCGGAGACGGGCGGATCAGCGAGCGTGCGACGGGCCGTTCTCCACCGGGAGGGCGGCCCGTTCCGCATGGGAGTTGGTCGCGATGCGCGCGGGTCGCGGGGCGGTCGCCCGGCCGGGCCCGTCGCTTCGGGTGCCCGCCGCGAGGCACCCCGCCTGCGAAGTCGCTCCGGAGGGCGCCGGGCGGGATCCCCGCGGCCGCTCGGCGACACGCCCGCGGGACGCGCCCCGTCCCTACGGCAGCACCACCACCTTCGTGCCGACCTTCACCCGGCCGTAGAGGTCGATGACGTCCCGGTTCGTCATGCGGATGCATCCCGAGGACACCGCCGCCCCGATCGTCTCGGGCTCGTTCGAGCCGTGGATGCGGTAGAGCGACGAGCCGAGATACAGCGCCCGGGCGCCGAGCGGGTTGTCCATGCCGCCGGCCATGTAGCGCGGAAGGTCCGGGCGGCGCCTGAGCATCTGCTCGGGCGGGCGCCAGGCCGGCCATTCCTTCTTCATCGTCACGGTCTTGGTGCCCGACCAGGAGAACCCGTCGCGGCCCACGCCGACGCCGTACTGGATCGCCTCCTGGTTCGGCAGGATGTAGTAGAGCCGCCGCTGGCTGGTCGAGACCACGACCGTGCCGGGCTTGTAGGGGCTGTTCCAGCCGATGGTCTGGCGGGGCACCGCCTGCTGGCGGAAGACCGTCAGGAAATCGGCGAGCGGCCCGCTGTCGAGCAGGCTGGCGGCGTGGCCGGGCATGGTGCCGGCCAGGGCCAGCAGGGCGGCGCCGCAGAGCGGCGCCAGGATGCGAGGCGTCATCGTCCCCTCCTCCGCGGGAGCGCCGCCGGGCGGCGCGGAAGCGCCGGGATGGCCGAGGGGAGTCGGGCCGGTCAACCCAGGCGCGTACGTGCGCCGGCAGGTGACGCTTTCCCGCCACAGGCTCACGCGGTCGCGGCGGCGCCGGTCAGGAAGGTCAGGAGGGCGCGGTTCACCTCCGCCGCTTCCTCGTGCTGGACCCAGTGCGTGGCCTCCGGAAAGTGCCGGATCTCCCCCGCGGCGCAGCGCGCGAGGCTGGCCTCGGCGAGCCCCGCTTCGAGCGCGGTGTCCCGCTCGCCCCACAGGATCAGAACCGGCGGTCGGACGGGATCCGGGAGCGGGCGCCGGGGCAGGCGCAGCCCGCGGTACCAGTTGAGCATGCCGGTGAGGGCTCCGGGCTCGCTCCAAGCCCGGGCGTAGCGGTCGAGCGCGGCCGCGTCGAAGGTCCCGGGGCGGCTCGATCCCGCTAGCGCGCGGCGCAGCAGCGCGAAATCGCCCGCGCGCAGCAGCGCCTCGGGCAGCCAGGGCAGCTGGAACAGGCCCATGTAGCTGCTGCGCAGGATCTGGGTCGGATGGCGCCCGACATAGCCGAAGAACACGTCCGGGTGCGGCGCATTGAGGATCGCGGCGCGCTCGACCCGCTCGGCGTACCGGGCCGCGCATTGCCACGCCACGACGCCTCCCCAATCGTGACCGACGAGCCGGATCCTGTCCCGCGCGAACGCGTCGGCGAGGCCGATCACGTCCGCCGCCAGCTCGTCCAGGTGATAGGCTCCGAGATCCTTCGGCTTGCCGCTCGCCCCGTAGCCGCGCTGGTCGGGCGCGACCACCCGCAGGCCCGCGGCGGCGAGCGGGCCGATCTGGTGGCGCCAGCCGTACCAGAATTCCGGGAATCCGTGCAGCAGCAGCGTGAGCGGCCCGTCCGGCGGCCCGGCCTCGGCGAGGTGCAGCACCGTCCCGCGGACCCGGATCGCCCGCGTCGTCACCTCAGGCAGGTCTGTCAGCACGGGTTCCTCCACGGCGGCCGGCTCCGCAACGAGAACGGGGTGCGCCGCCTCCGGATCCGGCGGCCGCCCCGATCCTCCGCCGGGCAGCGCGGGCTCCTCTGCGGCACGTCGCCGGCCTGATCGGCCCTCGTCCGCGGCCGGCGTCAACCGGCCGTTCAGCACAGCGCGTGGCTTCTCTGCATCAGCTGCCACCAATCCCTTGACGAGACCTTCGAGGCACTTGCCCCGAGCAATGGCGCGAGCCTATATTTGGCGTTGCAGCACGGCGATGGCGTCGTCGTTCTGCTGCCCTCTTTGGGCGTTTCCTCCCTAGACTTGGGCCACACCGCGCGTGTGGCCTTTTTTCTTTGGGGGTCGTTCTCCGGCCGGCGAGGGCGCGCCCCCTTGCCCGAAACGCCGAACAAATATAGAACAAGAGCGATCCCACCGGCTGTGTGTTCCGGGCACAGGCGGCCCGTCGGCCTTGCCGGTGCGGATCCGTTCGGCCCACCCTCGCGCCGTCCCGCGGACGGTGCGCGGCCCAGGGCCGGGCGCGGCAGCCCGAGAGAGATGGACGGCAAGGAGAGCGTGATGGCGGGCAGCGTGAACAAGGTGATCCTGGTGGGCAATCTCGGGCGCGACCCCGAGGTGCGCCGCCTCGCCTCCGGCGACCCGGTGGTGAATCTCCGGCTCGCGACCTCGGAATCCTGGAAGGACAAGCAGTCCGGGGAGCGCAAGGAGAAGACCGAGTGGCACTCGGTCGTGATCTACAACGAGAATCTGGCCCGCGTGGCCGAGCAGTACCTGCGCAAGGGCTCTAAGGTCTACGTCGAGGGGCAGCTCCAGACCCGCAAGTGGCAGGACCAGTCCGGCGTCGAGAAGTACACGACCGAGGTGGTGCTGCAGCGTTTCCGGGGCGAGCTGACGATCCTCGACGGGCGCGGCGGCGGCGAGATGGGCGCGGCCGACGACATGGGCGGCGGTCAGATCAGCCGCGGCGGCGATTTCGGCGGCGGCGGCCGCTCCTCGGGCGGCGAGCGCCGGCCGGCCCCGGCGGGCGGCGGCCAGAAGCGCTACGACGACCTGGACGACGACATCCCGTTCTAGCGCATGTGCGACGAAGGGGATGCCGGTTCGTCGAGGACGATGCGGCGGGATCGCTGACCAAGATTACTGACCAAGCTCAATGACTTGGAGCCGCGCCCGATCGCAACCGGATCGGGCGCGGCTCCGGGATCTCGGCCACGCGGCGTCGCGGCCCATCGCGGCGCGGCCACGACCACGACCCGGATCCGTCGGTCCGGGCCGTCGCGTCCGGCGGGGCGCGCAGCGGCCGGATCCGGGTTGCGCGGGGGACCCGGAAACCCCATCTAAATCATTGCTGGCGCATCCATTCCGGCCACTGCCGCGCTGCTGGCGGCGGCACCCGAAATCGGCTAGTTTCCCCGTGGCCCCGTCGGCCCCCGCGAGAGTGTGACCTTGGCAGAGAAAGACGAGACTGGCGCTCCCCCGCCCGCCAGCGACATCAAGCCCGTTTCCATCACCGACGAGATGCGCCGCTCCTACCTCGATTACGCGATGAGCGTGATCGTGAGCCGGGCGCTGCCGGACGCGCGCGACGGCCTCAAGCCCGTCCACCGGCGCATCCTCTACTCGATGTACGAGAACGGCTACCTGCCGGAACGCAAGTACGTCAAGTCGGCGCGCATCGTCGGCGACGTGATGGGTCAGTATCACCCGCACGGCGACCAGTCGATCTACGACGCGCTGGTCCGCATGGCGCAGGATTTCGCCATGCGGCTGATGCTGGTCGATGGCCAGGGCAATTTCGGCTCGATCGACGGCGATCCGCCGGCGGCGATGCGCTACACGGAATCGCGCCTCGCCAAGCCCGCCATGGCGCTGCTCGAGGACATCGACAAGAACACGGTCGACTTCAACCCGAACTACGACGAGTCGAAGGACGAGCCGGCGGTGCTGCCCGCCCGCTTCCCGAACCTCCTCGTCAACGGCGCCGGCGGCATCGCGGTCGGCATGGCGACCAACATCCCGCCGCACAATCTCGGCGAGGTGATCGAAGGCTGCATCGCGCTGATCGACGATCCCGCCCTCACCATCGAGGGCCTGAACGAGATCATCCCGGGTCCCGACTTCCCGACCGGCGGCCAGATCCTCGGCCGCGCCGGCACCCGCGCCGCCTACATGACCGGCCGCGGCTCGGTGATCATGCGCGCCAAGTCGCACGTGGAGGAGATCCGCAAGGAGCGCGAGGCGCTGGTCTTCACCGAGATCCCCTATCAGGTGAACAAGGCCTCCCTGGTGGAGAAGATCGCCGAGCTCGTGCGCGACAAGCGCATCGAGGGCGTGTCGGATCTGCGCGACGAATCCGACCGCGACGGCATGCGCATCGTGGTCGAACTCAAGCGCGACGCGATGGCGGACGTCGTCCTCAACCAGCTCTACCGGTACACGCCGCTGCAGACCTCCTTCGGCTGCAACATGGTGGCGCTGAACGGCGGCCGCCCTGAGCTCCTCAACCTCAAGGACCTGATCCAGGCCTTCATCGACTTCCGCGAGGAGGTCGTCTCCCGGCGCACCAAGTTCCTGCTGAGGAAGGCGCGCGAGCGCGCCCACGTCCTGTGCGGCCTCGCCATCGCGGTCGCCAACATCGACGAGGTCATCCGGCTGATCCGCACCTCGCCGGATCCGAACAGCGCCCGCGAGGCGCTGATGGCCCGCGACTGGCCGGCCGTCGACATCGCGCCGCTGATCGCCCTCGTGGACGATCCGCGCCACCGCGTCGCCGATGACGGCACCTACCGGCTGTCCGACGCGCAGGCCCGCGCCATCCTGGACCTGCGCCTGCAGCGCCTGACGGCGCTCGGCCGCGACGAGGTCGGGGACGAGCTGAAGCAGCTCGCCGACGAGATCGCCGACTACCTCGACATCCTGCGCTCGCGCGCGCGCATCCTCGGCATCGTCAAGGCCGAACTCGCGGAGGTGCGGGCCGAGTTCGCGACCCCGCGCAGGACCGAGATCCAGGACTGGGACTCGACCGTCGAGGACGAGGACCTGATCCAGCGCGAGGACATGGTCGTGACCGTGTCGCACGCCGGCTACATCAAGCGGGTGCCGCTCTCGACCTACCGGGCGCAGCGGCGCGGCGGCAAGGGCCGCTCCGGCATGACGACCCGCGACGAGGATTTCGTCACCCGGCTCTTCGTCGCCAACACCCACACCCCGGTGCTGTTCTTCTCCTCGCAGGGACAGGCCTACAAGGAGAAGGTCTGGCGGCTGCCGCTCGCGGCCCCGAACGCCCGCGGCAAGGCGCTCGTCAACATCCTGCCCCTCGACACGTCGGGCGAGCGGATCACCACGATCATGCCGCTGCCGGAGGACGAGGCGTCCTGGGAAACGCTCGACGTCATGTTCGCGACGGCGAGCGGCCACGTCCGGCGCAACAAGCTGTCCGACTTCGTGCAGGTCAACCGCAACGGCAAGATCGCCATGAAGCTCGACGAGGGCGACCACATCGTCCATGTCGAGATCTGCACCGAGGCCGACGACGTCCTGCTGACGACGGCGGCGGGGCAGTGCATCCGCTTCCCGGTCACCGACGTGCGGGTGTTCAAGGGCCGCGACTCGACCGGCGTGCGCGGCATCAACCTCGGCAGCGGCGACCGGGTGATCTCCATGACGATCCTGCGCCACTTCGAGGCCACGCCGGAGGAGCGGCAGGCCTATCTGCGCCGGGCCAACGCCGACCGCCGGGCGACCGGCGAGGCGATCGAGCTGCCCGCGACGCCGGAGGCGGACGGCGAGGAGACCGCGGCCTCGATCGACCTCGATCAGGAGCGCTACATCGCCATGGGGGCGGCGGAGCAGTTCGTGCTGACCCTCTCCGAGCGCGGCTTCGGCAAGCGCACCTCCTCCTTCGAGTACCGGATCTCCGGGCGCGGCGGCAAAGGCATCAAGGCCATGGAGGTGAACACCCGCAACGGCCACCTCGTCGCCTCCTTCCCGGTCGAGACGAGCGATCAGATCATGCTGGTGACCAATGGCGGCCAGCTCATCCGCGTGCCGGTGGACGACATCCGCATCGTCGGGCGGGCCTCCCAGGGCGTGACGGTGTTCAACACCGCCAAGGACGAGCGCGTCGTCTCGGTCGAGCACATCGAGGGCGAGGGCGAGAGCGAGGAGGAGGGCGAGGGCAATTGATCCCCGCCCCCTCGCCGCCGAGGCCGATCAACCGCGCCGCTCCGGCCGCCGAAGCGGGGCTCGCCGCGTCCTCGCGCGCGACGCCCGGCATGGCTCATGCCGGTCCGGGGGCGAGCACGGGACCGCGCCGTGAGGGGTGGGGTCACACCGGCGGCCCAGCATGCGGACGCGTCGGGCCGTCGGCCCTTACCAATCGTCGGCACCAAGCCCAGGGCTCGGCGGCGATTCGCGAACGGAACCAACGGTCCTGGGCCATGACCGCCGGTCTCGCCTGCCCGTACTGACCGCGCCCTCTCCGCTCCGGCTGCCCGCTCAACCGCGCCAGAACGGCTTCGCGCATTCCGCCTGCCGTCGATCCTCGTCGAGGCCGATATCCGCCAGGAGGTGCGGGCTCAGGTCGCGCAGCTCCCAGCGGGTGCGGTGGTGCCGCAGGCAGAGCACGAGGAGCGCGCGCAGCCGCGCGCGCAACGGAGCAGCGAGCGGCGCGGGGTGGGTCCTGTCGGGCTGGATCACGGCGGGCTGGCTCATAGCGGGCTGGCCCATAGCGGGCTGGCTCCTGGCCTCACCCTGCCGCCGGCCCGCGCCCGATGCTGCGGCCGCGGCCGAAGCGTGGCGCGTCCTCCCGTGCTACCTCTCGGGCAGGAGGGCTTCCGGATGGTCACCACCGCCACGATCGCGCAGCTCGGCGCCCTGATCGGCGATCCCGCCCGGGCGGCGATGATGCAGGCGCTCATGGACGGGCGCGCGCTCACGGCGGGCGAACTCGCCGGGGTCGCCGGGATCACGCCCCAGACCGCGAGCGGCCACCTCGCGCAGCTGACCCGGGCCGGCCTCCTCGTCGTCGCCCGCCAGGGCCGCCACCGCTACCACCGCCTCGCCGGTCCGGCCGTCGCGCACCTGATCGAGGGCCTGATGCAGGTCGCCGGGGAGGCCGCCCCCGGGCCCCCCACCGGACCGCGCGACGCGCGCCTGCGCCTCGCCCGCACCTGCTACGACCACATCGCCGGGCGGCTCGGCGTCGCGCTCGCCGAGGCCCTGGCCGCGGCGGGCTGGATCGAGATCGCGGAGGAGGCGGGGCTCGTCACGCCGACCGGGCTGGCCCGGCTCACGGCCCTCGGCGTCGCCCTCCCGGTGACCGGCCCCGCGCGCGGTGCCCCCCTGTGCCGCCCCTGCCTCGACTGGAGCGAGCGGCGGCCGCACCTCGCAGGGCGCCTCGGCGCCGCCCTCTGCGCGCACGGCCTCGATCAGGGCTGGATCCGGCGCGAGGCCGGGTCGCGGGCCCTGCTCATCACGCCCGAAGGCCGGCGCGGCTACCGCGAGGCCTTCGGGGTCGCGCTGCCCTGAGGCGAATCAGGCGGCCTCCCCCGCCTTGCCGGCCACGGCGAGCGCGAAGGCGTAGATCAGCGCCACCTCTTCCAGCCGGTCGAAGCGCCCGGCCGCGCCCCCGTGCCCCGCCTCCATGTTGATGCGCAGCAGGACCGGACCGCCCCCGGTCATGGTGGCGCGCAGGCGCGCCACCCATTTCGCGGGCTCCCAGTAGGTCACCCGGGGATCCGTCAGGCCCCCCAGCGCCAGGATCGCCGGATAGGCGGCGGCCCGCAGGTTGTCGTAGGGCGAGTAGGACAGGATGGTCTCGAAGGCCTTCGGGTCCGCGCCCGGATTGCCCCATTCGGGCCATTCCGGCGGGGTCAGCGGCAGGTCGCCGTCGAGCATCGTGTTGAGCACGTCCACGAAGGGCACGTCCGCCACGATGCCGGCGAAGAGCTCGGGCGCGAGGTTGGCCACCGCCCCCATCAGCATCCCGCCCGCGCTGCCGCCATGGGCGACGATCCTGCCGGCCGAGGTATAGCGGGCCTCGATCAGCGCGCCGGCGCAGGCGACGAAATCCGAGAAAGTGTTCGGCTTCTTCTCGCGCTTGCCGTCGAGGTACCAGCGCCAGCCCTTCTCGGTGCCGCCGCGGACATGCGCGATGGCGTAGACGAAGCCGCGGTCCACGAGCGAGAGCGGGTTGGTGCGGAAGCTCGCCGACATCAGCGAGCCGTAGGAGCCGTAGCCGTAGAGGAGGAGCGGCGCCGTGCCGTCGAGCGGGCAGTCGCGGCGGTGGAAGAGCGAGATCGGCACGCGCTCCCCGTCCGGCGCGGTCGCGAACAGGCGGCGGGTCACGTAGCGCGCCGGGTCGTGGCCGCTCGGCACCTCCTGGCGCTTGCGCAGGCGCCGGGTGCGGGTCGAGAGGTCGTAATCGTAGATCTCCGCCGGCGTGGTCAGGGACGAGTAGACGAAGCGCGCCTCGTCGGTGTCGAAGGCCAGGCCCGGCAGCAGGCCGAGCGAGTAGGCCTCCTCCTCGAAGGCCACCGCGTGCTCGTCGCCGGCCGCGTCCCGGACGATCAGCCGCGGCCGCGCATTCTCCAGTTCCAGCCGCACGAGGTGCCGCGCCAGCACGTGTAGGAAGCGGATCATCACGCCCGGGCGGTGCGGGATGAGGTCGCGCCAGTTTGCCCGGCCCGGATCGGCGAGCGGCGCCACCACGATCTTGAAATCCTCCGCCCCGTCCGCGTTGGTGCGGATGAAGAGCTCGTCGCCGCGGTGCTCCACCGAGTAGATCAGCTTGTCGGTCCGCGGCGCGACGGTCCGGTAGAAGGTGCCCGGCCGCGCCCTGTCGATCAGGTGGACCTCGGAGGTCTCGTGGTCGTTGGCCGTGATGGCCAGGAAGGCGCCGGACTGGGTCTCCTCGATGCCGACGAAGAAGCCGGAATCGGGCTCCTCGTAGACCGTCTCGTCGTCGACCTGGGGGGTGCCGAGCCGGTGCAGCATCACCTTGGCCGGCCGGTGGTTCTCGTCGACGGCGACGTACCAGAAGGCCGCGCCGTCCGCGCTCCAGACCGCCTCCCCGGTCGTCGCCAGGACGGCGTCCTCGCGGTCCCGGCCGGAGGCGAGGTCGCGCACCCGGATCGTGTAGAGTTCGGATCCCTTGGTGTCGGCGCTCCAGGCCAGCAGGCGATGGTCGTCCGAATGGGCCACGCTCGACAGATCGAAGAAGGCGTGGCCCTCGCCCTCGCGGTCGCCGTCGATCAGGATCTCCTCGCCCTCGCCCGCGAGGCGCTCGACCGGCACCGCCTCGATCCCGGCGGCGGGACGGCGGCAGACCAGGGGATGCTGCCCCCCCTCCCGGTGACGGGTGTAGTAGGCGAAGGGACCGTCGACGTTGGGGACGCTGCTCTCATCCTCGCGGATCCGCGCGCGCATCTCGGCGACGAGGGTCTTGCGCAGGGACGCGGTCGGGCCGAGCGCCGCCTCCGCGTAGGCGTTCTCCGCCTCCAGGTAGGTCCGGATCTCCGCCGGCAGGGCCGCCGGATCCTTGAGCACCTCCCGCCAATTCGCCGCCTTCAGCCAGGCATAGGGGTCCTCGACGGTGCGCCCGTGAACGGTGAAGCTGTGGGGCCGCGCGGGCGCCGTCGGGGAAGGCAAGCTCGGCCGAAGGGACGAAGTCATGGACATTACCGCGTGAGAGGCAATCGGTGCCGGAGGCCATCGGTGCCAGAGTCAACCGGTGCCAGAATCAACCAGTGCCATGTGCCGCCGGAGGCCCGCCGGTGCAAGCCGTGCGACCGCATGCCCGGACGGCTCACCCGCTTCCTCGCGGAAACGGCTGCCTTCGCGCGAGCGGGATCAGGCTGCCAGCCGCGCCGCGTCGGAGCGGATGCGCTCCATCATGGCCCGCGCGCCGTTGGAGCGCTGCGCGGTCAGGTGCTCGGAGAGGCCGAGCTGCTGGAACAGGCCGAGCGCGTCCGCCCGCGCGGCGTCCACCGCCGTGCGGCCGTCGAAGAAGGCGATCAGCACGGCGACCACGCCCTTGGTGATGTGCGCGTCCGAATCGCCCAGGAAATGCAGGCGGGGCGTGCCGTCCGATCGATCGACCAGGGTCTCGAGCCAGACCTGGCTGACGCAGCCCCGCACCTTGTTGGCGTCGCTCCGCGCCTCGGCGGGCATCGGCGGCAGCTTGCGGCCGAGTTCCATCAGGTACTGGTGGCGGTCCTCCCACTCCTCCAGGAACGCGAAATTGTCCACGATCTCGGCGATGGGCGGCAGCATGGCGGGAAGGGTTCCGGGTCGATGGCCGGGATATAGGGACGAGCGGCCGGCCACGCCACCCGGACGTCACGCGGGCACCGGCAGCAGCAATTCGAGGGGCGCCTCGGCGGTCGCCTCGCCGGACGCCACGATCTCCGCCTGCCCGGCATAGGCCGCGATCAGCCGCGGGCCGAGCTTCGGCGGCGCGACGGTGACCGCGCCGTTGCCGATCCCGCCCGAGATCACCCGGACCCGGACCGGCTCGCCGGGCGGGGCGTCGGGGATCAGCACCGAGGTGAAGCAGGTCGCGCTCTCGGGCGTCGCGTCGAGGCCCTCCGCCACCACCTCGGCCAGGATCATGCCCAGCGCGTTGGCGGTGCGCGGCTGGAGCAGGGCCGAGCGCTCCGCCGCCACCTCGACCACGATCCGCCCTGCCCGGCGCAGCTGCGCGAGGCCGCGGCCGAGCCGCTGCAGGTACTCGGCGAGATCGATGCTGGCGATGGCCGGCGCCTCGTGCAGGTGCTGCTGGACCAGCGCGATCGCCCGCACCCGCTGCCCCAGCGCGTCGAAGGCCGGCCGGCACGGCTGCGGCGCCGCGCGGCCGTAGAGGCCGATCAGGCTCACCATCACCTGAAGGTTGTTGCGCACGCGGTGGTAGACTTCCGCAAGCAGCGCCTCCTTCTCGGCCGCGGCGTGGGCGGCGTGCTCCTCGGCCCGGCGCCGGTCGGTGATGTCGAAGCAGGTTCCGCAATAGCCCTGGAAGGTGCCGTCCTCGAAGAGAGGCGTGCCCTGGCCGAGCATCCAGCGGAAGTCGCCGTCGTGGCGGCGCAGGCGGTACTCGGAGGTGAAGCTGGTGCGGTCCGTGTGGGCCGCCGAGACCAGGTCGTCGTGGGCGCCGCGATCCTCCGGGTGCACGCCGTCCCGCCAGCCGTGGCCGAGCTCCTCCGCCGCCTCGCGGCCCCGGAAGGCGAGCCAGGCCGGATTGACGTAGATGCAGCGCGCCTGCGGGTCGGTGCGCCAGATCGGGAGCGCCGCTCCCTCCGCGAAGAGGCGGAAGGCCGGGCTCACGGCGGCAAGCGGGTCGGCCGCCCCGGTCGACGATGTGTCTGCGGCCATGTCCGTTTTGCCCGCTCTGCCGGTTGTCTCCTTCGGAGCGCGGTCAACGTGCCGGCCTCCCCGCCGTTCCGTGCGTGTAACAGGCGTTAACGCTGGTTGACCGCGAGGCGCCCCGGACCGACTGCGGCGATCATCAACAGCGCCCCGATGATCGAGAGATTTTTCAGGGCCTGAATCTGATTGGTGCGCACGGCTTCTCCAGTCATGGCCCAGAAATTGTGGAAGAACACGACCGTCAGCACGGTGAAGGCGGCGAGCGCGACGGCCGCCGCGCGGGCGTAGAGGCCGAGCGCGATCAACGCGCCGAGGCCGAGTTCGGCCGCGATGGTGAGGTAGGCGAGGATCTGGGGCGCCGGCAGGCCCTTGCCGGCGATCGCGGCGGTCACGCCGCCCGGGTTCATGAGCTTCCCGAAACCGGACCAGAGGAACAGGGCCACCACGCAGAGGCGGGCCACGAGCAGCACGGCGTTGGTCATCGGGACTCCTCCGGATCGGGGCCCGGATAGGAGCCCGGTCGCCGCACCGTCAAGCTCGGGTAGGACCGCTCAGCGGCCGCCCGTCCAGTCGGCCGGGTTGCCGCGCAGGCTGCGGGTCGCCGCCTCGTCGCCCGGCTGGTAGCGCGAGAGGTCCGCGGCGCGGGCCGAGATCCAGTCGGTGTGCCGGGCGATCGGGGTCACGGCGGTGAAGCCCCCGCAGGCCGTGCGCACGCGGCCCTGCTGGGCGGCGCCGCTCGACCAGCTCACGACCCCGACCAGCTGGTAGCTGCCCGCGCTGCCCTTGAGGATCGGGCCGCCGGAATCCCCCAGGCAGGCGCCGGCCCCCGCCGTCTCGGCGAGGCTGCGGCGATCCGCCACCACGGTCACGGTGTTGGCGACCTGGAGGTCGCCGAGGGACACGAGCCGGGCCTGGCGCAGGACCCGGGCGGTGCCGCGCCGGTTCTCGGCCACGACCCCGTAGCCCGCGATGGAGACCGGATCCCCGGCCGAGATCCCGCCGCCGCCCCGCAGCGTCAGGGGCTGGAAGTCCGGCCCGAGCCGCTCGCTGAGCTTGAGGATGGCGAGATCGGTGCCCGGCTGATCCTCGGGCGTGGTCCCGGACACGAAATCGGGATGCATCGCCGCCGCGACCGCGCGCAGGCGCCGCTGGCGGAAGCCGCGGTCGGTCACGACGACCCAGTAGCCCGCCCGATGCATGACGCAATGCGCGGCGGTCAGCACCAGATCCTGGTCGATCAGGGAGCCGGAGCACATCTCGCCCGTGGTGCTCTCGATGCGCACGACCGAGCCGCGCAAGCCGTTGGGGTCGCGCTCGATCTCGCCGAGGACGACGGCCCCGGCTCCACCTGCGCCGAACAGGGCGGGAAGGCTCGCGGCCGCGGCGGCCAGGACGGACAGGAATCGGGTCGAGACGAAGCGCATGTGGTGAACTGTGAGGCCTCCGGCCACGCTCGACAAGGGAAGTCTCGCCGCCGGCTTCCGGTTCCGAAACAATCCGCGCGCAGCGTAAACAGGATCGTGAGGCGTCCGACCGCGAAGTCGAAGCGTCCGCCTTCCCGTGTACCGGGCGAGAACCGGTCATTCCCAGCGCGCGACGACGCTCCAGCGCGACAGGATCCCGTCGATCCAGGCGCGCTGTGGCCCGAGAAGCACGCCCTGGGAGAAACCGCCGCAACCTCCCGGACCGCTGGTCCAGGTCGTGACCGCGACGACGCGGTCCGCGGCGGTGATCGGTCCGCCGGAATCGCCCTCGCAGGCGCCCGCGACCCCGTCCGCCGCCCGCAGCCAGACCAGGATCCGGCTCGGCCCGTGCGGTTCGACGGCCGGCAGCGCCGCGACCCGGTAGGTGCCGCTGCTGCGCGGATCGCGCGGACGGGCGAGGCCGTAGCCGCCGAGGGTGAGGGCGGCCCCGGCCCGGGGCGGGGCGGCGGAGAGCGGCGCCGGGGCGAAGCGGGCGGGCAGCGGGGCGGGCAGGCGCAGGAGCGCGAGGTCGATCGAGCGGCGGCGCCCCGCGACGGCGCCCGGGTCGAAGCCGGGATGCACCGCCGCCTCGGCGAGCGGCAGCAGCACGGGCTCGCCCGCGCCGTCGCGGAAATGCACCCGGTGCTCCGCGCCGGGCGCGGCGCAATGGCCGGCCGTGAGAACCACGGTCGGGGCGAGCACGACGCCGCTGCAGACGCCGCCGCGGGAGGAGAGCACCATCACGGCCGAGCCCGCGAGCGGGCCGCCGGGATCGTCCCGCCCGCCGATCACCGCCGCGGCGGGTGCCAGGGCGGCGAGCCAGCAGGCCGCCGCGGCCGGCGCCAGGGCGGCGAGCCGGCCGGCCACTGCGGCCGGCGCCAGGGCGGCGAGCCGGCCGGCCGCCGCGAGGAGGGAAAGGAGCGTCGCTGAGGGCATGGCGGGGCGCCGACGGGCTGCGGGAAGGTCCGGACCCCGCCTCTGCACCGTCGCGGGCCCGGTCGTCCACAGCCGGTTGCGGCCGTTCCCCGCCGCGAGGGGGCTCGTCAGTTCGGTCCCGTGGCGAACACGCCCGCCACGACCGCGTCGGGGACGAGGCATCCGGTGCAGACCGAGGCGATCGCGCGGTTGGCCCGCGCGGTGATGCGCGCCTCGAAGGCGGCCCGCGCCGCCGCGGCCTGCGCCTGCGCGTCGGCCGACCCGCCCGCGCCGATCTCGCTCTGCGGGCGGATGCGCAGGAAGAGCGGCGCCTCGCCCTCCTGCGCGCGGGCAGCCGGCACCGCCAGCACCGCGCAGGCGAGGGCCGCGGCCCACCGCCGGACGGCCCCGCGCCCGGATCCGTTCCCCGTCTCCGCCATGCCCCCTCCCCCGCCGATCCCGACCAAGCTCGGCCCGAGCGCTTAACCAATCGCTAACCTTGACGGATCCCTCGGTGCGTCTCGGCACGGCCGGCCGCGGCGTGGCGGGCCGACGCCCCGCCATTCAGGCCGCATTCAGTGCCTCGGCGAGATGGTTCGGCCATGCGACACGCGGTTGCCATCTCGGCCCTGGGGGCTGCCGGGCTCATCGGAGCGATGGGCTGGTACGCGCTCGCCCAGGACAGGGCGGAGACCGGGACCGTGGCGGCGCCGACGCAGACGACCCGGCTGTCGCAGGCGGGGCAGACCTGCCTGTCGCCCGGGGACCTGCGCGAGGCCGTGGCGGAGAAGCGCGTCGTCGAGCCGGTGGCGGCGATCCGGGCCGCGCAGGCGGCGGTGCCGCGGGCCGACATCGTGCGCGCCAATCTCTGCCGCCGCAACGAGGCGCTGGTCTACATGCTCACGGCCTTGCGCCGGGACGGGCAGTTCGTGCACGTCGTGGTGGATGCCCGGTCGGGTCAAGTGGCCGGCCAGTGGTGAGGCCCCGGACGCCGCGTCCGGAGCCGAGTGTGGTGAAGCGCAGCGAGGCCTGCCGTGCGTCTGCTCATCGTCGAGGATGACCGGGATCTCAACCGGCAGGTGGTGACCGCCCTGGAACAGGCGGGCTACGCGGTGGACAAGGCCTTCGACGGCGAGGAGGGCGCCTATCTGGGCGAGACCGAGCCCTACGACTGCATCATCCTCGACATGGGCCTGCCCAAGCAGGACGGCGTGACGGTGCTGTCGGGCTGGCGCCGGGCCCAGGTGAAGACCCCCGTCATCATCCTGACCGCCCGCGACCGCTGGAGCGACAAGGTCAACGGCTTCGACGCCGGGGCCGACGACTACGTCACCAAGCCCTTCCACATGGAGGAGCTGCTCGCGCGGGTGCGGGCGATCCTGCGCCGGGCGGCCGGCCACGCGTCGAGCCAGATCAGCGCCGGGCCGGTCACCCTCGACACCCGCTCGGGCCGGGTCTTCGTGAACGGCAGCCCGGTCAAGCTCACCTCGCACGAGTACCGGCTGCTCTCCTACCTCATGCACCATACCGGCCGGGTGGTGTCGCGGGCGGAGCTCACCGAGCACCTCTACGACCAGGATTTCGACCGCGACTCGAACACCATCGAGGTCTTCGTCGGGCGGCTGCGCAAGAAGCTCGCCGTCGACCTGATCCAGACCGTGCGCGGCCTCGGCTACCTGATCGATCCGGGCGGCGGGTCTGGCGCGAGCGGCGCATGAACGCGCCCGCCCGCGGCGTCGCCGGCAGCGTCGGCCCGGAGACCGAGGCCGCCGCCCCGGCCCGCGCGCCGGCCTGGCGCCCGTGGCGGCGGCGCTCGATCGCGGTGCGCCTCGCGGTCTCGGCGCTGCTGTCGAGCGCCCTGATCCTGCTGATCGCGGGCCTCATCCTGTCGACCCTCTACCGCGAGACGACGGAGCGCGCCTTCGACAGCCGCCTCATCGTCTACGCGAACGACCTCGCCACCAACCTCGTCTCGCCCGGCGACAGCGAGGGAAGGGCGCTCGGCACGCTCGGGGATCCGCGCTTCGACCTGCCGCTCTCCGGCTGGTACTGGCAGGTCGGCCGCCCGAACGCGAAGCCGCGCGACATCCGCACCTCGCGCTCCCTGGTCGGGGTGCCGCTGCCGCCCCCGGACAACGCGGTGGGCGAGGCCGGCGCCGGGCAATTGCGCAAGGGCTACGGCCGCGCCCAGGACGAGCGGCCGCTGCGGATCATCGAGCGCACGGTCGATCTCGGCGAGGAGGGCCGCTACGTCGTGCGGGTCGCCGGCCCCTCGGACGAGATCGAGTCCGACATGCGCCGCTTCAGCATGGCGCTGGTCACCACCTTCTCGATGCTCGGCCTGTCGCTCGGCCTCACGACCCTGCTGCAGATCCGATTCGGTCTCGCCCCGCTCACCAAGCTGCGCGCGGCGCTCGGCGCCATCCGCCGCGGCGAGGCCGACCGGATCTCGGGCGATTACCCGCACGACATCGCCCCGCTCGCCGGCGAGGTGAACCTGCTGATCGAGACGAACCGCGAGATCCTGGAGCGGGCGCGGACCCAGGTCGGCAACCTCGCCCACGCCCTCAAGACCCCGCTGAGCATCATCGTGAACGAGGCCGAGGCGGTGGACGCGTCGAGCGAGCTCGCCGGCAAGATCCGCGAGCAGGCCGCGATCATGCGCGACCAAGTCAACTACCACCTCGACCGCGCCCGCGCGGCCGCGCTCGCCGGCACGCTCGGCACCTTCACGGACGTGGAACCGGTCGTGGCGGCGCTGATCCGCACCTTCGGCAAGATCTACCGGGACAAGACCCTGGCCTTCGACGCCGCGATCACCCCGGGCCTGCGCTTCCGGGGCGAGCGGCAGGATCTGGAGGAGATGATCGGCAACCTCGTCGACAACGCCTCGAAATGGGCGGCGGGCCGGGTGGCGATCCGCGCGGAGGTGATCGGCCAGGGCGAGTACCCGCACCTGATCGTCACCGTCGAGGATGACGGGCCGGGCCTGCCGCCCGAGGCCCGCGTCGCGGTGCTCAAGCGCGGCCGGCGGCTCGACGAGACCAAGCCGGGCTCGGGGCTCGGCCTCTCGATCGTCGCCGACCTCGCCACGCTCTACCGCGGACGGCTGCGCCTCGAAGCGGCGAGCCTCGGGGGTCTGCGGGCGGTGGTCGAGATCCCGGGGGATGCGAGCCCCAAGGCCTGAGCGCGGGGCCGGAGCCGTCGCGCGCCGCCGCGTCGCAGTGGGTCCCGGCGCCTCACCCGCGCGCCAGCGCCTCGCGCGGGATGGCGTTGATCCGCACCTGCCGGCCGGGGCCGCTCACCCGGGAGCGGTCGATCACGTCGGGGTCGCGCCGCAGCGCGTGACCTGGCGCTCGGGCGCATCGAGCCGGGCGCGGCGTCCTCGCCGCACCGACGCTGAACGCGCCACCATGATCCGACCGGTGTCGCGGCGCGAGGGAGCGCGCCGGGGCGGCGATCTCGCCGCGCAACCGGCCGGCGCGCGACGCGGACAGGCGGCTTGCGCGAAGCACGGCCGCGCTACTCCGCGGCCTGGAGGCCGCGCGCCTCCCCGCGCTCGGCCGCGAGCGAGACGGCCCAGATCGCCAGCCCGCCGAGCGCGAGCGCCGCGCCGACATAGCCGGTCGCCGGCAGGCCGAAGCCCCGCGCCAGCACGAGGCCCGCGAGCCAGGGGCCGAGCGCGTTGGCGACGTTGAAGGCCGAGTGGTTGAGCGCCGCCGCCAGCGTCTGCGCGTCCTGTGCCACGTCCATCAGGCGGGTCTGCAGGATGGTCGAGAGCCCGCCGCCGCAGCCGATCAGGAACACCACCGGGGCCAGGGTCCACAGGCTTGCGGTCGCGGCCGGGTAGAGGGCGAGCGCCGCCGCGCTCCAGACCAGCGTGGCCCCCGCGGCCGGCATCTGGAACCGGTCGGCGGCCCAGGCGCAGACGAGGTTGCCGATGGTGAGGCCGAGCCCGAACAGGCCGAGCAGCACCGGCACCGTCCCGGGCGCGGCCCGCGCGACGCCGAGCAGCGTCGAGGCGAGATAGGTGTAGACCGCGAACAGCCCGCCGAAGCCGATCGCCCCGGTGGCGAGGGTGAGCCAGACCTGGCCCCGCCGCAGCGCCCCGAGCTCCCGCAGGGCGCTCGCGCCGGGGGCGGCCGGGCCGAGCGGCGCGAGGAGCCGCACCAGGAGCGCGGTGAGGAGGGCGAGCCCGGCCACGAGGGCGAAGCTCCAGCGCCAACCGATCCAGAGGCCGACGAGGTTCGCGAGCGGCACGCCCACGATGGTGGCGACCGTGAGCCCGGCGAGCACGCGCGCCACCGCCTGCGCGCGGCGGGCGGGCGCGACCAGGGAGGCGGCGACCAGGGCCGCAACGCCGAAATAGGCGCCGTGCGGGAGGCCGGCCAGGAAGCGGCAAGCCAGCATGCTGGGGTAGCCCGGCGCCAGGGCCGAGAGGCCGTTGCCGAGCGCGAAGAGCAGCATCAGGCCGATCAGGAGCGTGCGCCGCGCGATCCGGGCCGCCAGCACGGCGATGACCGGTGCCCCCACCACCACGCCGAGCGCGTAGGCGCTGATCACGTGGCCGGCGGTCGGCGCGTCGATGCCGAGATCCGGGGCGAAGTCCGGGACGAGGCTCATCGCGGCGAATTCGGTCGTGCCGATCGCGAAGCCGCCCGTGGCGAGCGCCAGGAGCGCGAGACCGGGACGGCGCGCGCGCGGATCTGCCGCCGCGGGGCGGGCGGGATCGGGGAAGGCGGAGGGCATGCGGCTTGGCCGGCTCCGAGGAACGAGGGTCCGGCAGGGGACCGGGGCTCCGCGGCTCCAACGTTGCAATGCAGCACGCGTTGCGCAATGCAGCGTTTAGGACCCGACAGAGCAGCCCTGCGCCGCGCGGGGCTCTCCTCATCGCGTGACGACGTGTCGCCGCGCCGTCCGATCGTGTCCGGCGGTTCCGGCGGCTAGACGATCGACATGACGGCGATCTGGTTCCTCTTCGCAGCAATGACCGGGGCGGCGGTGCTCGCGCTGCTCTGGCCGCTGTCGCGCCGCCCGAACCCGGCCCTGCCGGAGGCGGGAGCCGAATCCCTCCTCGCCACCGAGACCGGCTTCTACGAGGACCAGCTCCGCGACATCGAGCGCGACCGGGCCCGCGGGCTCATCGGCCCCGGCGAGGCCGAGGCGGCCCGCGCGGAGGCGGCGCGGCGGCTGCTGCGGGCGAGCCGCACGCTCGGCACAGCGGACGCGCCGCGGGTGGGCGAGCCGGCCCTGCGGCACCGCCGCGCGGCCTCGGCCTTCGCCCTCTCGACCGTGCCCCTGGTGGCCCTGATCGTCTACGGCCTCTACGGCGCGCCGAGCCTGCCCTCGCAGCCCCAGGCTGAGCGCCTCGCCGCGGCGCGCGACTCCGCCCGCGACCCGGCCGGCCGCGACTCGGCCACCCGCGACTCGGCCACCCGCGATCTGGCGTCCGGCATCGCGCAGATCGAGACTCACCTCGCGAAGCACCCGGAGGACGGCCGCGGCTGGGAGGTCCTGGCCCCGGTCTATCTCCGCCTCGGCCGCACCGAGGACGCCGTGAGGGCCTACGAATCGGCCCTCCGCCTGCTCGGCGACAGCGGGACCCGCCTCGCCGATTACGGGGAGGCGCTGGTCGCCTCGGCGGACGGCATGGTGTCGGGCCAGGCGCGCGGCGCCTTCGAGCGCTCGCTCGCGGCGGATCCGAGCGGGGTCAAGCCGCGCTTCTACCTCGCGCGGGCGGCCGAGCAGGACGGGGACCGCGCGCTCGCCCTCTCGCGCTACGCGGCGCTGGCCGAGGCCTCCCCGGCCGACGCGCCCTGGATGCCTCTGTTGCGCGAGAGCATCCAGCGCCTCGGCGGCACGCCGCCCGCGGGCGGGCCCAGGCCCGAGAGCGGGGCGAGGCCCGAGGGCGAGGCGAAGCCCGAGGGCGGGGCGAAGCCTGCCCTGCCCGGGAGCGGCGGGACGCCGCCGGGCGAGGCCGGACCCGGCCTGTCCGAGGAGCAGCGCGGCGCGATCCGCGGCATGGTGGCGGGGCTCGACCGCCGCCTCGCCGCGCAGGGCGGCAGCCCCGAGGAATGGGCGCGTCTCGTGCGCTCCTACGGGGTGATGGGCGAGCGCGACAGGGCGGCCGAGGCCCTCGCCCGCGCCCGCGCGGCGCTCGGCGGAGAGGCCGGCCCGGTCGAGGCGGTGGCGCGCGAACTCGGCCTCGCGGCGCCCTGACGCCGCGGATTTCCGTCACCTTTCGAATGCTCTAGAGTGGCGCGCATGAGAACGAGCCGGGAGAAGCTCCGGATGATGCCGATCCGTCGTACCGGAGAGCCGCCGGAGGCCCGCCCGTGACCCGCAAGCAGCGTCGGCTCGTCTTCATCGGCACTTGCGGGGCGGTGCTCGCGGTGGCGCTGGGGCTGGTGCTCTGGGCGATGAGCGGCACCATCGTGTTCTTCCGCTCCCCGAGCGAGATCGCCCGCGAGGCCGTGGCGCCGGGCGTGCGCTTCCGCCTCGGCGGCCTCGTCGAGGCGGGCTCGGTCGTGCGCGGGCCCGACAGCCAGGTCACCTTCGCGGTCACCGACAACGCCGCCCGCCTGCCGGTGCGCTACCGGGGCCTGTTGCCGGACCTGTTCCGCGAGGGTCAGGGCGTGGTGGCGGAGGGGGCGATGGAGCCGGGCGGCGTGTTCCGCGCCGACACGGTGCTGGCCAAGCACGACGAGACCTACATGCCGCGCGAGGTCGCGGACGCGCTCAAGAAGTCGGGCCGCTGGCAGGAGGGCGCCGGCCATCCGGCGCCGGCTCCGCCGCGCACGGCGAGCGGCGAGGCGCGCGCGCCCTGAGCGCCGCCCGGGCGGATGGCGGCGGGTTGTCCGTGCGGCGAAACATCGTGGCGGCGGGCGCGCGCAAGCGGACTACAAGGCGGCGGGGGCCGGGATGCGGCCCGGGATACGAATGAGGCGAGGCCCTTGCTGATCGAGGCTGGTCACTACGCGCTGGCGCTCGCGCTCGCCCTCTCGCTCGCCCAGGCGGTGATGCCGGCCTGGGCCGCCCGCGCCCGCGACCCAATCCTGCGCAGCGTCGCCGTTCCGGCCGCGCTCGCGACCTTCGCCTGCATCGCCTTCGCGTTCGCCGCCCTCACGCTGGCGCATGTGCGCTCGGACTTCTCGGTCCTCAACGTGTTCGAGAATTCCCACTCGCTCAAGCCGCTCGTCTACAAGATCTCCGGCGTCTGGGGGAACCACGAGGGCTCGATGCTCCTCTGGGTGCTGATCCTGGCGCTGTTCGGGGCGATCGTGGCGCTCGCCCGCGATTCGGTTCCGGCGGCCCTGCGGGCCAACACGCTGGGCGTGCAGGCCACGGTCACCTTCGTGTTCCTGCTCTTCATCCTGACGACGTCGAACCCCTTCGCGCGGCTCGACCCCGCCCCGGCCGAGGGACGCGACCTCAACCCGATCCTCCAGGATCCGGGCCTCGCGATCCACCCGCCGCTCCTCTACCTCGGCTATGTCGGGTTCTCGATCACCTTCGCCTTCGCGATCGCGGCACTCCTCGAGGGGCGCATCGACGCGGTCTGGGCCCGGGCGGTGCGGCCCTGGACGCTCCTGGCATGGTGCTTCCTCACGGTCGGCATCGCGATGGGCTCGTACTGGGCCTATTACGAGCTCGGCTGGGGCGGCTGGTGGTTCTGGGACCCGGTCGAGAACGCCTCGCTGATGCCCTGGCTCGCCGGGACCGCGCTGATCCACTCCACCGTCGTGATGGAGAAGCGCGACGCGCTCAAGGTCTGGACGGTGCTGCTCGCCATCCTGACCTTCTCGCTCTCGCTGCTCGGCACGTTCCTGGTGCGCTCGGGCGTGCTCACCTCGGTCCACACCTTCGCGACCGACCCGGCGCGCGGCACCTTCATCCTCGCCATCCTGGTCCTGTTCATCGGCGGCTCGCTGGCGCTGTTCGCGTGGCGGGCGCCGCTGCTGCGCCAGGGCGGGATCTTCGCGCCGATCTCCCGCGAGGGGGCGCTCGTCCTCAACAACCTCTTCCTGTCGGCGGCCTGCGCCACGGTGCTGGTCGGCACCCTCTACCCGCTGGTCCTCGAATCCCTGACCGGCGAGAAGATCTCCGTGGGGGCGCCGTTCTTCAACCTCACCTTCCTGCCGCTCGCGGTGCCCCTCCTCCTGCTCGTCCCCTTCGGGCAGACCCTGGCCTGGAAGCGGGGCGACCTCGGGGCGGCGGCGCAGCGCCTGCTGATCGGCGTCGGTGCCGGGATCGCGGCGACGCTCGGGATGATCGCCCTGCGGCGCGGCGGGCCCGCGGCGGCGCCGCTCGGCATCGGTCTCGGCGCCTACCTGGTGGTCGGCGCCGCCATGGAGATCGCGACCCGCGCCAAGGGGCGCTCCCTCGGCCTGTCGCTGCGCCGCGCCGCCGGCCTGCCGCGCTCGGCCTGGGGCACCGCGATGGCGCATGCGGGCGTCGGCCTCACGGTGATCGGCATCGCCGCCCAGGCCTGGAGCGTCGAGGCGCTCGCCACGGTGCCGCGGGGCGGTCAGCTCACGGCCGGCCCCTACACGGCGACCCTGAGCGGGATCGTGCCGCGCACCGGGCCGAACTACACCGAGACCGTGGCCCAGCTCGCGATCCGGGGACCGGACGGCGCGCTCGTCGGCACGCTGGACCCCGGCAAGCGCTTCTTCGGCGCCCGCAACATGGCGGTGAGCGAGGCGAGCCTGCTGACGATCGGGGTGAGCCAGGTCTACGCGAGCGTCGGCGAGAGCCAGGCGGACGGCGCGCTCGGCATCCGCCTCTACTACAAGCCGCTGGTGCTGCTGATCTGGCTCGGCGCCGTGGTGATGGCGCTCGGCGGCGGGCTCTCCCTCACCGACCGGCGCTTCCGGATCGGCGCCCCTGCCCAGCGCCGGGTGCCCGCCGAGTCCGCGCCGGTTCCGGCGGAGTAGGCCGATGCCGCGTCTCCTCCCCGTCGCCCTCCTGCTGCTCCTCGCCTTCGCCCCCGCCGCCCGGGCGGTGCAGCCGAACGAGGTGATGGCCGACCCGCAGCTCGAGGCGCGGGCGCGCGACATCTCGGCGGGCCTGCGCTGCCTCGTCTGCCAGAACCAGTCGATCGACGATTCCGACGCGCCGCTCGCCCGCGACCTGCGGCTGATCGTGCGCGAGCGCCTGCGCCAGGGCGACGACGATCAGGCCGTGGTCGACTACGTCGTGCGGCGCTACGGGGAATTCGTGCTGCTGCGGCCCGTCCTGGCGTGGCACACGGCCGTGCTCTGGCTCACGCCCCCGGCGGTGCTCGCCCTCGGCGGGCTCGGCCTGTGGCTGCGCGCCCGGCGCCGCCGGCCCGCGCGGCCGGCCTCCCTGTCGCCGGAGGAGGAGGCGGCCCTCGCCGAGCTCACGAGGCCGCGCTGAGCGCGCGGTCTCCCCGCCGGGCGCCCGCGGCCCAGACCACGCGGTCGCGGCCGAGGCGCTTGGCCTCGTAGAGCGCCGCGTCCGCCCGCGCGAGAAGCCGCTCCAGGCTGGTGCCGCCCCGGGCAGCGCCGACGCTCACCGTGATGCGCAGGCCCGGCTCGCAATCCGGCCGCAGCGCCGCGACCGCCCGCCGGATCGTCTCGGCGATCGGGCCGGCCGCGGCGTCGGCGGGGAGCAGGCAGGCGAATTCCTCGCCGCCGAGCCGCGCCAGCACCGCCTGGGGCGGCAGCAGCGCCTGGGCGGCGGCGCAGAAGCCGACCAGCACCGCGTCGCCGATCGCGTGCCCGTAGGTGTCGTTCACGCGCTTGAAGTGGTCGAGGTCGAACAGCAGCAGCGTCGCCCGCCCGCTCGCCAGGAGGGAGGCGGCCCGCACCTCCAGGCCGCGGCGGTTGCAAACGCCGGTGAGCGGGTCGGAGAGGGCGCTCAGCCGCTGCTCCCATTCGAGCCGCTCCTTGGCCAGCGCCATGAACAGGAAGGCGATCGCCACCGTGTAGAGCAGGGCCGCGAAGCAGAGCACCGCCACCCAGGGGCTGACCAGCGGGTTCCCGGCGGGGACCGGGAAGGTCAGGGTGGCCGGGATGCGCACGGCGTAGAGCAGCGCCTCGCTCCCCACCACCGCGGCGGCGGGCGCGCGCGAGACCAGCGGCTCGTCCCGCCCTCGCCAGATCTCCCACGCGGTCAGGCCGCAGAGCAGGGCGGCGGCGCCGGAGGCGCCGACGATCCGCGCGGTCATCGAGGCGTAGAAATCAGGTACCGCGCAGGCGGCCAGCCAGAGGAGCGGCGCGGCGAGGAGCGCGGCCGGGGAGGTCCCGCGCCCTTCGAAGCTGCGGGCGCCGCTCCAGATCAGCGCGTAGGCGCCCAGCATGATGGCGTTGGCGAGCCCGACCGACAGCGCGTCCGGGATCAGGCCGCGCCCGGAGATCAGCGCCGAGCCCGCGGCCCCGAGGAGATGCGCGAAGCCCCAGATCGCCAGGGCCCGGGTCTGCCGCGCCTGCCGCCACGACAGCAGGAACAGCAGGCCGACGATCAGCGTGACGAACATCGTCACGAGCATCAGCGTCGCGGCATCGAGCACCATCGGCAGGCGAGTATCCTTGCGTGCAGGATATCAACAATACAATCCCGCCGCCGAGACAACGGCTCCGGCCGCATTTCCGAGCGATCCGGGGCGCGGGCCGGTGGTTTTCGCGGCAACGATGCCGCGGTGCATCGGCCCCGGCCGCAGGCGCGCCGGCCAGGCTCCCTCGCCCGCGCGGCGCTTGAGCGAAGCCGAACTCCGCATGGCGACGCAACCCGTCGGATGTCGGATCACGACGCGAGGTCGAGATCGGGAGGCGGCCCGACGCGGTCGGGATCCCAGGCGACGCGGTTGCGACCGCCGCGCTTTGCGCGGTAGAGCGCCCGATCGGCCCTGGCGATCAGGCATTGAAGCTCCGAACCGCCCCGCGCGGCGCCGATGCTCGCCGTCACGTGCAGGTCCGGCGCGCGCTCCAGGCGCAGCGCCGCCACGGCCCGCCGGATCGCTTCGGCGATCTCCCCCGCCCCCTCCCCGTCCGGCAGCAGGCAGGCGAATTCCTCGCCGCCCAGGCGCCCGATCACCGCCCGCGGCGGGAGACACCCCGGCATCGCGGCAGCGCAGGCGACGAGCACCTCGTCCCCGACCCCGTGCCCGTAGGTGTCGTTCACGCGCTTGAAGTGATCGAGATCGAGGAGGAGGAGCGTCGCCGGCCCGCCCGCCAGCACGCAGGCGGCGGCCTGCTCCAGGCCGCGCCGGTTGAGCGCCCCGGTGAGCGGATCGGTGAGCGCGCTGAGCCGCTGCTGCCATTCGAGCCGCTCCTTGGCCAGGGCCAGGAACAGGAAGGCCAGCGCCACCGTGTAGAGCAGGCCCAGCAGGACCAGGGCGCCCATCCCCGGGAGCGTGAGGGGATAGGGCTCGCTCGGCGGCCGCAGGGCGGTGAGCGGGATCCGGACCACGAAGAGGAGCGCCTCGCTCGCCGTCAGGGCGGCCGCCGGGAGGCGGGAGACGAGCGGCTCCCCGCGCCCGCGCCAGATCTCGCGCGCGGTGAGGCCGCACGGCACCGCCGCGAGGGCCGCGACGAGCATCACCCGCCCCGAGGAACTCGCCAGGAAAGCCGGGACCGCGCAGGCCGCGCACCAGAGGGCGGGGGCGGCCGCCAGGGCGGCGAGGGGCGTCCGGCGCCCCTCGAAGCTGCGCGCGCCGCTCCACATCAGGCCGAAGGCGCCCAGCATCAGCGCGTTCGCGAGGCCGATGGAGACCAGGTCGGGCAGCGTGCCCTGCCCCGCGAGGAGGACCGATGCAACCGCCGCGAGCAGATGCCCGACGCCCCAGATCGCGAGCGCCCGGGTCCGGGGCGCTTGGCGCCAGGACAGGAGGAACAGCAGGCCGACGATGAAACAGAGGCACGTCGCGACGGCCAGCAATGTCGCCACGTCGAGCATCGTCCGGTTCTCTCCACGTTCCCCAGCGTCCTGCAAGAAACATGGCAAAGATGAACATCCTTTATGCGGGCCGGATCGCCGGGGCCGCCGCCGCGACCGCCGCAGGGGGGCGCGGACGGATCCCGGGAGAGAGTTCGCCCTTGGGGCATGGACGGAGAGCGGCCGGCGGCGCGCCCGCCTCGCGAGTCGGCGATCGCAACAACCAATTCGCAACGTCGGGCGGGCAGAGTGACCGCGCGGAGTCGGGGCGGGCCGCGACCGGCCGGTGCTGCCGGCGTGGCGGCCGGCGGGTCGATGTCCGGGGAGGCGCTTCGGACCGGGCGGGGTGTCATGGTGCAGACGTCAGAACGGGTCAGCTCACCGGATTCCCGCCGGGCCGGACCGGCGCCCGTGCTCCTGCGGATCGCGGGCCGCTACCTTCTGCCGAACGGCGACGAGCATGCCTGCGAGACGCGGAGCCTCTCGCCGGCGGAGGCCGACCTGCTCGCCGCCGTGCCGGGGCTCCTCGGCGATCCGGTCACCATCTACCTCGACACGATCGGGGCGATCACGGGCGTGATCCGGTCCCTGACGCCCACCGGCTTCGTCGTCGCGATCGAGGTGTCGCCCGAGCGCCGCGCCCGGATCGCGGCCCGGCTCGACTGGCTGGCGGCGCGGGCGAACGGCCGCATCGACCAGCGCAGCGACGCGCGCATCGTGCCGGTGACCAAGGCCGTTGAGGTGAAGCTGCCGGACGGCGCGCTCCTGCCCGGCACCCTGATCGACCTCTCGATGTCGGGCGCCGCCGTGGCGATGGCGGCCCGCCCGGCCGTGGGCGCCACCGTCACGGTCGGCAAGCGCTTCGCCACGGTGGTGCGCCACCTCGACGGCGGCATCGCGGTCGCGTTCAAGCTGCCGTTCCGGCCCGAGACCTTCAACGACCAGGTCGTGCTGTGAGCCCGCCGTCCCGCGGGCCGTAGCCCGGTGGGTGCAGTCACGGTATGACGGGGCCTGCGACCACCTGCCGAGGTGTCGTTGCGCCACGCCACGGGAGGCGGTGATTTTTTCCGACAGCGCTTGGGGAACCGGCCTCGGCCTGTTCGCCGTCGTGTTCCTCGTCTTCGCGAACGGGTTCTTCGTCGCGGCCGAATTCGCCCTGGTGGCGGTGCGGCGCAGCCGGGTTCAGGAACTCGTGGCGGAGCGGAGGGCCAATGCCGCCGCCCTGCAGCGCGCGACCGATCACCTCGACGCGCATCTCGCGGCGACGCAACTCGGCATCACCATCTCGTCGCTCGCCCTCGGCTGGGTCGGCGAGCCGGCCCTGGCCCACCTGATCGAGCCGCTGCTGGCGTGGCTGCCCTCCCCCCTCGGCATCGCGAGCGCCCACGCGATCGCGGTCGCGATCGCCTTCGTGGTGATCACGGCCCTCCACATCGTGCTCGGCGAACTGGCGCCCAAGAGCCTCGCCCTCCAGCGCAGCGAGCGCACCGCCCTGGTGGTGGTGCGCCCCCTGCGCCTGTTCCTGATCCTGTTCCGGCCGGCCATCGCCTTCCTGAACGGGCTCGGCAACGGCGTGCTGCGCCTGTGCGGCCTGCAGCCGGGCACGGGCGAGGATTCGCTGCACTCGCCCGCCGAACTGACCCTGTTGGTGGCGGCGAGCCAGGAGGCCGGGCTGATCCAGGAGGCGCAGCAGGAGGCGGTGGCGAGGATCTTCGGGATCGGCGAGCGCCGCATCAGGGACATCATGACCCCGCGGCACGAGGTCGATTGGGTCGATGTCGAGGAGCCGCGGGAGGCGATCCTCGACTCGGTCCGCGCGTGCCGCCACGAGGCCCTGGTGGCGAGCCGCGGCGAGATCCACGAGATCGTCGGCGTGCTGCGCAAGCAGGACATCCTCAACCAGATCCTGGACGGCGCCGAGCCGGACATTGCCGGGCTGGTCCGCGAGCCGATCGTCGTCCACGAGGCGATGCCGATCCTGCGGGTGCTGGAGACCTTCAAGGCCAAGCCGGTCCGGATGGCGATCGTCGTCGACGAGTACGGCAATCTCGAAGGGATCGTGACGCAGACCGACCTGCTGGAGGCGATCGCGGGCGACATTCCGGACGCCGAGGACGAGGAGCCGATGGTGGTCGAGCGCCAGGACGGCTCGCTCCTGATCGACGGGATGATGCCGGCCGTGGAGGCCTTCGAGCGCCTCGGTTTCAGCCAAGCTCCCGACACCGACGAGTACTCGACCCTCGCCGGCTACGTGATCTCCGAACTCGGCCGCATCCCGACCGCCGGCGACACGTTCGAGCGCGAGGGCTGGCGCTTCGAGGTGGTCGACATGGATGGCCGCCGGGTCGACAAGGTGCTGGCGGAGCGGCCCTCGCCGTGACGGAAGACCGGTTGCACCGCAGCGCGGCGGACCTATTTGTGACGTCGGGCGGAGCCCGATCCGACGCCGGGGAAGCGCGGTCACCCGCCCGATGGGACGAGAGAGGCGACGATGAGGATGTCTTCGTACCGGACCGTGCTGCTCGCGGGTCTGCTGGCCGTATCGCCGCTGCTGGCCTGCGGGGCGGCCGAGGCCAAGCCGAAGGCGGGAAACCGCACGATCACGGCGGTCGACACGGATTCGGACGGCACGATCGACCTGACCGAAGCCAAGGCGGCCGCCACCAAGGTCTTCGAGGCGGCCGAGAAGGACAATGACGGCACGGTCGACGCCACGGAGCTGAAGGGCCGGCTGAGCCGCAAGGAGCTGAAGGCGGCGGACCCGGACAATGACGGCACCCTCACCAAGGACGAGTACCTCGCCCTGGTCGAGGCGCGCTTCAAGGCGGCGGACCCGGACACTGACGGCACGCTCGACGCCAAGGAACTCGCCACCCCGGCCGGCAAGGCGCTCGCGCGGCTCCTGAAGTAAGCCGGCGCCCCGCTCGGGAGAGTGGGCGCGGGCGTGAGCCCGGCGCCCCGTCCGCCTCAGTCGCAGCGCTCGCTGCGCACCGTCTTCGAGTCTCCGAACTCGTTCTCCTTGCGGACGGTCTTGGTCTCGCAGCCGCCGACCGACCCGGTGCTCTCGACCGAGCGCTTCTCGATCACGGTCGAGCGCTCGACCGGGGGCGGGTCGCGGCGGATGATCGTGACGTCCTCGGCGAGGGCCGGGCCCGCCGCGAGGGCGGTGGCGAGCGCGAGGCAGAGGCTGCGGATGCGCATGGGATGCTCCTGGGTCAAGGTTGTTCGACCGCTCAAACGTCGCCTTAGGCTCAACGGTTCCAGAGCGGGCGGGGCCCGGAGGGGGTGACCTTCCGAAAACAGCCCCAATCCGCTGGCAGGGGATGGGCGCACGCCCCGTCTCAGGGAGACCCCACGGGTGACCCGCGCCGCTCCGCTCGACACCCCGGCCGCGACGGCTCGACGCCGTCCGTCCCAGGCCTCCCCCGGCCTGATCCCGCACCACGTCTGGTTCTGGGTCGCCATGCTGGCGCTCAGCACCGGCGCGGGGCTCGTGTACGACGCGCTCTTCAGCAACGGCATCCCGGTCGTCGCCGCGGTCTACGGCTTCTGCATCGGCGTGTGCGGCCTCCTCCTGGAGCGCGGCCTGCTGGTGCCGCGCCTCCAGGCCCGCTGCCGGCAGCTGCCCACCCTCCTCTACGTGCCCCTCGCCGAACTGGCCTATGTGGGGATGATCGCTCTCGGGCACGGGCTCGGCGGCCTGCTCGTGTGGGGCACGGGGCTCAGCCGCGACCGCTTCGTCGACGCCGTCATCCCCTCACCCCGCGCCCTCGTCTACGCCCTCGCGGTGTCGGCCCTGCTCGTCTTCGTGGTCCGCATGCGCGACCTGATCGGCGCCGAGGTCTTCGTCAACCTGATGATCGGGCGCTACCACCGGCCGGTCGAGGAGGAGCGCATCTTCCTGTTCGTCGACGTGGTCGGGTCCACCGCCTACGCGGAGACCCGCGGCGACCTGAAGGCGCAGGCGTACCTGTCGGCCGTCTTCGCGGCCGTCGCCGAACCCGTCCGCCGCTACCAGGGCTCGACGGACGACTTCATCGGCGACATGGCGATGATCACCTGGCCGATGGCCCGCGGCCTGCAGGATGCGCGCTGCGTGGCCTGCGTGTTCGCGATTCGGGAAGCGCTGACGCGGGACTCGGCCGCGTGGCGCGAGCGGTTCGGCGTCGTGCCGGAGGTGCGCGCCGCCCTGCACGGCGGCTCGGTGGTCACCGCCGAGGTCGGGGTCGACCGGCACAAGATCGCGTATTTCGGTGACGCCGTGAACGTGACCGCGCGGATCGAGACCCTTTGCCGCACCCTGGACGCGCCCGTCCTGATCTCGGCCGATCTCCTCGACCTGCTGCCCCACCTGCCGCCGGGCGTGCGCGCGACGCCGCTCGGGCGGCACACCCTGCGCGGGCGGGACCAGACCCTGGCCGTGGCCTCCCTCGCCCGCGACGCGCTCCCCGAGGCGGCCGCCGCGGGATCCGGCGCGGCGGGACGGATGCGGGCCGCCCGCTGATTCACGGCGGCCGCGCGGCAGCGGCGCGGAGCCCGGCCCGGCCGCCGGCGCCCGGCGCGCCGAAGATGAGGCCAAGCTTCGGCGCGCCCGCGGGGCGCGGTGCGCCCGCGACCGGCCCCCGCTCCAAGTTCAACCCCTGTGCTCGGCGCCGCGCCGGACGACGCCGGACCGGCGCGTCGTGGCCGGATCCGGGCGCGACGCCGCGGCGACTGGAAGTTCCGGGCCGACCGCAATAACTTATGTGAAAGACTACATTCTGGTTCGTCGGGACCGGTGTATAGGTTTTTTTCCACACATGCCGCGATCGCTCGCCCGCCGGCCGCGGCGATCCCGCACAATGGCACGGAGGGACCGCGGCGCGGAGCGCGGCCATCCTAAAATGGTCCGCCCTTCCGCCGATGACGCCCGACCTTGGCTAGATCGGCTCAGCTGAGGTGGCGACGACAGAATCGGGCGACTTACATACGTTGCGACATGGCCACGCTGATGCGCGCGCGCAGCCTAAGCTGGGAATACTATGGGAGTCGTTCTAGTACCCTCTTGCGTGAACGCGGCGGACGCAATAGTCGGTTGATCTGGAAGAGACAGACCATCCCTGACGCAAGCGCACGTTATGTGGGGAACGTCTGTGTCTGAGCGCGTTGCATCCGGTACAGGGGATCGGCAGGATGAGTGAGAGTGAGGCGTCGACGGACTACATCGAATTGGCCGCCGACATTGTGTCGGCGTTCGTGAGCAAGAACTCGGTGCCAATGGCGGATTTGCCGGCGCTGATCGCCTCGGTTCACGAGACGCTCGGGCGTCTCGGCAAGGATCCGGCAGAAGAAAAGCCCGAACCTCTGACCCCGGCCGTGCCGATCAAGAAGTCGATCACCCCGGACTATCTCATCTGTCTCGAGGATGGGAAGAAGTTCAAGTCACTGAAGCGCCATCTGCGCAGCCGATATGGTCTGACGCCGGAGGAGTACCGGGCGCGGTGGAACCTTGCTCCGGATTATCCGATGGTGGCGCCGAACTATGCGGCGGCGCGGTCCGAACTGGCGAAGACCATGGGTCTCGGCCAGCAGCGGCGGCGCACGGGGGGCGGCCGGCGCGACGGCGCCTGACCCGCTCCGCCGCCGCGGCCCAGCTAAGACGTTAATCCCAGTCAGGGCTCGGCCGATCGCCGACGAGGCAGTTCGTCGGCGAGGCGGCCTGGGTCCGCCGGAGGGGCGCGGCGGCGCCCCGCTCGGCGACCTCGCGCACGATCTTCACGCGGATCGCCTCGGCGAATTGCTCGCGCTCCCGCACCGGGATCATGAAGCTGCCCGGGCCGCCGATCACGCAGTCGCGGTAGTAGAGGTCGAGGTCCTTGATGTCCCAGGGGCCGGACGGCTCGCGGATCATCAGCGGCAGGCCGTTGATGGTGATGCCCCTGTCGACCGCGTCGTCGCGGGCGCGGGTCACGGGCCGCCCCTGGTTGTTGGGCCCGTCGCCCGACACGTCGATCACCCGCCGCAGCGGCGCGAAGCCGCCATGCGACAACAGCCCGACCGAGAAGTCGATGGCGCTGGCGATCGAGGTCCAGGTCGAGCGGCGCGGCGGGCTCTGGGCGAGGCGCTCGGCGAAGGAGGCGGCCTCCTCGGGCGAGCCGATCAGCGTCCAGGGCACCACGACGCGCTGGTTGCCGACGCCGGCCCATTCCACGTAGGTCACCGCGATGCGCCCGATCTGGCCGAGGCCGACCGCCCTCTGCACCACCGCCGAGCGGAAGGCCTCCACGTAGCCGCTGCGCTGGACCAGCTGCTCCTCCGCCGTCATCGAGAGCGAGACGTCGACGGCGAGGACGAGGGCGACGTCGACCTCGACCGGCGCCTCCGCGCTGCGCCCGACGGCGCAGCACAGGAGCAGGGCGAGACAGGCGAGGCTCGATCGCCGCATCGGGGGCTCCCTCGGCCGGGCGCGGAGTCGCGGGGCCGGAGCGGCGAGCATCGGAAATGGCCGGAAGCCGCGCAAGGGAGCCCACCGCCCTTGCGCTGATCGGTCCCGGGCGAAAGACGCCTGTGGATGGCCGCCCGGATCCGCGCCGGTTTAGGGCGCCCGCAGCCCCGCCCGGCCAGATTCCCGCCCGAGGAGCCCGCATGGCCGCGCCGCGCAGCATCGCCGATCTCGCCTTCTGGCCCGTGGTGGCCGGCACCCTCGCGAGCCTGTGGATCGGGCGGGCGGCGCTGGCGGCGGGCGGCCTCGCGCTCGCGGTCATCCTGGTCCGCCGCCTCGGCCGCGGGCGCCGCTTCCGGCGACGCGCGCGCGCCCTCGTCGCCCGGCACCGGGAGGTGCTCGCCCTCCGCCGCCGCCAGGAGAGCTACCTCGACGCCTACGACAACCTGATCCTCGACGGGTGGGAGCGCGAGCGCGCCTACTACATCGCCCGCACCCTGGTGCCGCGGCTGGAGGCGGAGGGCTACGCCGACCTGATCCCCGAGCGCCGCGCCGACCTCGTGGCGATCGTGGAGGCGGCCTCGCTGGCGCCGGCCGGGCCCGAGGAGGAGCTGCCCGACGACGGGATCGCCTACGAGCGCTACTGCGCCGCGCTGCTGGAGCGCGCCGGTTGGGCCGCGCGCGCGACGCGCGCCTCGGGCGACCAGGGCGCCGACGTGATCGCCGAGCAGCGCGGCGTGCGCCTCGTCCTGCAGTGCAAGCGCTACACGAAGCCGGTCGGCAACGCCGCCGTGCAGGAGGTGGTGGCGGCGCGCAGCTACTGGAGCGCCGACTGGGCGGCGGTGGTCTCGAATGCGGGCTTCACCCCGGCCGCCCGCAAGCTCGCCGCGGCGACCGACGTGCTCCTGCTCCACCACGACGACCTCGCGGTGCTGGAACTGGACGAGGGCTGATCCGGGATCCGGTCGATCGAAGCGGATCCCGGATCACGCGCCCGCGCGGCCCTTGCCCGGAGCCCACATCCGCCATCCGCAAGGGACCCATCGGATCACGAGCCCGCCGGCGCCTGAGCGAAGCCCAGGATCGTGAGGCCGCACGGTAATGGTCCTCACGCCCTCTCGGCACGAGGGAGGGGTGGGTGCCACCAAGGGGCCGAACGGATCGCCGGACAACGGCATCGCACGCCCGGCCCGACGGGAGCGCACGGCCCCTCGTCGGCCGCTGCGCGCGGGCGGACGCGATCCGATCGCTGGGCACGCCTCCCCGATTGAGGCCCGCTGCGATCCCGTCGCGCCCGCGGCCGCCGCGCCGTCCCTCCGTGATCGCGTCGACCATCCGAACGGCCGATCGATGACGCAAAGTCTACGATATAGTCTCTTAGACTTCGGTTCGACCGCCGACGCACCACCGCTTTATCCGCGGTCATTCTGCTTGTACTCGCCGATAAGGACGGCATCAAACTCCCGATAAGGCGGAGACTCTGACAGCCCATCAAGGATCGATCAAGCTTTTAATCTCATTCTCGGGGCGCAACGAGGCCGTGTGCGACCACGAACTCTGCGTCTGACGTGAGGAATTCGGCATGATCGAGGTGTCCCCCGTGCGTGTCCGACGCGCCGTGCCCGGCTGGCGCAGCGATGCGCGAGGCACGATCGGGATCATGTTCGCCGGGATGATGCCGGCCGTGCTGCTGGCGATCGGGTGCGGCATCGATCTGCAGAGGGCCCTGGCCTACCGCGGCAAGGTCCAGGCCGCCCTCGACGGCGCGGTCATGGCGGTGGTCGGCAACACCAGCTTCGACGCGGATTTCGGCCGCCAAGCCTTCAAGACCAGCGCCAGCTTCGCCTACGCGCTCGACGGCGCCGCGCCCGGAAGCGACCCGCTGACGATCACGCGCCTGACCTTCACCCAGAATCCCGACGGGACTGTCACCGCCGAGGCGACCGCCACGATGAGGACCACCGTCGTCTCGATCATCGGAGTGCGGTCGCTCGACCTCTCGTTCAGATCCACCGCGAAGGGAACCACGACCCTCAAGATCTCCACCATCACCTTCAAGGTTCTGTCGGCGCAGGGCGCATTCGACAAGGACATCTACTTCTTCACGCGCGACGGCAACGGCAATCTCCTCAGCGAGAGCCTAGTCCTGCAATATGATTACAACTATCCTGCCGGGGGAACCGCCACAAAATCCTACAATCCGCCGCCTCCACAGACCTTCACTCAGCCGGTCAGCAACTACAAGACGTACGGCTTCAAGATGGTCGTCTACAAGGACCCGAGCTATCGCGGCCTGCACGTCAACCCGTCCGTCTACTACTCAGACAGTTCGAATTCGTCCCAGTGGATCAGGATCCAGGGCAAATGCTACGACCCCGGCGGCTCGACGCAGTACTGGGAGGATGGCGGCGATTTCAACTACCAGGATTTCGTCTACTCCGTGACCTGCACGACCACGAACAAGGTCGACCGGGACGTGCGGCTGGTCGAGTGACGGCAACGGTCATCGGCCCTGATGGCCGGGATGAGGAAGCGCTACTCGTCGGGGCGCAGCGCCTGCCCGGTATCGATCGGCAGCGTGCGGAAGCCCTTCAGCTCGTCGCCGCTCGGGAGCGCCCGGATGTCCCAGCCGCCGCCGAGCGCCCGGATCAGCGAGACCGAGTTGGTGAAACGGTTGAGCAGGATCTGCAGCGCCGTGACCTCGTTGCTGAGCGCCAGGGCCTGCGCGGTCACCACCGTCGTGTAGTTCTGGGTGCCGGCCCGGTACTCGTTGAGGGCGATCTCGACCGCCCGGCGGGAACTCTCCACGGCGACGTTCTGGGCGGCGGCCTGGCGGGCCAGGATGCGCTGGCCGGACAGGCCGTTCTCGACCTCCTGGAAGGCGGTGAGCACGGTCTGCCGGTAGGTCGCGACGTTGGCGTCGTAGGCGGCCCGGGCCGCCTGCAGGGCGGCGCCGCGGGCGCCGCCGTCGAACAGCACCTGCGAGCCGTTCGCCGCCACCGACCAGAAGGTGTTGGCGGCCGAGAAGAAGTTGCGGGCCGGGTCCCCCGCGATGCCGCCATTGGCCGAGAGCGTGACGGTCGGGTAGAAGGCCGCCACGGCGACGCCGATCTGCTCGCTCTGCCTCTGCACCGCGCGCTCGGCCGCGGCGACGTCCGGGCGCCGCTCCAGGAGGTCGGAGGGCAGGCTCACCGGCACGCTCGGCGGCGCCGCGGCGAGGCGAGCCCGCGCCAGCGACACCTCGGAGGGCGGCCTGCCGATCAGCGTCGCGATGGCGTGCTCGAAGATCGCCCGCTGCAACCCGACCGCGATGGCCTGGGCCTGGGTGGTCTGGAGCTGCGTCTGGGCGGTGATCACGTCGGAGCGGGCCGCCACTCCGGCGGCGTACTGGTTCTCGGCGATGGCGAGCGAGCGCTGGTAGGCCTGCACCGTCTGGTCGAGGAGCCGCTGCAGCGATTCCTGGTAGCGCAGCTGGAAATAGGTGCTGGCGAGTTCCGCCTGGGTGGCGAGGCGCACCGCGGCGATGTCGGCGGCGCTCGCCTGGGCGGCGGCGACGTCGCTCTCGATCTGGCGCCGCACGCGCCCGAACAGGTCGAGCTCCCAGCTCGCCGAGCCCTGCAGCGTCAGGGTCGTGCGCTCGATCCCGGCGCTGCGCGACCGGCTGATGCCGGGTGCGCCGAGCACGGTGGGGAAGAGCTGCGCCCGCGCCTCCTGGACCAGCGCCCGGGCCTGCCGGTAGGCGGCGACCGCGTTGCGGAGCGACTGGTTGTCAACGTCGATGAGGCGGATCATCCGGTCGAGGGCCGGGTCGCGGTAGACGCGCCACCAATCGCCGCGATCCGCCTCGTCGCGGGGCCGGGCCGGGCGCCAGTGGCGGCCCGGCATGGCGGTGGCGGGCGCCCCGCCCTCCTTGTAGGCGAGCGGCGTCTCGACCGACGGGCGCGCGTAGTCGGGCCCGACGAGGCAGCCGCCGAGCAGCAGCGGCGGCAGGATCGCCGCCCCGATTCGTGCGGGCAGGGCGCTCATTCGGCCGGCGCGGGCAGCGGCGTCGGGCCGGAGGGGCGGCGCGTCACGCGCAGCCGCAGCCGGTCGAGGACGAGGTAGACGACGGGGGTCGTGTAGAGGGTCAGGACCTGGCTCACGATGAGGCCGCCCACGATGGCGATGCCGAGCGGACGGCGCAGTTCGGAGCCCTCGCCGCCGTCGAGGATCAACGGCAGCGCGCCGAGCAGCGCCGCGAGCGTTGTCATCAGGATCGGACGGAAGCGCAAGAGGCAGGCCTGGGTGATCGCCTCGCGCGGATCGACGCCGCGGGAGCGCTGCGCGTCGAGGGCGAAGTCGATCATCATGATGGCGTTCTTCTTGACGATGCCGATCAGCAGGAAGATCGCGATCAGGGCGATCACCCCGAACTCCTCCCCCGTCAGCATCAGGGCGAGAATCGCCCCGATCCCGGCCGAGGGCAGGGTCGACAGGATGGTGATCGGGTGGACGAAGCTCTCGTAGAGGATGCCGAGCACCGCGTAGACGGTGAGCAGGGCCGCCAGGATCAGCAGCGGCTGGCGCGACGAGGAGGCCTGGAAGCTCTTGGCCGCGCCCGCGAACTCGCCGTGGATGGTCGCCGGCATGCGCAGCGCGCGCATGTGCGCCTCGATCGCCGCCGTCGCGTCGCCGAGCGTCCTGCCTGGCGCGAGGTTGAACGAGAGCGTGGTCGCCACGAACAGGCCCTGGTGGCTGACCTGGACCGGGGCGGTGCCGCTCTCGAAGCGCGAGAAGGCCGAGAGCGGCACCATCGTCTCCTTGGCGCTGCTCACGGCGGCGGCCGAGGAGGCGCCGGCCTTGCCCGCGATGGCGTTGGTGGCGGCGTTGCGGGCCGAGTCGGTCGCGACCGCGGCGGCGGCGGCGCTCGCGTCGCCCGCGGCGATCTGGGCGCTCTGCACGGTGCCGGCCACGGCGTTGGTCGAGGCCGAGCCCCGCGCCCGCGCGCCCGAGGTCGAGACGTAGATCTGCTTCAGCGTCTCCGGGTTGCCGAGGTAGCGGGGCGCGATCTCCATCACCACCCGGTACTGGTTGAGCGCGTTGTAGATGGTCGAGACCTGGCGCTGGCCGAACGCGTCGTAGAGGGTGTTGTCGATCAGGTCGGGCGTCAGGCCGTAGCGGTAGGCGGTCGCCCGGTCGACGACGAGCCGGCTCTCCAGCCCGCCCTGCTGCTGGTCGGAGGTGACGTCCGTGAAGATCGGGTCCTTCTGCAGCAATTCGACCAGCTTCGGGGCCCAGGCGTAGAGCTCCTCGCCGGCATCGCCCTGCAGGGTGTACTGGAACTGCGAGAAGGATTGCCGGCCGCCGACCATGAAGTCCTGGCGCGGGAACAGGTAGAGCCGGGCGCCCGGGATGGCGGCGAGCTTGGGGCGCAGGCGCCCCATGACCTGGGCGATCGGGTCGCGGGTGCCGAGGGGCTTCAGCCCGACGAAGACGTTGGCCGAGTTGGTGCCGCGCCCGCCGGTGAAGCCGACGACGCTCTCCACCGCCGGATCGGCCTGCACGATGTCGGTCGCCTGCTTGAGCTTGGCGCTCATCGCCTGGAAGGAGATGCGCTGGTCGGCCTGGATGCCGCCGATCATCTGGCCCGCATCCTGCTGCGGGAAGAAGCCTTTCGGCACGATCACGAACAGCCAGACATTGAGCGCGATCGCCCCGACCATGACCAGCATGACGAGGGCGCCGTGGCGCAGGGCGAAGCCGAGGCTGCGCCCGTAGCCGCGCAAGACCCAGTCGAACCCGGCCTCCAGCCCCCGCGCCAGGAGGTTCGGGCGCCGCCCGTGCGGCTCCGGGCGCAGGAGCCGGGCGCACATCATCGGCGTCGTGGTGAGCGACAGGACGAGGGAGATCAGGATCGCCAGGGACAGGACCACGGCGAATTCCTGGAAGAAGCGGCCGATCAGCCCGCCCATCAGCAGGATCGGCATGAAGACCGCGACGAGCGACAGGCTCATCGACAGGACCGTGAAGCCGACCTCCCGGGCGCCGAGCAGGGCCGCCTCCAGCCGCGGCCTGCCCTCCTCGATGTGGCGCTGGATGTTCTCCAGCACCACGATGGCGTCGTCGACCACGAAGCCGGCCGCGATGATCAGCGCCATCAGCGAGATGTTGTCGAGGCTGTAGTTGCACAGGTACATCGCCGCGAAGGTGCCGACGAGGGAGACCGGCACGGCGACGGCCGGGATCAGGGTCGCGCGGGCGGAGCGCAGGAACACGAACACCACCAGGATCACGAGCCCGACCGAGATCATCAGGGTGCGCTCGGCCTCGCGCAGGGAGGCCCGGATGGTGAGGCTGCGGTCCCCGGTGACGACGAGGTCGATGTCGCCCGGCAGCGCCGCCTTGATCTGCGGCAGCGCCGCCTTGAGCCGGTCGACCGTCTCGACGACGTTGCCGCCCGGCTGCTTGTAGACGATGAGCAGCACGCCGGGCCGGCCGTTGACGAGGCCGAGGTTGCGCCGGTCCTCGACCCCGTCGACGACCTCGCCCACGTCGCGCAGGCGCACGGCCGCGCCGTTGCGGTAGGCGACGACGATGTCCTGGTAATCGGCCGCGACCCGGCCCTGGTCGTTGGCGTAGAGCTGGTAGCGGCGGGTGACGGTCTCGATCGCGCCCTTCGGCGAGTTGGCGTTGGCGCTCGCGATCGCGGCCCGGATGCCCTCGAGCCCGATTCCGTAGTGGAAGAGCGCGCCCGGCTCGAGTTCCACCCGCACCGCGGGCAGCGAGGAGCCGCTCGCGTCGACATTGCCGATCCCCTCGAGCTGGGACAGCTTCTGCTGCACCACCGTGGCGGCGCTGTCGTAGAGGCTGGACGGGTTCAGGGTCTTCGAGGTGAGGCCGACGATCAGGATCGGCGCGTCGGCGGGGTTGAACTTGCGGTAGGTCGGGTTCTGGCGGAGCGCCGTCGGCAGGTCGGCCCGGGCCGCGTTGATCGCCGCCTGGACGTCGCGGGCGGCCCCGTTGATGTCGCGGTCGAGGGAGAACTGGAGCACGATCCGGGTCTGCCCGGTCGAGCTCGTCGAGGTCATCTGGTCGACGTCGGCGATCTGGCCGAGGCGGCGCTCCAGGGGGGCCGCGACGGTCGCCGCCATGGTCTCCGGGCTGGCGCCGGCCATCTGCGCCTGGACCAGGATGGTCGGGAAATCGACCTGCGGCAGCGGCGCCACCGGCAGGCGCAGGAAGGCGAACAGCCCGGCGAGCAGCACGCCGATGCTGAGCAGCGTCGTCGCGACCGGGCGCAGGATGAAGGGGCGGGACAGGTTCACGGGGCGCCGCTCCCCGTCGCGCGCCGACCCGCGCCGCGCCGGAGCCGTCCCGCCGACGGGCGGGACGCCCGGGAGCTTGAAGCCCGAGAGCTTGCCGCCCGGACAATGGCCGCCCGAAGGGCGGCCGCGAGGGCGCGGCGCGCCGTCACGGCACCGCCCCGCCCGGGGCGAGCCCGCCCCGGCGCCGGCCGCCCAGGCGGCGGGCGAGGCGGTCGAAGGCGAGGTAGATCACCGGCGTGGTGTAGAGCGTGAGCACCTGGCTCACGATCAGCCCGCCCGCGATCGAGATGCCCAGGGGCTGGCGCAGCTCCGCCCCCGTGCCGCTGCCGAAGATCATCGGCACCGCCGCGAACAGGGCCGCGAAGGTGGTCATCATGATCGGCCGGAAGCGCAGCAGGCAGGCCTCGTAGATCGCGTCGCGCGGGCTCTTCCCCTCCTCGCGCTCCGCCTGGAGCGCGAAGTCGATCATCATGATGGCGTTCTTCTTCACGATGCCGATCAACAGCACGATGCCGATGATGCCGATGATGTCGAGGTCGAGCCCGAACAGCATCAGCCCGGCGAGCGCCCCGATCCCGGCCGAGGGCAGGGTCGACAGGATGGTGATCGGGTGGATGAAGCTCTCGTAGAGCACGCCGAGCACGATGTAGACCGTGACGATGGCGGCGAGCACCAGGAACAGCGTGTTCTTGAGCGAGGACTGGAAGGCCAGCGCCGAGCCCTGGAAGACCAGCTGGAAGCTGTCCGGCAGGCCGATCTCGGCCCGCGCCGCCTCGATCGCCGCCACGGCCGGGCCGAGCGAGGCGCCGGGGGCGAGGTTGAACGAGATCGTGGTCGCCGGGAACTGGCCGAGATGGCTGATCAGCAGCGGGGCCCGCTTCTCGGTCACGGTCGCGATCGCCGAGAGCGGCACCTGACCGTTCTGCGCCGTCGAGGAGGGCAGGTAGATCCGGTTGAGGGAGGCGAGCGTGCGGTGCAGGTCGGGATCGGCCTCGAGGATCACCCGGTACTGGTTCGACTGGGTGAAGATGGTCGAGATGATGCGCTGCCCGAAGGCGTCGTAGAGGGCGTTGTCGACCGAGGCCGGCGTGATGCCGTAGCGGCCCGCGGTGGCGCGGTCGATGGTGATGTGGGCGGCGAGCCCGTTCGCCTGCCGGTCGCTCGCCACGTCGGCGAGGTCCGGGATGCGCCGCAGCCGCTCGACGAAGCGCGGCACCCAGGCCTCGAAGGCGTTGAGGTCCGGATTCTCCAGGATGAACTGGTACTGGGTGGGGCTCACCGCCGTGTCGATGGTGAGGTCCTGCACCGGCTGCATGTAGAGGGTGGTGCCCGGAACCTCGGCGGTGCGCGCCGCGATCCGCCGGATGATGGCGCCCGCGTGCTCCGCCCGCGCCTCGCGGGGGCGCAGGTTGATGAGGAAGCGGCCCGAATTGAGGGTCACGTTCTGGCCGTCGACCCCGATGAAGGACGAGACGCTGACCACGTCCGGATCCTTCAGGATCGCCTCGGCGAGGCGCTGCTGGCGCTCGGCCATGGCCGCGAAGGACACGGTCTGGTCGGCCTGCGAGATGCCCTGGATCAGGCCCGTATCCTGGACCGGGAAGAAGCCCTTCGGGATGACGACGTAGAGGTGGAAAGTGAGGATGAGGGTGCCGAGCGCCACCACGAGGGTGAGCCCCTGGTGGTTCAGCACGCCGCGCAGGGTGCGCCCGTAGAGGCCGATCCCCGCCTCCATGGTCCAGCGCCCGGCCCGCGCGAGGCGGCCCTCGCGCCGCGCCCGCGGCGGCGCGTGGCGCAGCAGCCGGGCGCAGAGCATCGGCACCAGGGTGAGCGAGACGATGCCCGAGATGACGATGGTCGCCGCGAGCGTGATCGCGAATTCGTGGAAGAGCCGCCCCACCACCTCGCCCATGAACAGGAGCGGGATCAGCACCGCGAGCAGCGACACGGTCAGCGAGATGATGGTGAACCCGATCTCCTCCGAGCCCTTGAGGGCCGCCTCGAAGGGCGAGGCGCCCTCCTCCACGTGGCGGGCGATGTTCTCGATCACCACGATGGCGTCGTCGACCACGAAGCCGGTGGCGATGGTGAGGGCCATCAGCGAGAGGTTGTCGAGGGAGAAGCCCCACAGGTCCATGACCGCGAGCGCCCCGACCAGGGAGAGCGGGACCGACAGGCTCGGGATCAGGGTCGCGGGCAGCGAGCGCAGGAACAGGAAGATCACCAGCACGACGAGCGCGATGGCGAGCAGCAGCTCCATCTGCACGTCGTGCACGGAGGCGCGGATCGTCACCGTGCGGTCGGTGAGCGGGGTGACCTGGATCGCGGCCGGCAGGGTCGCCTGGAGCTGCGGCAGCAGCGCCTTGATGCGGTCCACCACCGCGATGACGTTGGCCCCGGGCTGGCGCTGGATGTTGAGGATGATGGCGGGGGTCGTGTCCATCCAGGCGCCGAGCTTGGTGTTCTCCGGCCCCTCGACCACGTCGGCGACGGCCGAGAGCGTCACGGGGGCGCCGTTGCGGTAGGCGATGATCGCGTCCCGGTAGACGGCGGGGTCGCGGATCTGGTCGTTGGCGTTGATGGCGAAGGACTGGGCCGGCCCGTCGATCGTGCCCTTGGGCGTGTTGACGTTCAGGTTGGCGATCGTGGTGCGCAGGTCGTCGATGTTGAGGCCGTAGGCGGCGAGCGCCCGGGAATTGAAGCGCACCCGCACGGCGGGGCGCTGCCCGCCCGCCATGGTGACGAGCCCGACCCCGGCCACCTGCGAGATCTTCTGGGCGAGGCGCGTCTCGGCGAGGTCGCGAACCTGGGTGAGCGCGAGGGTCTTGGAGGTGAGCGCGAGGGTGAGGATCGGCGCGTCGGCCGGGTTCACCTTGGCGTAGACGGGCGGGGCCGGCAGGTCGCTCGGCAGCAGGTTGCCGGCCGCGTTGATCGCGGCCTGCACCTCCTGGGTGGCGATGTCGAGAGAGAGGTCGAGGTTGAACTGGAGCGTGATGACCGAGGCGCCCGCGGAGGATTGCGAGGTCATCTGGTTGAGGTTGGCAAGCTGCCCGAACTGCCGCTCGAGCGGGGCGGTCACGGCCGAGGTCATCACCTCGGGGCTGGCGCCCGGGTAGAAGGTCTGGACCTGGATCGTCGGGTAATCGACGGAGGGCAGGGCCGAGAGCGGCAGGTTCAGGTAGGACAGGAGCCCGGTGAGCAGGATCGCCAGCATCAGGAGCGTGGTGGCGACCGGGCGCAGGATGAAGAGGCGGGAGGGGTTCACGCGGCGCGCCTCACGGCGTCGGCGGCCGCCGCCGCCGGTGCGGGCGCTCGCCCTCGGCCGGCGGCGCCTCGGCCTCGGCGCGGGGGCGCGCCTCGCCCGCGGCCGGCTCCGCGGCCGGCCTGGCCGCCGGCTCCGCCCCGCCCGCCCTCGCCTCGGGCGCGGCGCGCGCCGCCACCTTCACCTCGGCCCCGTCGCGCAGGCGGTCCGTCCCGTCGACCACCACTTGGTCGCCGGGCTTCAGCCCGGACGTCACCACGGTCCGATTGCCGTCCGTCTCGCCGACCGTGATCGGCCGCACCGAGACCTTGCCGTCCTCGCCGAGCAGGTACACGAAGGTGCCGGGCGTGCCCCGCAGCACCGCCGCCGCCGGGATCACCGGCGCGTCCCGCACCGTGTCGACCAGGAGCTTGGCGTTCACGAACTGGTTCGGGAACAGCCGGTCGTCCGCGTTCGGGAACAGCGCCCGCAGCTTGACGGTGCCGGTGGTCACGTCGATCTGGTTGTCGACCGTGTCGAGCATGCCGCTGGCGATCTCCGCCGTGTCGCTGCGGTCGAAGATGCGCACCGGCAACTTCGCGCCGCCGCGCAGGCGGGCCATCACCCGGGCCAGCACGTCCTCCGGCAGGGTGAACAGCACCGAGATGGGCTGCAGCTGAGTCACCACCACGATGCTGGTCGAGGCCGCCGTGACGTAGTTGCCCTGGTCGATCTGCCGCAGGCCGACCCGGCCGTCGACCGGCGCGGTGATGCGCCCGTACTGGATGTTCAGCTTCTGCTGGTCGATCTGCGCCTGGTCCGAGGCCACGACGCCCTCGTACTGCTTCACCGTGGCGGCCTGGGTGTCGACGTTCTGCTTGGAGATCGAATCCTGGCGGTTCAGGGTCTGGTAGCGGGTGAGGTCGAGGCGCGCGTTCTGCAGCAGCGCCTGGTCGCGCTGGAGCTGACCCTGGTACTGGGCGAGCAGCGCCTCGTAGGGCCGCACGTCGATCTGGGCCAGGAAATCGCCTTCCCTGACGTGCTGCCCCTCGCGGAAGCCGATCCTGGTGAGGTAGCCGCTGACCTGGGAGCGCACCGTGACGGTGGCGAGCGGCGTCACCGTGCCGAGGCCGGAGAGCACCACCGGCATCTCGCCGGTGACCACGGTGGCGACGCCGACCGCCTGGGGCCCGTCCCCGCCCGCGAAGCGCCGGCCGCCGCGTCGGCCCATCTCGGGCTTGGCCGCCTGCTTCACCTGGAACTGGAACCCGTTCGGCAGGGAGTCGCGGAAGGCCCAGACCCCGCCCCCCGCGAGGGCGAGCAGCACCAGGAGCCAGAAGGGCCAGCGCCGACGCCGCCGCGACCCCGCCTCGACGGCGTCGTCGGTGCGGATGGGAGACAATTCGTTCATGGCGTCGACCCGCTGCCTCTCAACCCACCGGACGGCACCCCCGCCCGTCGCCCCCGTGATCTGTCCCGTCCCGGCGGTATAGGGCGCCGCCCGCACCCCGCCGCTGCGTCACGCCATCACCCTGGTCATCCGCCACGGCAATGAGACGCCAGTACGGCCGCGATGTTGCGCCATGATTGCTGAACGCGGCCCCTCGGGCCGGCGCGCGGGACCGCCCGCGCGGCTCAGCGCAGGCCCTGCTCGACGACGAGGCGGCGCTGCGCCAGGACGTCGCGCACGGTCGCCCGGTAGGCCTCGTCGACCGGGCGCACCGGCAGGCCGAGCCGCAGGCCGAGGCCGAGCAGCGCCGCGAGGCAGCCGAGGAGGAGGCAGGTACGGACGGACATCGGGCGGATGCGGTGCGGGGCTCGGCGCGGAGTTCGGCGGGCCGTGATGCCCAAGCCCGGCGCGCGCCGCAAGCGGGCAGGCCGAAAAAGGTACGGCCGGGCCGGCCGAAGGTCGCTGCACCGGGCGAGGGGGCGGAGCCCGGTGCTGCAACCGCGGCCAGCCCGGCCGCATGTCCACACCCTATCGGACGGGTGATGATTGTCAACTTTCGTCAGTTCACAGGGTGCGGCCGATGTGCGGTTTCGCACGCGGCACGCGCGTGCTAGCGAGATCCTACCTTTCCCCGCTCGCGCGATGGCACCGATTCTCCGGGCATGAATCCGATCTTCGCCGACCTGCCGACCACGGTGTTCGAGGTCATGTCCGCGCTCGCCCGCGAGACGGGGGCGGTCAATCTCGGCCAGGGCTTCCCCGACGATCCGGGGCCGGAGGACGTCCGGCGCCGCGCCGCCGAGGCGGTGGTCTCGGGCTGGAACCAGTACCCGCCGATGATGGGCCTGCCGGGGCTGCGCGAGGCGGTGGCGGCGCATTACGCCCGCTGGCAGGGGCTGAGCGTCGATCCGGCCGGCGAGGTGATGATCACTTCCGGCGCCACCGAGGCGCTGGCGGGCGCGCTGATGGCGCTGATCGAGCCCGGCGACGAGGTCGTGCTGTTCGCGCCGATGTACGACGCCTACCTGCCGCTGGTGCGGCGGGCGGGCGGCGTGCCACGCATCGTGCGGCTGACGCCGCCGCACTTCTCACTGGACGAGGCGGCGCTCGCCGCCGCCTTCTCGCCGCGCACCCGGGTGGTGCTGCTCAACAACCCGCTCAACCCGACCGCGACGATCTTCGGCGAGGCGGATCTCGCGCTCCTCGCCTCCTTCTGCCGGCGCCACGACGCGGTGGCCCTCTGCGACGAGGTCTGGGAGCACGTGGTGTTCGACGGGCGCCGCCACCGCCCGCTGATGGCGCTGCCGGGCATGCGCGAGCGCACGGTGAAGATCGGCTCGGCGGGCAAGATCTTCTCGCTCACCGGCTGGAAGGTCGGCTTCGTCCTGGCCGCCCCGCCGCTGATGCGCGTGCTCGCCAAGGCGCACCAGTTCCTCACCTTCACCACGCCGCCGAACCTCCAGGAGGCGGTGGCCTACGGGCTCGGCAAGGACGAGGCCTATTTCGAGGGGATGCGGGCGGGGCTCGCCCGCTCGCGGGACCGCTTCGCGGCGGGGCTGCGCGACCTCGGCTTCACCGTGCTGCCGGCGGCGGGCACCTACTTCCTGAACATCGACATCGCGCCGCTCGGGGAGAGCGACGACGTCGCCTTCTGCGAGCGGCTGGTGCGGCGGCACGGGGTCGCGGCGATCCCGGTGAGCGCCTTCTACGCCGAGGACCCGGTGCGCCACGTGGTGCGGTTCTGCTTCGCCAAGCGGGACGACACGCTCGACGCCGCCCTGGAGCGCCTCGCCGGGCTGCGCGGGGCCGCCTGATGCGGGCCCTCCTTGTTCCGCCGCGGGGCCGGGGCCACATGCGGGATCATGAACATCCCGCACTCGCCTCGGAGCCCCGCGATGGACTTCACGCAGACGGCCGGCGGTCGCTTCTCCGCGCAATTCCCCCCGTTCCGGCCCGCCCGCGCCCAGGCCGTCGATGCCGAGCAGGTGCTGGCGCGGCTGGAAGTGCTGGCGCACCTCCTCGACTCGGCCTTCCTGATCCCGGGGATCAACCGGCGGGTCGGCGTCGACGCGCTGATCGGCCTCGTGCCGGTGGTCGGCGACGCGATCACCACGGCGATCTCCTCCTACATCATCTGGGAGGCGCGCCGCCTGGGCGTGCCGCGCTGGCTGATCGCCCGGATGGCCGCGAACGTGGCCTTCGACGGGGTGGTCGGCGTGGTGCCGCTGGTCGGCGACCTCTTCGACGCGGCCTTCAAGGCCAATATCCGCAACGTGCGCCTGCTGCGCCGCCACCTGGAGCGGTCCGGCGGCCTGCGCCCGTCCACGATCGAGGGCACGGCGACGCGCCTCGACTGACCCGCGCGGGGAAGCCGGCATGAACGAGCGTCCCCGCCCGGCCGAACGCGACGCGGTGCCCCTCGCCTCCCCGGCGGCGGCGCCGCTGCCGCTGCCGCTGCTGCCGGAGACCGGCACGCGGCGGCTCTCGCCCCTGAACCAGCGCCGGCTCGCCAATTTCCGCGCGAACCGGCGCGGCTCCTGGTCGTTCGCGATCTTCTGCGTGCTGTTCGTCGTCAGCCTGTTCGCGGATTTCATCGCCAACGACAAGCCGATCCTGATCTTCTACAAGGGCGAGCTGCTGACGCCGATCTTCGTCGATTACCCGGAGGAGAAGTTCGGCGGGTTCCTGGCCCGCACCGACTACCGCGACCCGGTGATCCGCAAGGAGATCGCCGAGAACGGCTGGGCCCTGTGGCCGGCGGTCCGCTTCTCCTACGACACCCACAACCTCGACCTGCCGGTCCCGGCCCCGGCCCCGCCGACCTGGCTCCTCACCGACGCGCAGTGCCGGACCGTCGCCGAGAAGGCCGGCGGGCAGGGCTGCCGGGACCTCGAGTGGAACTGGCTCGGGACCGACGACCAGGGCCGCGACGTCGTCGCCCGCCTGATCTACGGTTTCCGCATCTCGGTCCTGTTCGGGCTCGTCCTGTCGATCATCTCCTCGGTCGTCGGCGTGCTCGCCGGCGCGGTGCAGGGCTATTTCGGCGGCTGGATCGACCTCGTGTTCCAGCGCGTGATCGAGATCTGGACGGCGATCCCGTCGCTCTACCTGCTGATCATCATCTCGTCGATCATCACGCCGAGCTTCTTCGTGCTGCTCGGGATCCTGCTGCTGTTCTCCTGGGTCTCGCTGGTCGGGGTGGTGCGGGCGGAGTTCCTGCGGGCGCGCAACTTCGAGTACGTGCGGGCGGCGCGGGCGCTCGGCCTGTCCAATGCCCGCATCATGTTCCGGCACCTGCTGCCGAACGCCATGGTGGCGACGCTGACCTTCCTGCCCTTCGTGCTGAACGGCTCGATCTCCACGCTCACCTCCCTGGATTTCCTGGGCTTCGGCCTGCCGCCGGGCTCGCCGTCGCTGGGCGAATTGCTGGCCCAGGGCAAGGCGAACCTGCAGGCGCCCTGGCTCGGGCTCACCGGCTTCGCGGTGATCGCCCTGATGCTGAGCCTGCTGATCTTCGCCGGCGAGGCCGTGCGCGACGCGTTCGACCCGCGCAAGACGTTCCGGTAGCGGGCCCGCCCCGGCGGGGCTTGAGCGCAGCCGACATCCGCCTCGCGGAGCGATCCGTCGGATTCCGGATCACTCCGCCTGCACGACGAGGCCGTCCTGGATCGTGACGCGCCGGTCCATCCGGGCCGCGAGGTCGAAATTGTGGGTCGCGATCAGCGCCGCGACGCCCGAGGCGCGCACCAGCGAGACCAGCACCGCGAAGACGTGGGCCGCCGTCTGCGGATCGAGGTTGCCGGTCGGCTCGTCGGCCAGCAGCAGGCGCGGGCCGTTCGCCACCGCGCGGGCGATCGCCACCCGCTGCTGCTCGCCCCCGGACAATTCCGCGGGCCGGTGATCGAGCCGGTGCTTCAGCCCCAGGAAGGAGAGCAGCTCGGCCGCCCGCGAGCGCGCCTCCCGGGCGCTCAGGCCGCGGATGAGCTGGGGCAGCACCACGTTCTCCAGCGCCGAGAATTCCGGCAGCAGGTGGTGGGCCTGGTAGACGAAGCCCATCTCCTCGCGCCGCATCCGGGTGCGGGCGGCGTCGTCCATGCGGGCGCTCGGCTGGCCGCCGATATAGACCTCGCCGCCGTCCGGCCGCTCCAGCAGGCCGGCGACGTGCAGCAGCGTCGACTTGCCGGTGCCCGAGGGCGCCACCAGCGCGACGATCTCGCCCGGCCAGATCGCCAGGTCGGCGCCGCGCAGGATGGCGAGGCTGCCCTCGGCCTGCGCGTAGCGGCGCTCGACCCGCGACAGGAACAGCGCCGGGACCGGCTGCGGGGCGTGGGACTCGTCCATGATGGATCAGGCCCCGCAGGGCGGCGCGCGGCGCGCGGGCGGAACGGAACGGGCAGCGGGCACGGACAGCATCAACGCGAACACCTCAGGCGGCCAGGCGCGGCCGCCGCGCCTCAGCCGTAGCGCAGCGCCTGGACGGGGTCGAGCCGCGCGGCCCGCCAAGACGGATAGAGCGTGGCGAGGAGCGACAGGACCAGCGACATCAGCACCACCGCCGCCACCTCGCTCGGGTTGATCTCCGAGGGGATCTCCGAGAGGAAGCGCACGGTCGGGTCCCAGACCCCCGGCAGCAGCGTGCGCTGGATCGCCGTGATGTTGGCCGCGAAGACGAGGCCGAGCAGGCAGCCTACCAGCGTGCCGAGCACCCCGATCGAGGCGCCGGTGATCAGGAACACCCGCATGATCGTGCCCCGCGTCGCCCCCATGGTGCGCAGGATCGCGATGTCGCTCGACTTGTCCTTCACCAGCATGATCAGGCTCGACACGATGTTGAGCGCCGCCACCAGCACGATCAGGGTGAGGATGATGAACATCACGTTGCGCTCGACTTCGAGCGCCGAGAAGAAGGTGCGGTTGCGCTGGCGCCAATCAGTGAGCACGACCGGGCGCTCGGCGGCGAGGTCGAGGGCCGAGCGCACCTCGCCGACCGCGTCGGCGTTGTCGAGGAAGACCTCGATCACCGTCACGTCGCCGTCCCGATTGAAGAAGGCCTGCGCCTCGGTGAGCGGCATGTACACGAAGGTCGCGTCGAATTCCGACATGCCGACCTCGAAGATCGCCGAGACGGCGTAGCCCTTGATGCGCGGCGCGGTCCCGAAGGGCGTGGTCGCCCCCTTCGGCGTCGCCAGCGTGATCGTGTCGCCGACCTGGAGACCGAGCGCGTCGGCGAGGCGCCGGCCGATCGCGACGCCGCCGGCGGCGTCGAAATTCTCGAGGGTGCCGCCGCGCAGGTTGCCCGACACGGCCCTGATCTGCGCGAGGTCCGAGGCCCGCACGCCGCGCACCAGCACCCCCGAGCCGCCATAGGCCGAGGAGGCGAAGGCCTGGCCCTCGACCATCGGCAGGGCGAGGGTGACGCCCGCCACCTTCGAGAGCCGCTCCGACAGGTCGGCGTAGTCGGTGAGCGGCTTGTCGATCGGCGCCACGAAGACGTGCCCGTTGATGCCGACGATCTTCGACAGCAGCTCCTTGCGGAAGCCGCTCATCACCGAGAGGACGATGATCAGCGTGGCGACGCCCAGCATGATGCCGAGGAACGAGAACAGGGCGATGGCCGAGACGAACCCCTCCTTGCGCCGGGTGCGCAGGTAGCGGCCGGCGATCACCCACTCGAAGGGCGCGAAGGGCGGGGTGCCGGCGCCGGCCCCGCCGAGGATCGGCAGCCGGCGCCGCAGGCGCTCCAGCACCGTCAGCATGGCCGCCCCGCGCTCCGGCGCCGGGACCGCGCCGCCGGCGCCATCAACCGGCCGCGCCCCGGCGCAGCCGCGCGGCGAGCGCGTCGGGCGCCACGGTCTCGCGCTCGCCCGTGGCGCGCCGCTTCAGCTCGACCTGCCCCTCGGCCAGCCCCTTCGGCCCGACGATCACCTGCCAGGGCAGGCCGATCAGGTCGGCGGTGGCGAATTTGGCGCCCGGGCGCTCGTCGCGGTCGTCGTAGAGGACGCTCAGGCCCGCCGCCTCCAGCTGCTCCTGGATCCGCGCGCAGGCCGCGTCGGTGGCAATATCTCCGGTCTTCAGGTTGAGGAGCCCGACATCGAAGGGCGCGACCGCGTCCGGCCAGACGATGCCGGCCTCGTCGTGGCTCGCCTCGATGATCGCCGCCACCAGCCGGCTCGGGCCGATGCCGTAGGAGCCCATGTGCACGGGCCGCTCCTGCCCGTCCGGCCCGGTCACGCGCGCGCCCATCGGCTCGGAATACTTGGTGCCGAAATAGAAGATGTGGCCGACCTCGATGCCGCGCGCCGCCATCCGGGCCTCCTCCGGCACCGCCGCGAAGCGCTCCGGCTCGTGCATCTCGGAGGTCGCCGCGTAGCGCGAGGTCCAGTGGTCGACCGTCGCCTGCAGGGCCGCGACGTCGTCGAAATCCGTCGAGCCGGGCGGGATCGGGAAGTCCAGGTAGGCGCGGTCGCAATAGACCTCGCTCTCGCCCGTCTGGGCCAGGATGATGAATTCGTGGCTCAGGTTGCCGCCGATCGGCCCGGTCTCGGCCCGCATCGGGATCGCCTTGAGGCCGAGCCGCGCGAAGGTGCGCAGGTAGGCCACGAACATCTTGTTGTAGGCGTGCCGCGCCCCCGCCTCGTCGAGGTCGAAGGAATAGGCGTCCTTCATCAGGAACTCCCGCGACCGCATCGTGCCGAAGCGGGGCCGGACCTCGTCCCGGAACTTCCACTGAATATGGTAGAGGCTCTTCGGCAGGTCCTTGTAGGAGCGCACCGCCGAGCGGAAGATCGCGGTGATCATCTCCTCGTTGGTCGGGCCGAACAGCATCTCGCGCTCGTGCCGGTCGCGGATGCGCAGCATCTCCTTGCCGTAGGCCTCGTAGCGGCCCGATTCGCGCCACAGCTCGGCCGACTGGATCGTCGGCATCAGGAGTTCGATCGCGCCGCTGCGGTCCTGCTCGGCCCGGATCACCTCCACCACGCGGTTGAGCACGCGCAGGCCGAGGGGCAGCCACGCGTAGATCCCCGCGGCCTCCTGCCGGATCATGCCGGCGCGGAGCATCAGCCGGTGCGAGACGATCTCCGCTTCCTTCGGAGTCTCGCGCAGGATGGGCAGGAAGTAGCGGCTGAGACGCATGCGGGACCTTGGGCGGGCACGAGGGCGCGCGCCGGGCCGCACCGGCCCGACTCGCCCGGGCACACAACACACTGCTCCGCCAAAACACAAGCGGCGCGTCGTCCCCCTCGGGGCGCGCGCGATGCAACCGTTGCGATCCTGACCACCGGAATAGAACTTGTCGGAGCGGCTGCGGCCCCGCCGGAGCAGGCCTCGCCTGCCCCCATGCAAAAAAACGCAACACGCGCCCTCGAAAGGCGTGACAATGCGAACTCTTCTTCCTATAACCGCCCGTGCGAGGCACCCCAGACGGTGCTGAACGCCGGCACGCAAGGTCCGAGTCTCGGGAGGAATAGTCAGCCGAAACACCCGATGGGGTGAAAGACCAAGATCGTGGCTGACGAGAACGTCCAGAAGCTTATCAAGCAAGGCTCCCGAGCCTTGCTTTTTTATTTCTCAGGTCCCGATCGTCGCATCATCAAATGAGCGCGGGGTTCGCCGAAGCGTGCGGGCTCTGCCGCTGCGGAAGGGCGCGACGGTAACGGTTGGCCGGCTCCCCGGAGCCGGCCGGGATCACAGCCCGGCGAGCGGGAAGGCCGCGACGGCGGCCAGGAACACAACGTCCGAGAGCAGAGTGGTCCACAGCGCCTTGCGCCGCATCTGCGGGAGCGGCGGCGCGCCCGGGTCCTGGCCCGGCACGTAGGGCTGCGACCCGTCGTCCCGGGCGCGGAAGGGCAGGACGCAGAAGAGCAGCGTCCACCAGACCACGAAGTAGAGGGCGAGCGCCCCGAACCAGGTGAGCCGGAACGGCCCCGTCGCGACGAGCAGGGCGGGGAGCATCGCCAGGGCACAGGCGAGGAGCGCCCGCGGGATCGAGGCGGTGGCGCGGTCGAGGATCGTCTCCAGCACGCCTCAGGCCTGCTCCAGCTCGACCAGCGTCCCGAGGAAGTCCTTCGGGTGCAGGAACAGCACCGGCTTGCCGTGCGCGCCGATGCGCGGCTCGCCGCTGCCGAGGATGCGGGCCCCCTCGCCCTTCAGCCGGTCCCGGGCCGCCAGGATATCGTCGACCTCGTAGCAGACGTGGTGGATGCCGCCGCCCGGGTTGCGCTCCAGGAAGGCGGCGATCGGCGAGTCGGCCCCGAGCGGTTCGAGCAGCTCGATCTTGCTGTTGGGCAACTCGACGAAGATGACCGTGACGCCGTGCTCCGGCTGCGCGAGGGGCGGCGACAGCGCCGCGCCGAGCGTGTCGCGGTAGACCTTCGCGGCGGCGTCGAGGTCCTTCACCGCGATGGCGACGTGATTCAACCGGCCGATCATGGTCCCTGGCTCCTTTTCCGAGTGGCGCCTTTCGTTTGACACGCGGTCACGGCGCGCCAACCCGGTCTTTCGTCGGATCGGAGGGGGCGGGGTTCGCCCCGCCCCGAGCGCGCGCGACCGTCAGATCTCGACCACCTGAACGTGGCAGGCGGGCTTCTTGCCCCAGACCTCGTTGACGGCGGCCCGGATGGCCCGGTCGATGGCGTTCTCGACCGCCTCGGAATCGCGCCGCTTCTGGCGCGACAGGCCGTCGAAGGTGCGCTCGACCACCTCCTCGACGAGGTCGATGATCGCCTCGCCCTTGCGGCCGTAGGTCGGCAGGCCCATCAGGTCGATGGCCGGCTCGCCCTTCATCTCCCCGTGCTGGTCGACGGCCAGCGCGACCGAGATGATGCCCGTGAAGGAGAGCTTGCGCCGCTCCGGCAGGGCGCGGTCGCTCTCGCCGATCAGCACCATGCCGTCCTTGTAGAGGCGCCCGCGGGTGACGTGGTCGATGATCTCGGGCTCGCCCGGGGCGAGGCGGATCAGGGTGCCGTTGCGGGCCTTCACCACCTGCTCCACGCCCTGCTTGCGGGCGAAGGTCGCGTGCTCGGCGAGGTGCAGGGGCTCGCCGTGGACCGGCACCGCGATGCGCGGCTTGGTCCAGCGATACATGGCGGCGAGTTCGTCCCGGCGCGGATGACCCGAGACGTGGACGAGCTCCGTGCGGTCGGTGATCACCTCGACCCCGGCATCGATCAGGTCGTTGATGATCGCGCCGATCGAGCGCTCGTTGCCCGGAATCGCCCGCGAGGAGAAGATGACCCGGTCGCCCGGCGAGAGGGCGATCTCCGGGTGCTCCTCGCGGGAGACGCGCGCCAGCGCCGCCCGCGGCTCGCCCTGCGAGCCGGTGAGCAGGGCGACGATCTTCTCGCGCGGCAGGTAGCCGTAGGCCTCGGGCTCGCGGAACTCGTCGAGCCCGTCGAGGTAGCCGCATTCCCGGGCGACGTCGATGACCCGGTCCATGGCGCGGCCGACCGCCACCACCTCGCGGCCGCAGGCCTTGGCGGCCTCGGCGACGGCGCGGATGCGGGCGACGTTCGACGCGAAGGTGGTCACCGCGACCCGGTGCGGCGCGTTCCGGATCAGCTCGGCGAGCTGGGCCGCCACCTCGGTCTCGCTCGGCGAGCGGCCCTCCCGGGTCACGTTGGTGGAATCGCAGATCAGGGCGAGCACGCCCTCCTCGCCGAGCTGCGTGAACGCCTCCTCGGAGGTCACGTTGCCGGCGACGGGCCCGTCGTCGAGCTTCCAGTCGCCGGTATGCAGGACGAGGCCCTGGGCGGTGCGGATGGCCAGCGCGTTCGCCTCGGGGATCGAGTGGGCGACCGGGATGTACTCGATCTCGAACGGACCGAAGCGGTGGCGCTCGTGCACCTGGATCTCGCGCAGGTCGATCTTCGGCGCCCCGGGCTCGCTGAGCCGGCGGGTCTCGATCAGGCTCTTCGTGAACCGCGTCGCGTAGACCGGCACCTTCAGCCGCGGCCAGAGTTCGACCAGCGCCCCGATATGGTCCTCGTGGCCGTGGGTGATCAGGATGCCGAGCAGGTTCTCGCGCTGCTTCTCGATGAAGCTCAGGTCCGGGTACATCAGGTCGACGCCGGGCATGTGCTCCTCGCTCGCGAAGCCCATGCCGCAATCGACCATGATCCACTTGCGGGAATTGGGCGGGCCGTAGCCGTACAGGGCCGCATTCATCCCGATCTCGCCGACGCCGCCGAGCGGCACGAAGACGAGTTCATCTCCCTTCGTCGTCATGGACACACAACACCTCATGGGCCGCCGTCGCGGCCCTCCTCGAAAAACGGCTCACTGCCGTCACGGTCACGGCGCCGTCATGTCCGTTGCGGCCGCACCCAGGCGGCCGGGGACGGCGGCGCCGGGCGCCCCGTCCAGTCTCGCTCCCGCGGCCGTCGTCGCCCGTCCGGCGCCGTCCCGGCCCCCGCCTCACGCCGCCGTCGCGGCCGAACCGAAATGCACCTCGCCGGCCGTGACCGTGCGGCGCGCCCCGTCGGGCAGGCGCAGGACCAGCCTCCCGCGCGAATCGATCGTCTCGAACGTTCCGGACAGCCGTTCCGATCCCGCCCGAACCAGCGCCGGCCCCTCCAGCCCCGCGGCGCGCGCGAGCCACGCCTCGCGGATCGCCGGGAAGCCGCGGCCCTCATCCCATATCCGGAGCCAGCGCAGCCAAGTTCCCGTGAGCTGCCGCAGCAGGCCCTCGGCCTCGGCGGGCCGCCCGATCGCGGCGAGCGAGGTGGCCAGATAGGGCAGTCCCTCGGGCGCGGCAGCCACGTTGACGCCGAAACCGACCACCAGCGCGGCGCCCCGCGGAAGCGACTCCATCTCGAGCAGGATGCCGGCGAGCTTGGCGCTCCCGGCGAGCACGTCGTTCGGCCATTTGAGGCGGAGCGGGGGGGAGCCCTCCCGGGCCGGCCCGCCGGCGAGGACCAGCGCCCCCTCCAGGCTCAGCCCGGCCACGAAGGCGAGGGTCGCGACCTCCTCGGGCGCGAGGCCGGGCGGCACCGGCCAGTACAGGCTCGCCGCGAGGTTGCCCTCCGGCGAGGTCCAGGTGCGGCCGCGGCGCCCCCTGCCCTCGGTCTGGCGGCGCGCCGCCACCCAGAGCGGCCCCGCGGCGCCCTCGCGGGCGCGCGCCATGGCCTGCGTGCTCGTCGAGCCGAGGGTGTCGTGCGCTTCGAGACGGTACCCCGCGGCCTCCGCCGCGGGGTCGAGGGAGAACGCCATGCGGTCGCGTCAGAACAGGGAGCGGGCGGCCGTCCCGGCCGCCGCCACCAGCGGGGCCGGGACGATCCAGAACAGGATCACCACCACGCTCGACGCGGCGAGCACGATCCGCAGGCCCGGGGCCATCGGCTCGTAGGATTCCTGCGGCTCGTCGAAGTACATCACCTTGACGATGCGCAGGTAGTAGTAGGCCCCGACCACGCTGGTCACCACGCCGATCACCGCCAGCGTGACCAGCCCCGCCTTGATGGCCGCCGCGAAGACGTAGAACTTGGCGAAGAAGCCGGCCAGCGGCGGGATGCCGGCGAGCGAGAACATCATCATGGCGAGGCAGAAGGCCAGCCAGGGATGGGTGCGCGACAGGCCCGACAGGTCGTCGATCGTGTCGAACATCCGGTTGCCGCGCCGCAGCGCCAGGATGATCGCGAAGGCGCCGAGCGTCATGGCGAGGTAGATCGCCATGTAGATGACGACGCCGCGCACGCCCTCCTCGGTGCCGGCGGCGAGCCCGATCAGCGCGTAGCCGACATTGCCGATGGAGGAATAGGCCATCAGGCGCTTGAGGTTGCGCTGGCCGATGGCGGCGAAGGAGCCCAGCAGCATCGACGCGATCGCGATGAACACCATGATCTGGCGCCACTCCTCGACCACGCCCGGGAAGGCGCCCACGAAAACCCGCACGGTCATCGCCATGGCGGCCATCTTGGGCGCCGAGGCGAAGAAGGCCGTGACCGGGGTCGGCGCGCCCTCGTAGACGTCGGGCGTCCACATGTGGAACGGCACCGCCGCGAGCTTGAAGGCCACGCCGGCCGCCACGAAGACGATGCCGAGCACGAGGCCGAGATTGACCTGGGTCTCGCGCAGGGCGGTGACGATGCCCGGGAAGGACACGCTCCCGGTGAAGCCGTAGACCAGCGAGGCGCCGTAGAGCAGCATGCCGGAGGACAGCGCCCCGAGGACGAAGTACTTCAGGCCGGCCTCGGTCGAGCGCACGTCGTCGCGGTGGAAGGAGGCGATGACGTAGGCGGCGAGCGATTGCAGTTCCAGGCCGAGATAGAGGCCGATCAGGTCGTTGGCCGAGGCCATGATCAGCATCCCGATCGACGACAGCACGATCAGGATCGGGTACTCGAAGCGGGCGATGCGCGCGCGGTTGAACAGGTCCTGGGCCAGCAGCAGGGCGGCGAGGGAGCCGATCAGGGTCAGCGCCTTCATCACCCGGGCGAAGGGATCGACCACGAAGGAGCCGTTGAAGGTGGTGACCTTGGCGGCGAAGGGCTGGGTCAGGACGCTGAACAGCGCGACGATCAGCACGATGATGGCGCCGACCGTGACGCCCTCCGCGGAGCGCTCGCCCCGGAAGGCGCCGTAGAGGATCAGCGCCAGGGCGCCGAGCGCGAGGATCAGCTCCGGCAGGGCCGGCCCGAGGGACGGCATGACGATCTGGGCGGCGTTCATCGGGGATCTCTAATGCGCGACCGGGAGCGCCGCGGCGGCGGTCTGGGTCGAGGAGAGGGCGGCCCGCAGGCCCTGCATCAGGGCCTCGGTGGAGGGGGCGAAGGTGTCGAGGATCGGGCTCGGGTGGAAGCCGTAGTAGATCGTCAGCACCACCAGCGGGGCGAGGATCGCCATCTCGCGCCGGTCGAGGTCGGCGATGTCCCGCAGGCTCGGCTTGTCGAGCTTGCCGTAGATCACCCGGGCGAACAGCCAGAGCGCGTAGGCCGCCGACAGGATGATGCCGAAGACCGAGAAGAACGACACCATCGGGTTGGCCCGGAAGGCGCCGAGCATCGACAGGAACTCGCCGACGAAGCCCGAGGTGCCGGGCAGGCCGACATTCGCCATGGTGAAGACCATCATGGCCACCGCGTAGAGCGGCATCCGGTTCACGAGCCCGCCATAGGCGGCGATCTCGCGGGTGTGCATCCGGTCGTAGATGACGCCGACGCACAGGAAGAGCGCGCCCGACACGATGCCGTGCGAGATCATCAGGAACAGCGCGCCCTGGATGCCCTGCTCGGTCATCGTGAACAGGCCGAGGGTGACGAAGCCCATATGCGCCACCGACGAGTAGGCGATGAGCTTCTTGATGTCGGTCTGCACCAGCGCGACCAGCGAGGTGTAGATGATGGCGACGATCGAGAGCGCGAAGACCAGCGGCGCGAACAGGTGCGAGGCGTCCGGGAACATCGGCAGCGAGACCCGGATGAAGCCGTAGCCGCCCATCTTCAGGAGGATGCCCGCCAGGATCACCGAGCCGGCGGTCGGCGCCTCGACGTGGGCGTCGGGGAGCCAGGTATGGACCGGCCACATCGGCATCTTCACCGCGAACGAGGCGAAGAAGGCCAGCCACAGCCAGGTCTGCAACCCGGTCGGGAACCGGTGCTGCAGCAGGGTCGGGATGTCGGTGGTGCCGGCCTGCCAGTACATGGCCAGGATCGCCAGCAGCATCAGCACCGAGCCGAGCAGCGTGTACAGGAAGAACTTGAACGAGGCGTAGATCCGGCGCTTGCCGCCCCAGATACCGATGATCAGGAACATCGGGATCAGGCCGGCCTCGAAGAACAGGTAGAACAGCACGAGGTCGAGGGCGCAGAACACGCCGATCATCGTGGTCTCGAGCACCAGGAAGGCGACGAAGTACTCCTTCACCCGATGCCCGATCGCGTGCCAGGAGGCCGCGATGCAGAAGGGCATCAGGAAGGTGGTGAGGAGCAGGAGCGGCATCGAGAAGCCGTCGACGCCGAGCTTGAAGCGGATCGACTCGGTCAGCCAGGCGTGGCTCTCGACGAGCTGGAAGGCCGCGGTCGAGGAATCGTAGCGCCCCCAGGCGACGAGGGAGAGCAGGAAGGTCGCCACCGTGGCGGCGAGCGCCGCCCAGCGGGCGTTGCGCTGCACCCCCTCCTCGTCGCCCTGCAGGGTGAGGATGAAGGCGGCGCCGACGAGGGGCAGGATGAGGAGGCCGGAGAGGATCCCGAGGCCGAACATCAGACGCGTCTCCGGTCGATGGGGAGGAGGCGGGCGGTCATCAATGGGCGCCGACGCCGTTCAGGAGGTACCAGCTCACCAGGGCGGCGACGCCGACGAGCATCACGAAGGCGTAGTGGTAGACGTAGCCGGTCTGCAGGCGCACGACGCCGCGGGTCACGTCGACCACCCGGGCCGCGATGCCGTTCGGCCCGAGCCCGTCGATGATCGCGCCGTCGCCGACCTTCCACAGGAACTCGCCGAAGCCCTTCGCCGGGCGCACGAAGATCCGGTCGTAGATCTCGTCGAAGTACCACTTGTTGAGCAGGAAGCGGTACAGCAGCGGCTGGCTCTCGGCGAGCTGGTTCGGCAGTTCCGGCCGGCGCAGATACATCCAGTAGGCGAGCAGGAAGCCGAGCACCAGCATCACGAAGGGCGAGGCCGAGACCCAGGCCGGGGCCTCGTGGATCGCGTGCATGATGTGGTTGTCGGGGGAATGCGCGAGGGCGCCCTTCCAGAACTCGTCCATGCCCTCGCCGATGAAGCGGTTCTTGAACACCAGGCCGGCGAAGACCGCGCCGAGGGCCAGCAGGGCGAGCGGGATCGTCATCACCCGCGGGCTCTCGTGCGGCACGTGGGCGTGGTGGTCGCCGTGATGCTCAAGGTCCGAGTGCGAGACGGGCTCGACGTCGTGGCCCTTGTCGTCGTGGGCGACGCCCTCGTGGTGGCCCGGCGCCCCATCCGCCTCCTGCGTGTGGGCGGCGACCGCGTGGTGGGCATCGCCGTGAGCGCCGCCGTGGTGGGCGTCCGCGTGGGCGTGCTGCCAGCGGGCCGGTCCCTCGAAGGTGAGGAAGTACAGGCGCCAGGAATAGAACGAGGTGAAGAAGGCCGCGACCACCGTCGCCAGGAAGGCCAGCACGTGGCCCGGCCGGGTCGACATGTAGGCCGCCTCGATGATCGCGTCCTTCGAGTAGTAGCCGGCCGTGAACGGGAAGCCGATCAGCGCCAGCGTCCCGATCGTCATCATCAGGCTGGTGAAGGGGATGTAGCGGCGCAGGGCGCCCATGTTCCGCATGTCCTGCTCGTGGTGCATCGCGTGGATGACCGAGCCGGCGCCGAGGAACAGCAGCGCCTTGAAGAAGGCGTGGGTGAAGAGGTGGAACACGCCGGCCGCGTAGGCGCCGACCCCGAGCGCCACGAACATGTAGCCGAGCTGCGAGCAGGTCGAGTAGGCGATGACCCGCTTGATGTCGTTCTGGACCAGGCCGACCGTCGCGGCGAAGAAGGCCGTGATGCCGCCGATCACGGTGACGACGGTGAGCGCCGCCGGCGCCGCCTCGAAGAGGGGCGAGAGCCGCGCCACCATGAACACGCCGGCCGTCACCATGGTGGCGGCGTGGATCAGGGCCGAGACCGGGGTCGGGCCCTCCATGGCGTCGGGCAGCCAGGTATGCAGCAGGAACTGCGCCGACTTGCCCATCGCGCCCATGAACAGCAGCAGGCAGGCGAGCGTGAGCGCGTTCCAGTCGGTGCCGAGGAAGTGGAAGCCCGCATCCTTCACCTCGGCGACGCGCGGGAAGATCCCGTCGAAGGCGACCGAGCCGAACAGCACGAAGACCAGGAAGATGCCGAGGGAGAAGCCGAAATCGCCGACCCGGTTGACGATGAAGGCCTTCATCGCGGCGGCGTTGGCCGAGGGCTTCTCGTACCAGAACCCGATCAGCAGGTAGGAGGCGAGGCCGACGCCCTCCCAGCCGAAGAACATCTGCACGAGGTTGTCGGCCGTCACCAGCATCAGCATGGCGAAGGTGAACAGCGACAGGTAGGCGAAGAAGCGCGGCCGGTGCGGATCCTCCTCCATGTAGCCCATGGAGTAGAGGTGCACGAGCGACGACACGCCGGTGACGACGACCAGCATCACCACGGTGAGCGTGTCGGCCCGGAACGCCCAGTCGACGACGAGGTCGCCGGCCGAGAACCAATGCGCGACCTGGATCCGGGTCGCCCCGTGCCCCTCCCCGGCCGTGACTTCGAAGAAGGCCACCCAGGACAGGAGCGCGGCGAAGAACAGGATCGAGGTGGTGACGACCTCGCTCGCCTTGGCCCCGATCCGGCGGCCGAACAGGCCGGCGATGAGGGAGCCGATGAGGGGCAGGAAGATGATCGCGTGGTACATGCTCGGGGTCCGGCCTCGGGGCTACGGCTCGGGGTTCAGTGGGGGCGGGGGAGTCCTCAGCCCTTCATCATGTTGACGTCCTCGACCGCGATCGAGCCGCGGTTGCGGAAGAACACCACCAGGATCGCGAGGCCGATCGCCGCCTCGGCGGCCGCCACCGTCAGCACGAACAGGGCGAAGACCTGCCCGACGATGTCGCCCAGGTGGGTCGAGAACGCGACGAGGTTGATGTTCACGGCGAGCAGGATCAGCTCGACGCACATCAGGATCACGATCACGTTCTTGCGGTTGATGAAGATGCCGAGCACGCCGAGCGTGAACAGGATCGCCGCGACCGTGAGGTAATGGCTCAAACCGATCATCTGTCTGCCTCTCGGCCGGGCTGCGGCCGTCTCGAATCAGCGTGCCGTCGCGGCGGCGCGGCGCCCCTTCCCGGCGCGGGAGAGGGGGGCCGGACCGTGCCCGGTCCCGCCGTCACACCTCGACGCCCTGGCGCGTCGGCACCTTGCGCAGCTCGACCGCCAGGGCCTGGGTGCGCGCGTTCTGCACCGCGATGTCCTGGCGCTTCACGCCGGGCCGGTCGCGCAGCGTCAGCACGATCGCGCCGATCATCGCGACGAGCAGGATCAGGCCGGCAATCTGGAAGAAGAAGAAGTAGTTGGTGTAGAGAACCAGGCCGAGCGCCTGCGTGTTGGTGATCTGCTCGCCGCCGGGCGCCACCGCGAGGGGCGCGTGGACGAGACCCGGATCGATCGCCCAGGAGCCGACCACAAGCAGGAGCTCGATCAGGAACACGGCGCCGATCAGCGCGCCGACCGGCAGGTAGTCCTGGAAGCCCTGGCGCAGCTCGGCGAAGTCCACGTCGAGCATCATCACGACGAAGAGGAACAGCACCGCCACCGCGCCGACGTAGACGACCACCAGGATCATCGCCAGGAACTCGGCGCCCATCAGCACGAACAGGCCGGCCGCGTTCACGAAGGCGAGGATCAGGAACAGGACCGAGGTGACCGGGTTGCGGGCGGCGATCACCACGAGGCCCGAGGCGACGGTGATCGCGGCGAAGAGGTAGAAGAAGGCGGCGGCTGCGGTCATGCGGTGAACTCACGCCGCCTCGCGGCGGTCTCCTGCCTGGTGCCGATGAGCGACCCCCGGTTCCCCGGCGGCCCGTCTATAGAACCCGCTCCCGCGGCGCACAACGGGAAAGCCCGCCGCGGAGGCGAATGGTCGGCGTCGCGCGGCGAATGGCGGGCGGGACGACCCTCCGGAGCCTCGGCGGGCGCCGCGTCGGCCCGTCGCCGCCCGCCGCTCGCCGCTCGCCTCAGCGATAGGGTGCGTCCGCGGCGATGTTGCGCGCGATCTCGCGCTCCCAGCGGTCGCCGTTCGCGAGCAGCCGCTGCTTGTCGTAGAGCAGCTCCTCGCGGGTCTCGACCGAGAACTCGAAGTTCGGGCCCTCGACGATGGCGTCCACCGGGCAGGCCTCCTGGCACATCCCGCAATAGATGCACTTCACCATGTCGATGTCGTAGCGGGTGGTGCGGCGGGTGCCGTCATTGCGGCGCGGCCCGGCCTCGATGGTGATGGCCTGGGCCGGGCAGACCGCCTCGCAGAGCTTGCAGGCGATGCAGCGCTCCTCGCCGTTGGGGTACCGGCGCAGCGCGTGCTCGCCGCGGAAGCGCGGCGAGCGGTGGCCCATCTCGAAGGGGTAGTTGATCGTCGCCTTCGGCTTGAACAGGTAGCGCATGGCGAGGGCGAACCCCGACACGAACTCCTTCAGCAGCAGGCTGCGGGCGACCTGATCGAGCCTCATCGCTCAATCTCCAATGCGGGGTTCAGGAGACCGGCGCGAGGCCGGTCACTTTCAGGACGAAGGCGACGACGAAGACCATGATGAGCGAGAGCGGGAGGAAGACCTTCCAGCCGAGCCGCATGAGCTGGTCGTAGCGGTAGCGGGGGACCATCGCCTTGACCATGGCGATCAGGAAGAACAGGAAGCTCGCCTTCAGGGTGAACCAGATCACGCCCGGCACCCAGGTGAACGGCGCGAAGGGGATCGGCGAGAGCCAGCCGCCCATGAACAGGATCGTGCCGAGCGCGCACATGGTGATGATCGCCACGTACTCGCCGAGCATGAACAGCAGGTACGGGGTCGAGGAATACTCGACCATGTAGCCCGCCACGAGCTCCGATTCGGCCTCCGGCAGGTCGAAGGGCGGGCGGTTCGTCTCGGCCAGCGCCGACACGAAGAACACCGCGAACATCGGGAACAGCCAGAGCCAGTACCAGCCGAAGATCCCGAGCGCGGTGTCCTGCGCGCGGACGATCTGGGAGAGGTTGAGGGAGCCCGCGCACATCAGCACGGTGATGATCACGAAGCCGAGCGACACCTCGTAGGACACCATCTGGGCGGCCGAGCGGAGCGCGCCCAGGAAGGCGTATTTCGAGTTCGAGGCCCAGCCGCCCATGATCACGCCGTAGACGCCGAGCGACGAGATCGCGAAGATGTAGATGATGCCGACGTTGATGTCGGCGATCGCCCAGTTATCCGCCAGCGGGATCACCGCCCAGGCCGAGAGCGCCAGGGTCGCGAAGCCGAACGGCGCCAGCAGGTAGAGCGCCTTGTTGGCGCCCGCCGGGATGACCGGCTCCTTGATCACGAACTTCAGCAGGTCGGCGAAGGACTGGAACAGGCCCCAGGGGCCGACCACGTTCGGGCCGCGCCGCAGCTGCACCGCCGCCCAGATCTTCCGGTCGGCGAGGAGCGCGTAGGCGATGAAGACGAGGAGCGCGACCAGCAGCACCACGCTCTTCAGCGCGACGAGGCCGACCGTCAGCAGGATGTCGGTGACGCTCATGGGGTGGTCCTATCGCGGTCCTACTCGGCGGCCTGGAGCACGCGCTCGCGGGCGAGCCCCGAGCATTCCGCCAGCACCCGGGAGGCGCGGGCGATCGGGTTGGTGAGGTAGAAGTCGAGGATCGGGCTGCGGAACGGCTCCCGGCCCGGCTCGCCGCCGAGGGCCGCGAGGCTCGCGAGCGCCGCGCCGGCGTCCTGCCCGGCGACCGAATCCAGCGCCGCGAGGTGCGGGTGGTCGGCGTAGAGGGCGCGGCGCAGCTGCGCCAGCGAGTCGAAGGGCAGGCGCTGGCCGAGCGGCTCCGACAGGGCGCGCAGGATCGCCCAATCCTCGCGCGCGTCGCCCGGCGGGAACCCGGAGCGGTTGGCGAGTTGCGGACGGCCCTCCGTGTTCACGTAGGTCCCCGACTTCTCCGTGTAGGCGGCCCCCGGCAGGATCACGTCGGCCCGGTGGGCGCCGCGATCCCCGTGCGTGCCCTGGTAGATCACGAAGGCGCCCGGGGCGACCTCCACCTCATCGGCGCCGAGGTTGTAGAGCACGTCGAGGGCGCCCAGCGCCGTCATCGCGGCGAAGTCGAGCCCGCCCTCCCCCGGCACGACGCCGAGATCGAGGGCGCCGACGCGCGCCGCCGCGACCTGCAGCACCCCGAAGCCGGTCCAGCCCTCCGTCACGGCGCCGATGCTCCGCGCGTAGGAGGCGGCCGCCGCCAGGATGGCGCGCCCGTCCGGGCGGGCGAGCGCCCCGATCCCGACGATGACGAGCGGGCGCTCGGCCTTGCCCAGCACCTCCGCGAAGCTGTGCCGCCCGGCCGCGAGCTCCGCCAGCGTCTCCGGGCCGGCGCCCAGATAGGTGTGCGGGTAGGTCAGGTCGGTGGGCTCGCCGATCAGCCCGACCGGCAGCGGCGCCATGCGCCAGCGCTTGCGCAGCCGCACGTTGAGGAGCGAGCCTTCGAGGCGCGGATTGGCCCCGACGAGCAGCACCGCGTCCGCCTGCTCGATCCCCGCGATGGTGGGGTTGAACGTGTAGGCGGCCCGGCCCCAGGCCGGATCGAACGGCGCGCCGTCCTGGCGGCAATCGAGGTTGCGCACATTGAGCGCCGTCATCAGGCGCTTGAGCGCGTAGGTCTCCTCCACCGAGGCGAGGTCGCCCACGATCGCGCCGACGCGCGCGGGGTCGGCGCCCTTGAGCTTGGCCGCGATCGTCGCGAAGGCCTCGGCCCAGCCCGCCGGGCGCAGGCGCCCGTTCTCGCGGATATAGGGCCGGTCGAGGCGCTGGAGCCGCAGCCCGTCCACCACGTGGCGGGTCTTGTCGGAGATCCACTCCTCGTTGATGGCCTCGTTCACCCGGGGCTCGATCTGCATCACCTCGCGGCCGCGGGCATCGACCCGGATCGCGCAGCCGACCGCGTCCATCACGTCGACCGACTCGGTCTTGGACAATTCCCAGGGCCGCACGTTGTAGGATTGCGGCTTGTGCACGAGGGCCCCGACCGGGCAGAGGTCGGCGACGTTGCCCTGCAGCTCGGAAGCCATGGCCTGTTCGAGGTAGGAGGTGATCTCCATATCCTCGCCGCGCCCGATGGCGCCGAGATCCGGCACGCCCGCCACTTCCGCCAGGAAGCGCACGCAGCGGGTGCAGTGGATGCAGCGGTTCATCGCCGTGCGCACGAGCGGGCCGATGTACTTGTCCTCGACCGCGCGCTTGTTCTCGCCGTAGCGGGTCGAATCGACCCCGTAGGCCATCGCCTGGTCCTGCAGGTCGCAATGGCCGCCCTGGTCGCAGATCGGGCAGTCGAGCGGGTGGTTGATGAGGAGGAACTCCATCACCCCCTCGCGCGCCTTCTTGGTCAGCGGCGACTTGGTCAGGACCTGCGGCGGCTCGCCGTTCGGGCCCGGCCGGCAGTCGCGCACGCCCCAGGCGCAGGAGGCCACCGGCTTCGGCGCGCCCTTCAGCTCGACGAGGCACATGCGGCAATTGCCGGCGATCGACAGCCGCTCGTGGAAGCAGAAGCGCGGGATCTCCGCGCCGGCCGCCTCGCAGGCCTGCAGCAGCGTGTAGTCCGGCGGGACATCGACCTCGGTGCCGTCGACGACGATCTTGGTCACTGTGGTGTCTCCAGGCGTTCGCCGCGCGCGCCGCTCACTCCGCGGCCATCGGCACGGGGTCGCTGTGCGGGTTGGCGCTGTAGCGGTCGATGCGCTTCTCGATCTCGGGTCGGAAGTGGCGGATGAGGCCCTGGATCGGCCAGGCCGCCGCGTCGCCGAGCGCGCAGATCGTGTGGCCCTCGATCTGCTTGGTGACGTCGAGCAGCATGTCGATCTCGCGCTTCTGCGCCCGGCCCTCGGCCATGCGCAGCATGACGCGCCACATCCAGCCGGTGCCCTCCCGGCAGGGCGTGCACTGGCCGCAGGATTCGTGTTTGTAGAAGTACGAGATGCGGGCGATGGCGGCGACGATGTCGGTCGTCTTGTCGAGCACGATCACCGCCGCGGTGCCGAGGCCCGAGCCGAGGCCGCGCAGCGTGTCGAAGTCCATCGGCGCGTCGGCGATCTGCGCGGCCGGGACCAGCGGCACCGAGGAGCCGCCCGGGATCACCGCCAGGAGGTTGTCCCAGCCGCCGCGGATGCCGCCGCAATGGCGGTCGATCAGCTCGCGGAACGGGATCCCCAGCGCCTCCTCGACGTTGCAGGGCCGGTTGACGTGGCCCGAGACGCAGAAGAGCTTGGTGCCGGTGTTGTTCGGCCGGCCGATGCCGGAGAACCACGCCGCGCCCCGGCGCAGGATGGCACCCGCCACCGCGATCGACTCGACGTTGTTGACCGTGGTCGGGCAGCCGTAGAGGCCCATATTGGCCGGGAAGGGCGGCTTCAGCCGCGGCATCCCCTTCTTGCCCTCCAGGCTCTCCAGGAGCGCCGTCTCCTCGCCGCAGATATAGGCGCCCGCGCCGTGGTGGACGTAGAGGTCGAACGGGTAGCCGTGGACGTTGTCCGGCCCGATCAGCCGGGCCTCGTAGGCCTCGTCCACCGCCCGCTGCAGGGCGTGCTTCTCGGCCACGTACTCGCCGCGGATGTAGATATAGGCGGCATGCGCCCCCATCGCGAAGGAGGCGAGCAGGCAGCCCTCGATCAGGAGATGCGGGTCGTGCCGCATAATCTCCCGGTCCTTGCAGGTGCCGGGCTCGGATTCGTCGGCGTTCACCACCAGGTAGTGCGGACGGCCGTCCGACTTCTTGGGCATGAACGACCATTTGAGGCCGGTCGAGAAGCCGGCCCCGCCGCGCCCGCGCAGGCCCGACTTCTTCATCTCGTCGATGATCCAGTCGCGGCCCTGCTCGAGCAGGAATTTGGTGCCGTCCCAGGCGCCGCGCCGGCGCGCGGCGTCGAGGCCCGGGGAGTGGAACCCGTAGAGGTTCGTGAAGATCCGATCCTGGTCGGAGAGCATGGCGTCGTCCTACCGGTTCGAGGAGGGCTTGGTCTTGCCCGCGGGGCCCGCCCCCTTGACGCCGGAATCCTTGGCGCCGGAATCCTTGGCGCCGGAATCCTTGGAGCCGGAATCCTTGGCGCCGGGGCCGGGCGGGCCCTTGTCGGCCGGGTCGACCCCGACGGGCTTGGCCTGCGAGCCGTCCGTGCGGGCGGGCGCGGCCATCGGCTCGGCGCCGCTGACCGGGGTCGAGCCCTTGGTCTCGGCGACCGGGCGGCCCTCCTCGGGCTTCGAGGGGGTCTCGGTGTAGGAGCGCCCGCTCTGCGGGGCGGGCTGGACCTCGGGCCCGGAGCGCGGCGCCGCGACGGTCGCGCGCTCGGGCGCCGACTGGCCCTTCGCCTCGGCGGGCTCGACCGGCGCCTTGCCGTCCGCGACGCGCTGGGCGGGCGTCTGCGCGGCCGGGCTCCCGATCGGGCGGCCGGCATCGGGCCGCGCCGGCTTCGGATCGGCCGCCTCCCTGGCGGCGAGCGCCTGGGTGTCGGCGCCGGCCTCGTGCAGCCCCTCCTCCTCGAAGCGCCGGCGCCACGCGCCGATGCGGGAGCCGTCGAACAGGGTCTCGTCGGTGAGCGTCGTCGCGGCGCCCTTCGGCTCGGAGGAGGTCCGCCCGGCCTGCGAGCCGGCCTTGACCGGCCGCCCGGCCGCGAGGTCGTCCATCAGCCGGCCGAGGATCTCGGGCGTCAGGTCCTCATAATAGTCCTGGTTGATCTGCACCATCGGCGCGTTGCAGCAGGCGCCGAGGCACTCGACTTCGAGCCAGGAGAAATTGCCGTCCGGGCTGACATGGCCGGCGGGGCCGAGACGGTCGTGCAGGTAGTGCTTCAGCTCCTTCGCCCCGCAGACGTCGCAGGGCACGGTGCCGCAGACCTGAATCCAGTAGCGCCCGACCGGCTCGAGCGCGAACATGGTGTAGAAGGTCGCGACCTCGAGCACGCGGATGTGCGGCATCCCGAGTTCGTCGGCGACGGCCTCGATCGCCTTCTGCGGCAGCCAGCCGCCATTCTGCTCCTGGGCGCGCCAGAGCAGCGGGATCACGGCCGAGGCCTGCCGGCCCTCGGGATATTTGGCGATCTGCGCCTCGGCCCAGCGCGCGTTCTCGGGCGTGAACGCGAATGCGGCGGGCTGCTGTTCGGCGGGCGCCAGTCTGCGGTTTGCCATCGGTTCAGTTCTCTTCGCCGGTCGTCGCCTGCCTCACCGGTCCACCTCCCCGAACACGATGTCCAGGGTGCCGAGGATGCAGGACACGTCCGCCAGCATGTGGCCGCGGCACATCCAGTCCATCGCCTGCAGGTGGGCGAAGCCCGGCGCGCGGATCTTGCAGCGGTAGGGCTTGTTGGTGCCGTCCGCCACCAGGTAAACGCCGAACTCGCCCTTGGGCGCCTCGACGGCGGCGTAGACCTCGCCGGCCGGGACGTGGAAGCCCTCGGTGTAGAGCTTGAAGTGGTGGATGAGCGCCTCCATCGAGCGCTTCATCTCGCGCCGGGAGGGCGGCGCCACCTTGCCGTCCTGCGTGGTCACGGGCCCCTGCCCGTCCGGCGCGCGCAGCTTGGCGAGGCACTGCTTCATGATGCGCACGGATTGGCGCATCTCCTCCATGCGGATGACCTGGCGATCGTAGGTGTCGCCGTTCTTCCCCACCGGGACGTCGAACTCCATCTCCTCGTAGGCCTCGTAGGGCTGCGCCCTGCGCAGGTCCCACGGGATCCCGGAGCCGCGCAGCATCACGCCCGAGAAGCCCCAGGCCATCGCCGCGTCGACCGTCACGATGCCGATGTCGACGTTGCGCTGCTTGAAGATGCGGTTGCCGATGACCAGCGCGTCGAGGTCGTCGACCACCTGCAGGAAGGGGTCGCAGAAGGCCTCGATGTCGTCGATCAGGCCCGGCGGCAGGTCCTGGTGGACGCCCCCCGGCCGGAAGTAATTGGCGTGGAGCCGCGCCCCGCTCGCGCGCTCATAGAAGATCATCAGCTTCTCGCGCTCCTCGAAGCCCCAGAGCGGGGGCGTGAGCGCGCCGACATCCATCGCCTGCGTCGTCACGTTGAGGAGATGCGAGAGCAGCCGCCCGATCTCGCAGAACAGGGTGCGGATCAGCTTGGCCCGCCGCGGCACCTCGATGCCGAGCAGCTTCTCGACCGCGAGGCAGAAGGCGTGCTCCTGGTTCATCGGCGCGACGTAGTCGAGCCGGTCGAAATAGGGCGTGGCCTGCAGGTAGGTCTTGACCTCGATCAGCTTCTCGGTACCCCGATGGAGCAGCCCGATATGCGGATCGACCCGCTCGACGATCTCGCCGTCGAGCTCCAGCACGAGGCGCAGCACGCCGTGCGCCGCCGGATGCTGCGGCCCGAAATTGATCGAGAAATTCCGGATGCTGTGTTCGGTCATGCGGAGCGTCCGGCGCCCTGGGCGGCGCTGCGTGGGAGCGGGTGGCGCGCGGCGGGTGGCGAGTACGGGAACGCGGTCATCGGCCTTCCCCTCACGGCTTCGCCTTCTCGTCGCCCGGAAGCACGTAGTCGGTGCCCTCCCAGGGGGACAGGAAGTCGAACTGGCGGAATTCCTGCGAGAGCTTCACGGGCTCGTAGACCACCCGGCCCTCGTCCTGGTCGTAGCGGACCTCGACGAATCCGGTGAGCGGGAAGTCCTTGCGCAGGGGATGCCCCTCGAAGCCGTAATCGGTCAGCAGGCGGCGCAGGTCCGGATGGCCCGAGAACAGGATCCCGTAGAGGTCGTAGGTCTCGCGCTCGTACCAGTTCGCCGCCGGGAAGACGGTGATCACGGAGGGGACCGGCGTCGCCTCGTCGGTCTGCACCTTCACGCGGATGCGCCGGTTGTGGCGCAGCGAGAGCAGGTGGTAGACGACGTCGAAGCGCTTCTCCCGGCCCGGGTAATCCGCCCCGCAGATGTCGATGAAGGAGCGGAAGCCGCAGGCCGGGTCGTCGCGCAGGTGCGTCAGCACCCGCACGATCTCGGACGGCTCGACCACGAGCGTCAGCTCGTCGAAGGCGATGGCGCGCTCAACGACGGCGCCGCCGAGGGTCTCGGCGAGGCGGTCGCTCAGCGCCTGCAGCGCCCCGGTCCCGTGCTCGGTCTCGGTATGGGGCAGGATGGTGATGCCGTTCGTCATCGCGGCCCCTCAGCGCTCGATCGTGCCGGTCCGGCGGATCTTCTTCTGCAGCAGCAGCACCCCGTAGAGCAGCGCCTCGGCGCTCGGGGGACAGCCCGGCACGTAGATGTCCACCGGCACCACGCGGTCGCAGCCGCGCACCACCGAGTAGGAGTAATGGTAGTAGCCGCCGCCATTGGCGCAGGAACCCATCGAGATGACGTAGCGCGGCTCCGGCATCTGGTCGTAGACCTTGCGCAGCGCGGGCGCCATCTTGTTGGTGAGGGTGCCGGCGACGATCATCACGTCCGACTGGCGCGGCGAGGCGCGCGGGGCGAAGCCGAAGCGCTCGGCGTCGTAGCGCGGCATCGACATCTGCATCATCTCGACCGCGCAGCAGGCGAGCCCGAAGGTCATCCACATCAGCGAGCCGGTGCGGGCCCAGGTGATGAGGTCGTCCGCCGTGGTGAGCAGGAAGCCGCGGTCGGCGAGTTCGTCGTTGATCGACAGGAAGGTCGGGTCGGTGGCGCCGATCGGCAGGCCGGTCGCCGGGTCGAGGATGCCCTTGGGCTCGGGGGCGATGGCCGGGGCGCGGGAGAGGGGAGTGTCGAGGGCCATGGAGCGGGGGTCTCTCAGGAGGCGGCGGGGATCGGTCGGCTCAGTCCCATTCGAGGGCGCCCTTGCGCCACTCGTAGACGAACCCGACGGTGAGCACGCCGAGGAAGATCATCATCGACCAGAAGCCGAACCAGCCGAGATCCCCGAAGGTGATCGCCCAGGGAAACAGGAAGGCGACCTCCAGGTCGAAGATGATGAACAGGATGGCGACGAGGTAGAAGCGCACGTCGAACTTCATGCGCGCGTCGTCGAAGGCGTTGAACCCGCACTCGTAGGCCGAGAGCTTCTCCGGGTCCGGGCTGTTGTAGGCGACCAGGAAGGGCGCCACGAGCAGGGCGAGCGCGATCACCAGCGACACGCCGATGAAGATCACGAGCGGCAGGTAATCCGTGAGGAGGCCGTTCATCGAGAACCCTCGTTGCTCGTTCAGGGGCAGCGCGGAGCCGCGCGCCGCCCGGCCGGTCGGCCCGCCATTCGGAACGGTTCCAAGGCCCGGAGATCGCCGCGAGGCTTAAACGAGCGGGTATGCCGAAACAAGGGGCGTTCGCACCGCACAAACCGCGAACGTCAGGGTCTTAGATAATCCGGCCGATGCCGCCCACAACCGGGGAAAGCGCCCCGCGGATGGTGAGTTTCGTCGCAGGCCGCGGCCCTTCCGGGCCGTTTCCGGCCGCCGCGACGGATCGGCGCCGCCGGGCCGGGCCGATCAGGAATCCGACAGGATGAGCGCCCAGAACCGCTTGTAGCGGCTCCCGGGCGCATCGACCCGGGCGACGCCGATCCGTCGCACCTGCGGCATCAGCATGTTGCGGTTGTGCTCGGGCGAGGCCTGCCAGCGGCGCAGCACGGCGTCGAAGGTCTCCGAGCCGGCGCTGAGGTTCTCGGCCGCGTAGCGTCCCCCGAGGCCGGCCCGCTTCAGCCGGCTGTCGAAGCTGCCGGCGATCTCGTGGGAGAGGAGTCCCGCCCGCGCATTGGCCTCGGCCTGCAGGGAGGCGGCGCGGATCAGCGAGGGATCGACCACCACCGGACCGAGCCCGTGGCTCGCCCGGTAGCGGGAGATCGCCGCGGCCGCCGCGGCCTCGTCGAGGATGACCTGATTCGTCGGCAGGTCCGGCGCCGGCAGCAGCGGCCCGCCGCTGCACCCCGCCAGGAGGAGGCCGAGTCCGGCCAGGAGCGCTCCGGCCCGAAGCGCGGGCTGGGTGGCGGGCCCGGCGGCGCGGCGGCGGGGCAACGTCGGTCGAAACGCGGTCGGCATCCTGGCGGGGTCCGGGCGGCGAAGGTCGGGGCCGAGCCCCTGTCGGTCAATTGGGGACATTTCGGGATCGCCCGATCAGGCGGCCTGCAGCGTCGCCAGGAAGCGCCGCACCTCGGCGCCGATGCTGTCCGAGTGCCGCAGCAGCGTGCCGGCCGCGCCCAGCACGCGGCCGGAGGCGTCCCCGGTCGTGTCGGCGTCCTGGGCGAGCCCGGCGATGGCCTCGCTCACGGCCCCGGTGCCGGCGGCGGCCTGGGCGATGCTGTGCAGGATCGTCTGGGTCGCCCCGGCCTGGCCCTCCACGGCCGAGGAGACCCGGCCCGAGACGCCGCTGATGTCCTGCACCCGCGCGGCGATGCCCGTCATGGCGCCGACCGCCTGGCGGGCGGCGTCCTGGATCGACGCGATCTGGGACGAGATCTCCCGGGTCGCCCGGTCCGTCTGGTTGGCGAGCTGCTTGACCTCGGCGGCGACGACCGCGAAGCCGCGGCCCGCCTCCCCGGCCCGGGCCGCCTCGATCGTGGCGTTCAGCGCCAGCAGGTTCGTCTGCCCGGCGACGCCCGCGATCACCGCCACGACGTCGCCGATCCGCGCCGCGGCGCCGTCGAGGGCCCGCATCACCTCGGCGGTGCGGTCGGATTCCGTCACCGCGTCCTCGGCGAGCCGGGCCGCCCCGCGCACCTCGCCGCCGATCGCCGTGATCGAGGCGCCGAGCCGCTCGGCCGCCGTCGCGACGCCGGCGACCTCCCGCGCGGCGGTCGCGGCGGAGCCGGCCGCCGCGGCCGCCCGCCCGGCCGTGCGCGCGGCGGCGTCGGACATCGCCTTCGCGGTCGCCTCCAGATCCCGGGCCGAGGCGTCCACCTGGGCCAGCACCGCCGAGACCGCGCTCTCGAAGGCGCGGGTGTCGGCGCCGAGCTGCGCGACGCGGCGCAGCTGCGCCTGTCCGGCATCCTGCGCCGCCGCCAGGGCCTCGCGCTCGGCCAGGGCGATCCGGAAGCTGTCGATGCCCCGGGCGATGAGGCCGATCTCGTCCCGGCGGGCGGTGCCGGGGATCGTCCCGTCGTAGCGCCCGGCGGCGAGCGCGGCGGTGGCCTGCGTCAGGGCCGCGAGGCCCCCGGCGATCGAACGCCAGCCGACGAGGCCGAGGGCGCCGACGCCGAGGAGCGCCGCGCCCGCGATCAGCGCGAGCCAGAGCGCCTGGCGCCGGAACGCCTCCTCGATGTCGTCGACGTGCACGCCCGTGAAGATCGCGACCTTCCAGGGATCGAAGCCCTGGATGTAGCTCAGCTTGGGCGATTGCACCTCGCTGCCCGGCCGCACGAAGTGGTAGCGCAGCTCGCCCGGCTTGCCGGACCGCGCGATCCGCGTGATCGCCTGGACGAGGAGCATGCCGGAGGCGTCCTTGAGCCCGCTCATGTCCTTGCCGACCCATTCGGGCTTGATGGGGATCACCTGCGCGACCCCGTCATAGCCGTAGACCGCCACGTAATTGTCGCCGTCGTACCGCATGGCGTTGACGCGGGCCCGGAAGGCCGCGAGCGCCGCCTCGCGCGACAGGCGGCCGGCCTGCACCTCCCTCTCCAGGCTGGCGGCGGCGGCCATCGCGACGTCGGAGACCGCGCGCAGCTTGGCGACGCGCTCGGCGATCAGGCCGTCCCGGTAGCTGGTCAGCGCGCAGGCCGCCAGACCCACGAAGCCCGCGACGGCCGCCGCCAGCATGACGGCGAATCGGCGGCTCACTCCGGCATTCCACCACGACATCTCGTCCCCCGGGGTCCCAGCGATCCCGGCTGACTCTGCGGCGCGATCCTTGCCTTGAGCTTGCAATTGTGGTTGGCGCGGGCGACGGGGCTCGAACCCGCGACCTCCGGCGTGACAGGCCGGCACTCTAACCAACTGAGCTACGCCCGCGTGCCAGGCGCAGTGCGATGACCACCCATCAGGGGAAGATGGCGCGGACGACGGGGCTCGAACCCGCGACCTCCGGCGTGACAGGCCGGCACTCTAACCGACTGAGCTACGTCCGCGCGGCGCATCGCTGTGCTGCGATGGCGGCGGTGTATGAGGCGGGCCGAAGCGTGTCAAGCCGCCGGGCACGGAAATCCGGCCGGCCCCCGCCCCGGGTCCCGGGCCTTGCGCTCCCGGTTTGCTGCCCTTAACCATGCGGCCCGGGGCGGTTAGCTCAGTTGGTAGAGCATCTCGTTTACACCGAGAGGGTCGGCGGTTCGAGCCCGTCACCGCCCACCAGCCACGGGGCCGCCCCCGGTCAGGCCGCGAGCATCGCCGTCACGGCCGCGTCGACGGCCGCGACCGCGACCCGGTAGCGGTCGCCCTCGGTGGCCTCGCCCATCAGGAAGCCGTATCTCAGGCCGGCCGCGATCGACAAATTGCGCATGCACCAGTTTAGGTATTGCGGGCTGTGGAACTCCAAGACCTTGGTTCCGGGCTCGCAATAACCAAGATTGGTGAGGCCGGCCCCATGGGGGGACACCACCACTTCGGCCGTCGCAAGCAATGAGATCTGCTGTTCGAGGGTCCTGTCAGCCAGTCTGACGACGTCGAAGCCGCGACCGGCCAGGAGCGTCTCGATCTCTCGCTCGTTCTCGAGCCGCCGGTAATGCGAGTCGGCCCGCGAGATGTAGAGCCTGCGGCCGGCGCCGGGCGCGGCGGAGGCCTGGGCCGCCTTGATCAGCGCGAAGGCCCTGAGGACGACGGGATGGGGATCGATCCCGTAGGAGCCGTGCTGATGCGGGAGCAGCAACTCGTCGACCCGCACGCGGTCGCAGCGCCGGAGCTGAACCAAGTTCAAGCCGTAGGCCTTCGCCACCAGCTCCGCGGTCCGCTTCTGCACGTCGTTCCGATACTCGGGAACCAGGACGACCGCCCCTTCGCCGGAGGCGCGGGTCTCGCCATGCAGGCAGATCTTGCCCACGAAGAACATCATCCAATGATAGTAATTCTCGTTGATCCCCGCGCAGGCGTAGCGCGCCCGCGCGATCGAGAGCTGCGGATCGCCCGCATTGCGCGCGAATGTCCCGTCCGGGAAGCGAATGAAGCGATCCTCGAGGTGGAATGGAAAGTGGAACAGAGATTCTTCGGCGACCACGCCGGCCTTCTCGATCGCCCCGTGCGTCGTGAGCAGATCGACGTCCCGCAAGGTCAGCATGTTGTACTTGCCGGCCGTGTATCCGGTCGGCGCGGCATCGCCGTCGCCGTACGCCGGGCCCGGGCAGGTGAACGCGACGGCGTGCGCCACTTCCCGCACCTCCGCGGCGAGGTCGTAGGCGGAGCCGGATTGCAGCGGGACGAGGTCGTCGAGGCGCAGCAGCCAGCGTGGCGCGTCCGCGCACGAGGCCGACCACCCCGTCAGCCGGCGCGGGGCATCGAAGAACAGCGGTTGCGGAAAAACCGCCACGTCATGCCCGGAAAAGTCACGGAACACTAATCGTCCGTCAACATAGAGCCAATTGCACTCGAGCGAATGATCCCGCCCGAGGATTTTCCCGCTCGAATCGAGTTTGACGATCCGGCCGGGATCGTCGAGGGATTGCTTGTATAGCCAGGCGGAGCCGGCGATGCTGGTGGCCATTGGATCAAGTTCCATGCCGCGGGCAGTCATCAATCGCGTGGCGGCGACACAGCTCAGGTGCCGTTTGGTCGGGATGGCCGGACGCGCGCCCGGTCGGGTGCCGCCGAGAGCTTTCACGGATCCCGTCCGGGGTCGGAGCGTCACATCGTCCTGCGCGCCGCCATCCTCGGGTCGGGCCCGCCATCTTCGGCAGACGCCTCTTGCCACGAGGACGGGAGCCGGACCATGGCTGAGAGCAGCAATGTCCGCGTCCCTCCCATCCTCCGCGCATCCTCCCCGTCCCCTGCTCCACAATTCCGACTTCCGCCTGTTCGGCCTCGCCCGGTTCCTGACGGGCCTCGCCTACCAGATGCAGGCGGTGGCCGTGGGCTGGTTCGTCTACGACCTGACCCGCAGCGCGCTCGCGCTCGGCCTCGTCGGGCTCGCGAGCTTCGCGCCGGCGATCCTCGGGGCGCTGGTGACGGGCCACGTGGCCGACACCTATGACCGGCGCCGCATCGCCGCCCTCGCCTACGCGCTCATCGCCTCCTCGGCGGCCGGCCTGCTGGCCCTCGCCCTGTCCCGGCACCCCCCGGTCTGGCCGGTCTACGCCCTGATGGTGCTGACGGGCGGCGCCCGGGCCTTCGCCAACCCGGCGACGCAGGCCCTGATGCCGACGCTGGTGCCGCGCGAGCAGTTCGGCGCCGCCATCGCGTGGAACTCCTCGATCTGGCAGAGCGCGTCCGTGTCCGGCCCCGCCCTCGGCGGCCTCCTCTACGCGCTCGGCCCCTCGGTGGTGTTCGGGCTCTCCGCCGCCTGCTTCGCGGTCGCCGCGGTCGCCGTGGGCGGCATCCGGCCTCGGCCCGCCGCGGCCGGGCGCGGGCCGGTCTCCTGGGCGACGCTGCTCGCGGGGCTCACCTACATCCGGTCCCAGCCGGTGGTGCTGGGCGCGATCACCCTCGACCTCGTCGCCGTGCTCCTCGGCGGGGCCACCGCGCTGCTGCCGATCTACGCCCAGGAGGTGCTGCGGGTCGGGCCGCTCGGCCTCGGCCTCCTGCGCAGCATGCCGGCGGCGGGCGGAGTGGCGATGGCGGTCGTTCTGGCCCACCGGCCGCTCGCGCGCCGGGCGGGGCAGCGGCTCCTCCTCGCCGTCGCGGTCTTCGGGGTCGCCACGGTGGGCTTCGGCCTCTCGACCTCCCTGCCCCTCTCCATGGCCTGCCTCTTCGTCACGGGGGCGGCCGACATGGTCAGCGTCTACGTCCGCCAGAGCCTCGTCCAAGGCGAGACGCCGGACGCGATGCGCGGCCGGGTGGCGGCCGTCAACACCGTCTTCATCGGCGCCTCGAACGAACTCGGCGAGTTCGAGTCCGGCACGCTCGCGGCCCTGGTCGGGGCGGTGCCGGCGGTCGTGGCCGGCGGAGTCGCGACGGTGCTGGTCGCCGGCCTGTGGGGCCGCCTGTTTCCGGCCCTGCGCCGGCGCGACCACCTCCTGACCTGACGGAATCCAGCTGCCGCGAGGCACGCTCGCCACCCTGCCTCGTCGGTGCGGCGCGTCAGAGGCCCGCCGCACGGGCGCGGCGCGGCATCCTCGCAGGAGGCGCGACATGGCCCCCAGATCGTTGCGGATCTCATCGCCGACACGCTGCACGCGGTGGGCGTGCGCCGGATCTACGGCGTCGTCGGCGATCCGCTGAACGGCCTGACGGACGCGCTGCGCCGCAAGCGCACCATCGACTGGGTCCACGTCCGCCACGAGGAGGTGGCGGCCTTCGCGGCCGACGCCGAGGCGCACCTCACCGGGACCTCGCCGTCTGCGTGGGGAGCTGCGGGCCCGGCAACCTGCACCTCATCAACGGCCTGTCCGATCGTCAGCGCTCGCGGGTGCCCGTGCTGGCGATCGCCGCGCATATCCCGAGCGCCGCGATCGGCTCGGGCTCCTTCCAGGAAACGAGCCCGGAGAAGCTCTTCGCGGAATGCGCGCACTAGGTCGGTCCGGTCGCCACCGTCGCGCAGATCGGCCGCACCCGCGACATCGCGATCCGCGAGGCCATCGCCAAGCGCGGCGTCCCGGTGGTGATCATCCCGGGCGACGTGGCGCTCGAATCGATCGAGGTCCCGACCGCGCCGCGCTGGCTCAAGCCCCGTCCCCCGGTGGGCGATCGGCGCCCAGGCCGCCTTTCCGGACCGGCCGGTGATCTCCTTCTCCGGCGACGGCGGCTTTGCCATGCTGGTGGGCGACTTCCTCACCCTCACGCTGGCGGGGCTGCCCGTGGAGGTGGTGGTGCGCAACAACGGCACCCTCGGCTTCGTCGAGATGGAGATGAAGGCCTCGGGCTGCCTCGACGCGGGCACCGAGCTCAGGAATCCGGACTTCGCCCGCATGGCCGAGGCGGCCGGGGTGCTGGGCCTGCGCGTGGAGGACCCGGCCGAGGTCGAGACCGCGCTGAGGAGGGCCCTCGCCCATGACGGGCCCGCGCTGGTCGACGTGGTCACCAACCGCCAGGAGCTGGCGTCGCCGCCCAAGACCACGATGGAGCGGGCCAAGGGGTTCGGGATCTACCTCGCGCGGGCGGTCATCAGCGGGCGCGGGGACGAGATCGTGGAACTGGCGCGCACCACCCTGTTCCGGTGAGCGCGCCGGTCAGCGCCGCGCGACGAAGCCGCGCCCGTCCCAGCGGTAGCGCTGCGCGGCGGCGCCGCGCCCGACCGTGAGGGTCGCCCCCCGGCAGCGCGTCGCCGCGTGGGTGATCCATCCCTGCAGGCCGGGCAGATCGAACTCCGTCCAGGAGGCGACCTGCCCCTTCTCCACCGCGACCAGGACGATGACCGTGTCGGCGCGCTGCGAGAAGGCGCGGCCCAGGTAGGTCTCGCCGGCCGGCGCGAAGCGGGGCGTCAGCGGGCAGCGGGTGAGGGCATAGCCCATCCGGTCGCCGTGCCCGGCGAGGCTCTCGCGCACCGCCTCCTCGAAGGCCGCGACGGGGAGCCCCGGGCGCGGCTCGGCGGCGGCGACGGCCATGCCGGCGTGCCAGGCCGCCGCCGCGACGGCCACCCGGCCCGCGAGGCCGGCTCCCCTCACCCGGTGCCGCGCGCGGACCATCCCATCCTCCCGAGATCCCGCCCGACCGAGACGTCCCCGGCGCGGAACGACGATCATCCATAGCGCCTGCCGGTCGGCCTTTCGAGGACGACGGCCCGAAACCTGATGGGGCGGCATCGAGGCCCGCGGCGCGGTGCCGATCCGGGACGCGCGACCACGGCGGAGGGGGGACGATGTCCGATTGCGGCACTGAGGCGCGGTCGCCCCGCCCGGAACCCGTCCGCTTCCTCGTCGGCCAGGACCGCGAGGGCCGCTGGCTGGCGGTGGAGACCCGCGGGCGCGCGGGCGGCATCTTCCGCAGCCGCGCGGACGCGCTGCACTTCGCCGGCGCCGAGACCGGCCGCCGCCCGGGCGCGGTCCGCCTGTGCGAGGACCCGCTGGCGCTCCCCGCCTGAGCGTCAGGCGCCGGGCCCGGCGACGCCGGCCTGCGCGAAGGTCGCCATGTCCCGGTGGCAGGCGAGCGCCGCCTTGAGCAGCCCGAGGGCCAGGGCCGCCCCCGAGCCCTCGCCGAGCCGCAGGCCCAGGGCGAGGAGCGGGTCGAGGCCGAGCCGCTCCAGCACCGCGCCGTGCGCCCCCTCGGCCGAGCGGTGGCCCGCCACGCAATGGTCGAGGGCCCGGGGATCGAGGGCGTGCAGCACCGCGGCGGCCGCGCAGGCCACGTAGCCGTCGAGCACCACCGGCACGCGCTGCAGCCGCGCCGCCAGGATCGCCCCGGCGATCGCCGCCACCTCGCGCCCGCCGAGACGCGCCAGCACCTGCAGCGGATCGTCGAGATGGCCGGCGTGGCGGGCGAGAGCCGCCTCCACCGCCGCCACCTTGCGGGCGTGGCCCGCCGCGTCCACCCCGGTGCCGTGCCCCACCCAGCCGGCGGGCTCGCCGCCGTAGAGGGCCGCGTAGATCGCGGCCGCGACCGTGGTGTTGCCGATCCCCATCTCGCCGAGCGCGAGCCCGTCGGTGCCGGCCGCCACCGCCTCCATCCCGAACGCCATCGTGGCCACGCAGGCCTTCTCGGTCATCGCCTCGGCCTCGGCGATGTCGCCGGTCGGCAGGTCGAGGGCGAGGTCGAAGACCTTGAAGCCGAGCCCGTAGGTCGCGCAGATCTGGTTGATCGCCGCGCCCCCGGCGGCGAAATTGTCGAGCATCTGCCGGTTGACCGCGGACGGATAGGCCGAGACGCCGCGGGCGGCGACGCCGTGGCTGCCGGCGAAGACGCAGACGAGCGGTCGGTCGAGGCTCGGCATCGGCTTGCCCTGCCAGGCGGCGAGCCACGCCACCAGGGTCTCGAGGCGCCCGAGGCTGCCGGCGGGCTTGGTCAGCTCCGCCTGCCGGGCCGCGACGGCCCGCGCCGCCTCCTCGTCGGGACCCGGCATGCCGGCGAGGAGCTGGCGGATATCCGCGAAGGGGCTGGCATCGGGGGGCGGGGCATTCATCGGCGAACTCCGGCGGGACGATCCGGGCCTCTTACCAGAGGGCGCCGCGAAGGCTAAGCGGACTTGCTCGCCGGGATTCCGCTTAGGGTCTTGGTCCCGCATGATTCTTGCCGCCGAACCGGCGGCCGCTCCGGCGCGTGGTGCGCTGGCCGGCGGGAGCGCGCGGTCCCCGCTTTCTCCGCAGACGCGGGGCGCGCATCTGCGGTATAATGGGTCCCTGGACGCGAAGGACGCGAGCGCGATGGCCGAGGGCGCGGGGTTGCGGGCCGAAGGGTCCGCCATGCACGAGGCGGACGACGAGTTCGAGCCGCCACCCGAGACGGGCCCCTGGCCGCCGCTCCTCGACCTCGCCGCCTGCCTGCGCTTCTACAGCCGGCTTCCGGTCCCGGCCCTCCCGGGCGAGGCGGACGGCCACGCGGCCCCGGACTTCCGCACCGCGCCGCGGATGCTGCCGATCGCCGGAATGCTGATCGCCCTGCCGAGCGCGGTGGCGCTGCTCGGCGGGCTCGGCCTCGGGCTCGGCCCCTTCATCGCCGGCACGCTCGCGGCGCTCGCGCTCACCCTGGCGACCGGCGCGCTGCACGAGGACGGGCTCGCCGACCTCGCGGACGGTTTCGGCGGCGGGGCGGACGCGGTGCGGCGGCTCGACATCATGCGCGACAGCCGCATCGGCACCTACGGGGCCGCGGCCCTGATCCTCGCCTACGCCCTGCGCATCGGCGCGCTCGCCACCCTCGCCGACCGGATCGGGTGGCGCGCGGCCCTGGTCCTGCCCGCCGCCGCGGCCCTGTCGCGCACGGCGTCGCTCTGGCCCCTGTTCGCGCTGCCCCCGGCCCGGCCGGACGGGGCCGCCCAGGCGGTCGGGCAGCCCACGGGCGCCACCTGCGCCGTCGCCTGGGCGCTCTGCGGCGCGCTCCTCGTCGGAGCCTGGGCGCTCGGCCTGCCGGCGAGCGGGCTCGCGCTCGCGGGGCTCCTCGCCGCCCTCTCGGCCTGGACGATGAGCCGCATGGCGGAGCGGCTGATCGGCGGCCAGACCGGCGACGTGATCGGCGCGAGCCAGCAGGTGGCCGAGATCGCCGCCCTGCTCGCCCTGCTGATCGCGATTCCCCGCTGATCCGATCCCTCGATGCCGCCTCCCTCCACGCCCTGCACCCGCGTCTGCGTCCTCGACCCCGGCACCGGCCTCTGCGAGGGCTGCGGCCGCACCCGCGACGAGATCGCGGCCTGGGGCTCCCTCTCCGAGCCCGAGCGCAAGCGCATCATGGCGCTGCTGCCCGGCCGCCGCCGCGGCGCCGAGCCCGGTCGCGACCTCCGGCGGCCCGCTCCCTCCCCCGCCTGACATGCCGGGCGCCGCCGGTGTCGCCCTGCTCCTCCTCGCCGCGGGGGCCGGCGTCGCGGCCCTGGCGCGGGGCGACATCGGCGGGTGGAGCCCGCCGGAGGTCGCGACCGGGCTCGGCGCCGCGGCGGCGCTCCTGGTGATCCTGAGCGGCATCGTCCGGCAGTTCCGGATCGGGATCGGGGAGGGTCTGGGCGCCCTCCTGGTCTGGCTCTGCCTGGGCGCCGGCGCGGCCGGGCTCTACGCGTGGCGCGACCAGGCCCGGGACTTCGCCTTCCGGGTCTTCGGCGAGCTGGCGGCGGGCGAGCCGGTGGTGACGCCGGGCGGGGAGGTGGTGATCGCGCGGCGCGCCGATGGCGGCTTCACCCTGAGGGCGCGGGCGAATGGCCGCGAGCAGGTCTTCGCCTTCGACACCGGGGCGAGCGCGGTGGTCCTCACCGCCGAGAGCGCGGCCGCGCTCGGCCTGCATCCCCGGCCGGAGGCGTTCGTCGTGATGGTCCAGACCGCGAACGGCCGCGCCGCCGCCGCCCCGGTCATCCTCGACAGCCTCGCGGTCGGGCCGATCCGCGAGGAGCGGGTGCCCGCCCTGGTGACGCGGCCCGGGACCCTCGGCCTCAACCTCCTCGGCATGACCTTCCTGGAGCGCCTCGCCTCCTACGAGGTGCGCGGCAGCCGGCTGATCCTGCGCGGCGCCCGGCCCGGCTGATACGGGATCCGCTTGATCGAAGCGGATCCCGTATCCCAAGCCTGCGCGGCGCCTGAGCGAAGCCGACATCCGCATGGCCGAAATGCGAGATGGCGAAGCAATCAACCGGATGGCGTATGAGGCGGGAGCCCCGGGTCAGGCCGCCTCGGCCGCCCGCCGGCCGACCCGGGCCACCGCGTCGCGCAGGACGTCGGTCCCGGCGCTCGCCCGCATGCCCTCGGTCGAGAGGTGGCGCCGGAAGGCCCGGGCGCCGGGGCGGCCGTTGAACAGCCCGAGCATGTGCCGGGTGATCGCGTGGAGGCGCACGCCCTCGGCGAGCCGGGCCGACAGGTAGGGCAGGAAGGCCTCCACCGCCTCGAACGGGTCGGCGACCGGGGCCGGCGCCCCGAACAGCACCGGATCGACCGCGAGCAGCAGGGCGGGCTCCGCGTAGGCGGCGCGGCCGAGCATCGCCCCGTCCACGTGGGCGAGCTGGGCCCGCGCCTCGTCGAGGCTGCGCAGCCCCCCGTTGATCGCGACCGGCAGGTCGGGATGCGCCGCCTTCAGCCGGTGGACCCGCCCGTAATCGAGGGGCGGCACGTCCCGGTTCTCCTTCGGCGAGAGCCCCTGCAGCCAGGCCTTGCGGGCGTGCACGACGAGCCCGTCGACCCCCGCCCGCGCGACGCTCCGGGCGAGGGCGTCGAGGGCGGCCTCCGGATCCTGGTCGTCGACGCCGATGCGGCACTTCACCGTGACGGGGACCGCCACCGCCGCCTTCATGGCGGCGACGCACTCCCCCACCAGGTCCGGCTCGCGCATCAGGCAGGCGCCGAAGCGCCCGTCCTGGACGCGGTCCGAGGGGCAGCCGACATTGAGGTTGACCTCGGCGTAGCCCTCCGCCTCGGCGATGCGCGCCGCGGCGGCGAGGTCGGCCGGGTCGGAGCCGCCGAGCTGGATCGCCACCGGCTGCTCCGCGGGATCGAACCCGATCAGGCGCTCGCGCGGCCCGTGCAGCACGGCCCCGGTCGTGACCATCTCGGTGTAGAGCCGGGCGTGCCGCGTCAGGGTGCGGTGGAAGGCCCGGCAATGCCGGTCCGTCCAATCCATCATCGGCGCGACGCTGAAGCGCCAGGAGGGCATCAATCCCCCGGGCGGGCGCGGCAACCCGGCCGGCATTCCGTCCTGCCGGTCAGTGCCCGTGGGAGTGGCCGTGGTCGTGGTGGTGCGCGTGCCCGTGGTCATGCCCGTGGTCGTGACGATGGTGGTCGTGCCCGTGATGCGCTTGCCCCTGATGCGCTTGCCCCTGATGCTCTTGCCCGTGGTGCTCTTGCCCGCGGTGATCCTGGGCGTGCGGTTCGTGGTGATGGTGGTCGTGGGAGTGATCGTGGCCGCACTGGCTGTGGTCGTGCGCCACGACCTCGCGCTCGGGGCGGAACGGGCGCTCGACGGCGCTCGCGAGGCAGCCCTGCCCGCGCACCAGATCCGCGACGACCGGGTCGGCCTTCACGTAGAGCGCCTCGGCGGTGACTTCGAGGGCGACGTGGTTGCTGCCGAGCTGCCAGGCGAGGCGGGTCAGGCGCAGCGGGTTCTCGGCGCGCACCTCCAGCAGGCTCTCGGCGGCGGCGGCGATCCGCACCAGCCGGCCATCCTCCAGGCGCAGGGCGTCGCCGTCCTCCAGCCCCGCCGCGCGGGCGAGGTCGAGCCGGAAGGCGAGCCCCTTCTCGGCCGTGAACGCGCCCTCGCGCCGGAGGCGGGCGGCGTGGTCGAGGGTGATGGTGTCCGCCACGGCATCCGGCCGGACGGCGGGCTTGCGGACGATGGTGGTGGCGCGCAGCATGCGGGACCCTCGCGGACGGCGTTCGACGCCCCTCCTCTACGCATCGCGGCGACCGGTGTCACACGATTTGCGGGGCCGGTCCGGCACCGGGCGTGGCCCGGATGCCGCGCCCGGCCGATTTCGCCGGGCCCGCGGAGCGCAAACGGCCGCGCTCATCTGGTGTTCAGAGCCCGGGCAGCTAGGCTGTGGAGAGCGGCGACCGGCGCTTGATCCGTCGCAAGACCGCGAATTGCACAAGGGAATCACGTCATGAAGAAGTTCATTGCCGCCTCGCTGGCGGGCGCCATGGCGCTGTCGCTCGGCGCCTGCAACACCCCGGGCGACCGCGCCGCGGGCGGTGCGGCCCTCGGCGGCCTGACCGGCGCGGCGATCGGCGCGGCGGCGACGGGCCGGGCGAGCGGCGCCGTCGCGGGCGGCCTCGTCGGCGCGGCCGGCGGCGCGATCGTGGGCGCGGCCACGGCGCCGCAATGCCCCTACGGGACCTACCGCGACCCCTACGGCAACATCTACTGCCGCTGAGGCGGCGGCGAGGCGCGGCGCTCCGGCCCGCGCCTCGCGACCCTCGCCTGAGGCGGGTTGCCCGGTTCCGCCGGCCCGCTTTCGGCCCTACAAGACGACCCCATGACGATTCCGCCGTTCCAGCGGCCGGCCGCGCCGCGGCGCCCCGGCCTCCCGCCGCGATGAGCCACGCGCTCTGGGGAAAGATCGGCGGCGCCGGCCTCGGCCTCGCCGTGGGCGGCCCGCTCGGCGCGCTCCTCGGCGCCGTGGCCGGGCATTTCCTGCTCGACCGTGAGGGGTCGCTGTTCGGCCCGACGCCGCGGGAGGTCGTGTTCACCACCGGCCTCGTCGCGCTCGCCGCCAAGATGGCGAAATCCGACGGGGTCGTGACCCCGGCCGAGGTGGCGGCCTTCGCCGAGGTGGTGCGCGTGCCCGAGGCGGAGCGGGCCGGCGTGACCCGGCTGTTCGATCTCGCCAAGGGGACCACCGCCGGCTTCGAGGCCTACGCCCAGCAGATCGCCGAGGCCTTCCGCGAGGAGCCGCGCCTGCTGGAGGACGTGCTCGACGGCCTGTTCCACATCGCCAAGGCGGACGGGGCGCTCCACGAGAAGGAGGCGCAGTACCTGCGCGCGGTGGCCGAGATCTTCGGCCTCGACGAGGCCCGCTTCGCCTGCCTCGCCGCCCGCCACGTGCGGCTGGCGGACGATCCCTACGAGGCGCTCGGGGTCGCGCGCGGCCTGCCGGATCCCGAGCTGAAGGCGCGCTACCGGGCGCTCGTCGCCGAGAACCATCCCGACCGGGCCGTGGCCCGCGGCCTGCCGCCGGCGGCGGTCGCCATCGCCACCCGCCGCCTCGCGGCGATCAACGCCGCCTGGGACCGCATCGCCGCCGAGCGCGGGCTCTGACCGGATCCGCCGATGAAGCCGTCTCCCGAGAGCCCCGTCGCCACGAAGGTCGTGCCCTCCCCCAGCCACGGCGAGCGGCGCCGCCCCGTCGACATGCTGCTCCTCCACTACACGGGGATGCCGGACGCGGGCGAGGCGCTGCTGCGCCTCGCCAATCCCCTGTCCGAAGTGTCCTGCCACTACTTCGTGTTCGAGGACGGGCGCGTGGTGCAGATGGTGCCCGAGGGGCGCCGGGCGTGGCACGCGGGCGAGGCCGCCTGGGAGGGCGAGCGCGACGTCAATTCCCGCTCGATCGGCGTCGAGATCGCCCATCCGGGCCACGCGGGCGGGCTGCCGCCCTACCCGGAGGCGCAGGTCGCGGCCGTCATCGCCCTCTCGCGCGACATCCTCGCCCGCTGGCCGATCCGCGCCGACCGCGTCCTCGGCCACTCGGACGTGGCGCCGGCCCGCAAGCAGGATCCCGGCGAGACCTTCCCGTGGGCGCGCCTGCACCGGGAGGGGATCGGCCACTTCGTCCCGCCGGTGCCGATCCGCGACGGGCGCTTCTTCGCCGAGGGCGATGCCGGTCAGCCCATCGAGGCGCTGCAGGCGATGTTCGCCCTCTACGGCTACGACCAGCCGGTGACCGGGCGCTTCGACTCCGGCATGCGGGCGGTGGTGGAGGCCTTCCAGCGCCACTTCCGGCCCGAGCGGGTCGACGGGGTGGCGGATTCCTCCACGATCACGACGCTGCGGGACCTGCTCGCGGCCCGGCCCGGCTGACGGCGCCCTGCCGGGGCAAGCGGCCCCTTCCCCGCGCCATTTCAGCGCGGGCCGCCACGCTGCGCGGCCATTGCTCAGACTGCACTTGTTTGCTGCCTAATCCTTTGTCAGAACGCGCGGCGATGATCGGGGCGCGGTGACGCATGCCCGTGGGGGCCGCCGGTCGTCCTCGTGGCACCGTCAGCCCTCCCTCCCCTCCGGCCGCAATTCGCGCACAGAGGCCGCCGGACCCGTCCCGCGAGGCGCGGGATCGCGCACCGAGGAACGCCCATGTCCCACCAGCCCGGCCGCCACTTCCTTCAGATCCCGGGGCCGACCAACGTGCCGCTGCCGATCCTGGCCGCGACCGCCAGGCCCGTCATCGACCACCGGAGCGCCGAGTTCGGGCAGCTCGGGCGCGAGGTGCTGGCGGGCATCAAGACGATCTTCAAGACCGAGAACCCGGTCCTGATCTACGCCGCCTCGGGCACCGGCGGCTGGGAATCGGCCCTGGTCAACACGCTCCAGGCCGGCGACCGCGTGCTCATGTACGAGACCGGCCACTTCGCCGCGCTGTGGGAGCGGATGGCCCGCAAGCTCTCCCTCAAGCCCGAATTCATCCGGGGCGACTGGCGCTCGGGCGTCGACGTCGCGGCGATCGAGGCGCACCTCGCCGGGGATCGGCAGCACGGGATCAAGGCGGTCTGCATCGTGCACAACGAGACCGCCACGGGCACGCTCTCGGACGTGCAGGGCGTGCGCGCCGCCCTCGACCGCACCGGCCACCCGGCCCTGCTGATGGTCGACACGATCTCGTCGCTCGGCTCGACCGATTACCGCCACGACGCCTGGGGCGTCGACGTCACGGTGGGCGGCTCGCAGAAGGGGCTGATGCTGCCGCCGGGCCTCGCCTTCAACGCGGTCTCGGACAAGGCGCTCGCCGCCTCGCGGCAGGCGACGCTGCCGCGCGCCTACTGGGATTGGGAGGACATGCTGGCGGCCAACCGCACCGGCTACTTCCCGCAGACCCCCGCGATCAACCTCCTGTACGGGCTCAAGGTCGCAATCGAGACGCTGCACGCCGAGGGCCTCGACGCGGTCTTCGCGCGGCACGCCCGGGCCGCCGCGGCGACCCGCGCCGCCGTGCGGCACTGGGGTTTCGAGACCCAGTGCGCCGTGCCGGCCCAGGCCTCGCCGACCGTGACCACGGTGCGGATGCCGGAGGGCCACTCGGCGGACGCGTTCCGGGCGCTGGTGCTGGAGCGGTTCAACATGGCGCTCGGCAGCGGCCTCGGCCCGCTCGCGGACCGGGTATTCCGGATCGGCCACATCGGCGACTTCAACGACCTGACGATCGCGGGCGCCCTCGCGGGCGTCGAGATGGGCCTCGCGGCGGCCGGCATCCCGCACCGCGCGGGCGGTGCGGCGGTGGCGCAGGCGATCCTCGGCGGGAAGGTCGAGGCCTTCCGCGAGGCCGCCGAGTAGGCGGCCAGGGCAGCCGAGACGGGATCCGCGTCGCGCGAGCGGGTCCCGGCACCGGAGGGGCCTCGCTTGGTCGGGTCGGCATCGCCGTCCGGCAAGGCGGACCCCGTCGATCGAGAACCGGATCGGGCGGGAACCGCATCATACCAAATCCGCTTGATCCCTTCGGGATGGCGGATTTGGGCTTCGCTCAGGCGCCGCGCGGGCTGGTGATCCGCTTGATCCCTTCGGGATGGCGGATGTGGGCTTCGCTCAGGCGCCGCGCAGGCGTGTGATCCGGGATCCCGTGGCGGCGCCCCCGGCCTGACCGGGTCGGCGCAGCCGGTCAGCGGACGTCCGGACCAATCGCGGCCGCCGGACCTCGCCGGGGCCTCGCGCTACCCCCGCACCGCCCGCCGCTCGACCGGCTCCTCGACGATCGGATGGGGCGCCTCGCGGGTGCGCCACAGGCTGTAGGCGATCCCGACGGCCAGCAGGGACACGGTCACGACCAGCGACACCCAGGGCTCGATGTCGATCCAGCCGAAGGTGTCGGCCACCACGATCTTCGTGCCGATGAAGATCAGGATCAGCGCCAGCGCCGTCTTCAGATAGGCGAAGCGGTCGACCATCGCGGCGAGCGCGAAGTAGAGCGCGCGCAGGCCCAGGATCGCGAAGATGTTCGAGGTATAGACCACGTAGGTGTCGGTGGTGATGGCGAAGATCGCCGGGACGCTGTCGACCGCGAAGATCACGTCGGCGCCGTTGACCAGGACCAGGGCCAGGGCCAGCGGCGTGAACCAGCGCACCATCCGGCCGGTCTTCGGGTCGGGCAGGCGCACCGTGAAGCGGTGGCCGTGCAGGTCCGGCGTCACCCGGAAGCGGCAGCGCATGAAGGCGGCGAAGCGGTTCGCCGTCTCGCCCTCGTCGTCCTCCTCGGCCCCCGAGAACAGCATGCGGGCGCCCGCGTAGATCAGGAACGCCGCGAAGAAGGTCAGCACCCACTCCGCCTCGTGCACCAGCGCCGCGCCCAGCCCGATCATCAGACCGCGCAGCAGCACCGCCGCCAGGATGCCCCAGAGCAGGACCCGGTGCTGCGCGACCCGCGGGATGCCCAGGAACCCGAAGATCACCGCGATGACGAAAACGTTGTCCATCGAGAGCGATTTCTCGACGACCAATCCGGCGATGTATTCCTGCCCCGCCTGTGGCCCAAGATACCACCAGATCCAGCCGCCGAAGAGCAAACCGAGGCTGAGATAGAAGGCGGTGAGCAGCAAGCTCTCCTTCACACCGATCTCGCGGTTGCTGTCACGGTGCAGCAGGCCGAGATCGAAGGCGAGGAGCAGCACGATCACGGCGTGGAACAGGAGCCACATCCAGATCGGCTTGCCGAGCCATGCGACGGAGAGGAGTTCGACCATGCGCGGGACCATGGATGCTTACGGGAGAAAGCATCGGCTCCGACATCACGAGGCGCTCAGAAGCGCGGCTCGCCAGAGGGGCCCGCAGCCGATGCTTTGCACTTAAGTCGCGCGGGCCGGCGGATCAAGGGCGGGCGGTTGACAGAGGGCGCCGCGGCGGCGCTCTGGTCCGGCCATGACGGATGCGCGCGTGGCGGTGATCGGGGCGGGGCCGGCGGGCCTGTTCGCGGCAGAGACCCTGGCGCGGGCGGGGTGCGCCGTGACGGTGATCGAGCGGATGCCCTCGCCCGCCCGCAAGCTCCTGATCGCCGGGCGCGGGGGGCTCAACCTCACCCACAGCGAACCGCTGGAGGAGTTCCTCGCCCGCTACCACCCGGCCGGCGGCGCGGTCGCGGCGGCGATCCGCGCCTTCCCGCCCGACGCCCTCCGGGCGTGGTGCGAGGAACTCGGCCAGCCGACCTTCGTGGGATCGAGCGGGCGCGTCTTCCCGACCGCCTTCAAGGCCTCGCCGCTGCTGCGGGCCTGGCTCGCGCGGCTCGCGGCTTCGGGCGTCGCGCTGCGCACGCGCACGCGCTGGATCGGCTTCGCCCCGCATGGCGGGCTGCGTCTCGCCGGGCCCGAGGGCGAGGCCATCCTCGCCGCCGACGCGACGCTGCTCGCCCTCGGCGGCGGGAGCTGGCCGCGCCTCGGCTCGGACGGGAGCTGGGTGCCGCTGCTGCGGGAGGCCGGCATCCCGGTCGCGCCGCTGCGCCCGGCCAATGCGGGGTTCCGGGTGGAATGGTCGGAGCCCTTCGCGTCCCGCTTCGCCGGCGCGCCGCTCAAGCGGATCGCGCTGAGCGCGGGCGGGCAGCGGGTGCGCGGCGAGGCCGTCGTCACCGCGGAGGGGATCGAGGGCGGCGCGGTCTACGCGCTGTCGCGCGCGCTGCGCGAGGCGATCCTGGCGACGGGCGCCGCGCGCCTCACCGTCGACCTGCGGCCGGACCTCGAGGCCGACCTCCTCGCCCGCAGGCTCGCCTCCGCCCGCCCCGGGCAGTCGCGCGCCACGACCCTGCGCAAGGCGGGGTCGCTGAGCCCGGTCGCGGCGGGCCTGCTGCGGGAGGCCGCCGGCCGCGACCTGCCGGCCGCGCCCGACGCGCTCGCCCGGCTGGTCAAGGCCGCGCCGCTGACCCTGACCGGGCTCCAGCCCCTGGCCCGGGCGATCTCGTCGGCGGGCGGCGTCGCCCTCGGGGCGATCGACGCGCGCTTCATGCTGACGGGCCGGCCGGGGACCTTCCTGGCGGGCGAGATGCTCGACTGGGAGGCGCCGACCGGCGGCTACCTGCTGCAGGCGAGCTTCGCCACCGGCCGGGCCGCCGCCGAGGGCGTTCTGGCCTGGCTGGCGCGCCGCTGATCCGGCTCATGGGCTGTCCGGACGATCGCGTCCGGACAGCGTCACAAGCCCGCGCGGCGCCTGAGCGACGCCGACATCCGCAAGGCGAAGCAATCCGTCGGATGTCGTCTCAGAGCTTCGCGCAGACCGCGACGATGCCGGCGCTCTCGGACGGGCAGAAGGCCGCGGCCTGCCCGCCCTCCCGCCGCGTGAAGGTCGGCGCGCCGGCCCGCACGCAATAGGCCGAGAGCAGCGTCTCGCCGCCCTCGCAGGCGAGTTCGCAGGAGCCGGTGGCGCAGGTCTCGCTGCGCAGGACCCGCATCGGCAGCGCCGTCGCCGCGGCGACGGGGGCCGCCGCGCCGGGCGCGCCCGGGGGTCCGCGCTCGCCCTGCGGTCCGCGCGGACCGGCCTCGCCCTTCGGGCCGGGCGCGCCAGCCAGCCCCGCCTCTCCCTTCGGGCCGGGTTCGCCCCTTGGTCCGGGTTCGCCCCTTGATCCAGCTTCGCCCTTGGGCCCCAGCGCGCCCTGAGGTCCGGCCTCTCCGCGCGGGCCCGGCTCCCCCTTGGGTCCGGGCTCACCCTTGGGCCCGGGCTCACCCTTGGGCCCGGGCTCACCCTTGGGCCCGGGCTCCCCCTTGGGCCCGGGCTCCCCCTTGGGCCCGGGCTCCCCCTTGGGCCCGGGCTCCCCCTTGGGACCCGCCGGTCCCTGCGGGCCTGGGTCGCCCTTCGGGCCGGGCAGGCCGGCCACGCCCTGCGGGCCGGTCGGCCCGGGCTGGCCGGCGGGGCCGGGCTGGCCCTGCGGGGCGCAATTCGCCACCGCGACCTCGCGCGACTCCTCGCCCGCCGTCAGGGTCGCCACGCAGGTCTGCGGAACGTACGGGACCTTGATCGCGAAGCGGCCGCGCCGGTCGCTCTGGACCGCGACCTCGTCGTCGAGCGAGACGGTCACGCCCGCCTTGCCGACATTGCCGGAGATGCGCAGGTCGCCGCCCTCGATCCGCGCGTCCCAGATCTGGATCGCCGAGGAGGCGGGCTTTCGGGCCGCTCCCCGCGGCGCCTCGGGTTTCGGCGCGGCGGGGGCAGGGGCGGCCTCGCCCTGGGCGAAGGCCGGCCCCGATCCGATCAGGACGAGCGTGGACAGGACCAGGACGGCACGGCGGAGACGCATCGGATGCCTCGGTCGGCGCGATGGGCCGGAGAGTCGGCCCTGCAGGCGGCGCGCACCTTGGGGCGCGGCCGCCGGGGGGTCAACCGCCACGCTCGGCCGGACACAGCGTTCCCGCCCTGCGTGATCGCGCGGTCACGCCTCGTAGTCGATCACGTCCTCCAGGGCGTAGTGCTTCACGGTCTTCCGGTTGGCGATCAGTTCCTCGATCGTCGGTTCGCCCTTGAGGGCGCGGGCGATCGCGAGCTTCGTCGCCTCGTAATTGGTCCGGTAGAGGTCCTTGCGGTCGAGATTCGCATCGTCGGCGCAGCGCGGATCGAGCCAGATCATGATGATCATGCACAGCTCGTCCAGGCCCTGCTTCGGCAGGATGCCCTCGATCACGCAATCGACGATGGCGTCGCCGGTGGCGGCCTGGACCACGCCGCCGAGGAGCTCGACGTAGTCGGCGGATTGGATCGTCGCCTTGGTGGTCATCATGGTGGCCGGGCGGACGAGCTGGTTGAGGTCGCGCACCACGAACATCCGGGTGTGGCCCTGGACCTGCCCCATCATCGACGCGAAGGCGGTCCCGACCGGGCCGCGCACCGATCCGATCAGCACCTCCGGCATGGCGTCGGTGAACTGGCCCTCGGCGGCCAGCACGGTGGCCTCCCCGGTGCGGAAGAGAATCTCGCTCATCGCTTCATCCTGCGCGCGGGACGGAGGGCGCCCCGCCTGACGGGGGGCACCCACCACGCGCGGCGGGCGCGGGTCAACCGCCCCTGCGCAGTCGGACAGGTCGCGGGCGGCGGAAAATGGTCTATAGGCTGATTCGCGGCGGGAGCGTCCCGTCCTGGAATGCGCCGTGATGAGCGAACGCGACTGGACCCTGCGGGTGACGCCGACGGAAGCGGGCGTGCAGGTTGAGTTCGGCCTGTCCGAACTCGGCGGCGAGCCGGTGACGGCGGTGATCGCGCTGGATCGGGGCGAGGCGCGGCGCTTCGCCCGGGCGCTGCTGGCCGCGGCGGGCGACGCGGCCGAGCGCACCTTCCCGCATCCGAAGCCGACCGGCCAGGGCTGAGGCGCCCCGCGCATGCGCCGGGGTGTCAGCGCCGTCCCACCGCGCGTGTCTCCTCAGGTCCGCCCCGGAAGCCGCCTCACCTTGGTGCCCGGCTTCTCGACCGGCTCCGCGCAGGCATAGGCGAACTCGGTGCGCAGGTCGTCGAACACCGTCTCGGCGGTGATCCGGCAGGTCTCGCGGTCCGTCTCGCTCAGGTAGGTCACGGCCGCGTCCCTGAAGCGCTTGCGGCGCGTCAGGGCCGGGTCGGCCCCGTCGAGGCCGCAACCGGCGACCTCGCGCAGGCCGTTCGAGACGATCAGCATCCGGCGCGTCTGCCGCTCGTCGAACACCTCGTAGGGGTCGTTGCAGCCGATCGTCACGACCTGCGGCCTCAGGCTCGCGTAGGTCTGCGAGACGTAGCCGAATTCCACGCAGCCGGAAGAGGCGAGGACGGCGAGGCTCGCGACCACCCACAGACCTGTCCGCATCGCCAACCTTCCGCACCCGCGCCCGCCCCAGCTTTGGGCCGGGGCGAGGCGATCGGTCAAGCTCCGCCGCGCGACACGCCGCGGCTCATTCCGCCCCGCGGCGGAATGAGCCGCCGCCCGGCGGATTACTCCGCCGCCGCGAGGTGCCGCCGCGGGTCGTAGTTGAGGATCGGCCCGAGCCAGCGCTCCACCTCAGCCACGTCCATGCCCTTGCGGGCGGCGTAATCCTCGACCTGGTCGCGCTCGACCTTGGCGACCCCGAAGTAATGCGCCCCGGGATGCGCGAGGTAGAGGCCCGAGACCGAGGAGCCCGGCCACATGGCGTAGGATTCGGTGAGCTTCACGCCGATCCGCGGCTCGGCCTGGAGGAGGTCGAACAGCGTCGCCTTCTCGGTGTGGTCGGGCTGGGCCGGGTAGCCCGGCGCGGGGCGGATGCCCTGGTACTCCTCCAAGACGAGGTCGGCGGGCGCGAAAGTCTCGTCGGCCGCGTAGCCCCAGAACTCCTTGCGCACCCGCTCGTGCATCCGCTCGGCGAAGGCCTCGGCGATGCGGTCGGCGAGAGCCTTGACCAGGATCGAGCGGTAATCGTCGTTCTGCCGCTCGAAGCGCTCGGCGATGCGCACCTCCTCCAGACCCGCCGTGACCACGAAGCCGCCGACGTAGTCCGGAACGCCGGAGTCGAGCGGGGCGACGAAGTCCGACAGGCAGGTATTGGGACGCCCGTCGCGCTTCGAGAGCTGCTGGCGCAGGCCGTGGAAGGTGGCGAGCCTGTCGGTGCGGCTCTCGCCCGTGAACAGGCGGATGTCGTCGCCGACCGCGTTCGCCGGCCAGAAGCCGATCACCGCCTTCGGGTTGAACCAGCGCTCCTCGACGATCCGCGCCAGCATCGCCTGCGCGTCGTCGAACAGGGCGCGCGCCGCCGGGCCCTGGACCGGGTCGTCCAGGAGCGCCGGGAAGCGGCCCTTGAACTCGTAGGTCTGCAGGAAGGGCGTCCAGTCGATGTAGGGGACGAGCTCGGCCACGTCGTAGGAGCGGAAGACGCGGGTGCCCGTGAAGCTGGGCTTCGCCGGGCGATAGGTCGAGAACTCGGCCCGGAACGGGTTGGCGCGGGCCTTGGCCAGCGGCAGGCGCTGCTTGTCGGCCTCGGACCTGGCATGCGCCTCGGCGACGCGCTTGTACTCCGCCCGCACGCCCTCGATCGTCGCGGCCTTCGTCTCGGGCGAGAGCAGGCTCGAGACCACGCCGACCGCGCGGCTCGCGTCGGTCACGTAGACCGCCTGGCCCTTGGCGTAGGCCGGGTGGATCTTCACCGCCGTGTGCACGCGGCTCGTCGTGGCCCCGCCGATCAGCAGCGGCACCTCGAACCCCTCGCGCTCCATCTCGGAGGCGACGTGGACCATCTCGTCGAGCGAGGGCGTGATCAGGCCCGAGAGGCCGACGATGTCGACCTTCTCCTTGCGGGCCGTGTCGAGGATCTTGGCCGCCGGCACCATCACCCCGAGATCGATGATCTCGTAGTTGTTGCAGGCGAGCACGACCCCGACGATGTTCTTGCCGATGTCGTGGACGTCGCCCTTCACGGTGGCCATCAGCACCTTGCCGGCGGCCTGGCGCCCGGTGCCGCCATTCGCCCGCTTCTCCTCCTCCATGAAGGGCATCAGGTAGGCGACGGCCTGCTTCATGACGCGGGCCGACTTCACCACCTGGGGCAGGAACATCTTGCCGGAGCCGAAGAGGTCGCCGACCACGTTCATGCCGGCCATCAGCGGGCCCTCGATCACGTCGAGGGGGCGGGTCGCGGTGCGGCGCGCCTCCTCGGTGTCGGCCTCGATGTACTCGGTGATGCCGTTGACGAGGGCGTGCTCCAGCCGCTTCTCGACCGGCGCCTCGCGCCAAGCGAGGTCGGCCGTGCGCAGCTGGGCGCCGCCGCCCTTGAACTTCGCCGCCTGCTCGAGGAGGCGCTCGGTCGCGTCGGGGCGGCGGTTGAGGACGACGTCCTCGCAGAGGTCGCGCAGCTCCGGGTCGAGCTCGTCGTAGACCGCGAGCTGGCCCGCATTGACGATGCCCATGTCCATGCCGGCGCGGATGGCGTGATAGAGGAACACCGCGTGCATGGCCTCGCGCACCGGCTCGTTGCCGCGGAACGCGAAGGAGAGGTTCGAGACCCCGCCCGAGATATGGGCGTGGGGCAGGGTCTCGCGGATCTGCCGGGCCGCCTCGATGAAGGCGACGCCGTAGCCGTCATGCTCCTCGATGCCGGTCGCGACCGCGAAGATGTTCGGGTCGAAGATGATGTCCTCGGGCGGGAAGCCGACCTCCTCGGTCAGGATCCGGTAGGCGCGGGTGCAGATCGCCACCTTGCGCTCCAGCGTGTCGGCCTGGCCCTGCTCGTCGAAGGCCATCACCACCACGGCGGCGCCGTAGGCGCGGCAGATCCGCGCCTCGGTGAGGAACTTCTCCTTGCCCTCCTTGAGCGAGATCGAGTTCACGATCGGCTTGCCCTGAATGCATTTCAGGCCGGCCTCGATCACCTCGAACTTCGAGGAATCGACCATCACGGGCACGCGGGCGATGTCGGGCTCGGCCGCGACCAGGTTCAGGAACTCGACCATCGCGGCGCGCGAATCGAGCAGGCCCTCGTCCATGTTGACGTCGATGACCTGAGCGCCGGCCGCGACCTGGTCGCGGGCGACGTCGAGGGCGGCCGCGTAGTCGCCGCTGGTGACGAGCTTGCGGAACTTGGCCGAGCCGGTGACGTTCGTGCGCTCGCCGACGTTCACGAAGGGGATCTCCTTCGTCAGCGTGAAGGGTTCGAGGCCCGAGAGCCGCATCAGCCGCGGCACCTCCGGCACGCGCCGGGGCGCCTTGCCGGCCACCGCCTCGGCGATGGCGCGGATGTGGTCCGGCGTCGTGCCGCAGCAGCCGCCCACCATGTTGACGAGGCCGCTTCCCGCGAACTCGCCGACGAGGGCGCCCATCGCCTCCGGGCTCTCGTCGTAGAGGCCGAACTCGTTCGGCAGGCCGGCATTCGGGTAGGCGCAGACCAGCGTGTCGCAGACCCGGGAGAGTTCGCTGATGTGGGCGCGCATCTCGCGGGCGCCGAGCGCGCAGTTGAGCCCGAAGGTCAGCGGCTCGGCGTGGCGCAGCGAGTGCCAGAAGGCGCTCGGGGTCTGGCCCGAGAGCGTGCGGCCCGACAGGTCGGTGATCGTGCCCGAGATCATGATCGGCAGGCGCACGCCCATCTCGCCGAAGACCTGCCAGGTCGCCGCGATCGCCGCCTTGGCGTTCAGCGTGTCGAAGATCGTCTCGATCAGGACGAGGTCCGAGCCGCCCTCGATCAGCCCGCGCACCTGCTCGGCGTAGGCGTCGCGGACCTGGTCGAACGTGACGGAGCGGTAGCCCGGATTGTTCACGTCGGGCGAGATCGAGAGCGTGCGGTTCGTCGGACCGATCGCCCCGGCCACGAAGCGGCGCCGCCCGTCGCGGCGCTCGGCCTCGACCGCCGCCTCGCGGGCGAGCCGCGCGCCCTCGCGGTTGAGTTCGCGGACGATCGCCTCCATGCCGTAATCGGCCTGGGCGATCGCGGTGCCCGAGAAGGTGTTGGTCTCGACCACGTCCGCGCCGGCCAGGAAGTAGTCGAGGTGGATCTGCCGGATCGCCTCGGGCTGGGTCAGGATCAGAAGGTCGTTGTTGCCCCTCTGATCGTGCGCGTGGTCGAGGAAGCGCTTGCCGCGGAAATCCGCCTCGCCGAGCTTGAGGCGCTGGATCATGGTCCCCATGGCGCCGTCGAGGACGAGGATCCTCTCGGCGGCGCGCTTGCGCAGGGTGGCGAGGACGTTGGCGCCGTCGGCGGGGCGGAGATCGGTCATCGGGCAAGGGTCCGGAATCTGGACCGGCGCGAGGCCGGCCCGCTGGGAAGGATGGGGTCAGGCGCGGCGACCGGGGCCGTGCGCGCGGCGCGCGGCGCCTCGATCGCCTCGATTGGCGCTCCGGCCGCGCCGGCCCCGCGCCCTGGGCGGCGCGGCCGCGTCGTGCGGGGCGGCCCCGGCCGAGTGCCCGGCCGGGACCCGCTCACGCCGCCGCCTTCTCGGCGACCGGCGCGCTCGGCAGGGCGCGCAGGCCGAGCAGGTGGCAGATCGCGTAGACGAGGTCGGCGCGGTTCATCGTGTAGAAGTGGAAGTCCGTGACGCCGCGGTCGACGAGGTCAAGCACCTGCTCGGCCGCCACCGCCGCCGCCACCAGCTTGCGGGTGCCGACATCGTCCTCGAGGCCCTCGAAGCGCGCGGCCAGCCATTCCGGCACCGAGGCGCCGGTGCGCTTGGCGAAGCTCGCGGCCTGCTTGAAGTTCTGCACCGGCAGGATGCCCGGGATGATCGGAATGTCGATCCCGCGCGCCTGCACCCGGTCGAGGTAGCGGAAGAAGAGGTCGTTATCGAAGAAGAACTGGGTGATGGCGCGGTCGGCGCCGTTGTCGACCTTGGCCTTGAGCGCGTCGATGTCGGCGTCGAGGGAGGGCGCCTCCGGGTGGCGCTCCGGATAGGCCGAGACCGAGACCTGGAAGTCACCGATGCGCTTGATGCCGGCGACGAGGTCGCAGGAGCGGGCATAGCCGCCCGGATGCGCGCGATAGGCCGTGCCGACGCCCTCGGCCGGATCCCCGCGCAGGGCCACGATGTGGCGCACGCCCGCGTCCCAGTAGGAGCGCACGACCTCGTCCACCTCCTCCTGCGTGGCGGCCACGCAGGTCAGGTGGGCGGCGGGCTTCAGGCTGGTCTCGCGCACCAGCCGCGCGACCGTATTGTGGGTGCGCTCGCGGGTCGAGCCGCCGGCCCCGTAGGTCACCGAGACGAAGTTGGGCTGCAGCGGCGCGAGGCGCTCGATGGAGGACCACAGGGTCTCCTCCATCTCGGTCGTCTTGGGCGGGAAGAACTCGAAGGAGACCCGGATGGGGCGGCGGCTCTCGCGGCTCGGACGGAAGGCGGTGGAGACCATCGGAGACCTCGGTTCTCTCAGGCGAATGGGTGGACGCACACCGTGCCGCGCACGGGCCGCGTGGGGGTGAGGGTCGGGGGAACCATCAGGCGACCTCGCGGGTGGGGATCGCCGCCGCGGGGTTGTGGGCGAGCCAGAGCGTGACGGTGAGGCGGTGGCCCGCCTCGCTGCTCGGCGGCAATTCGCGCAGGGTGACGTCGTCGAGCGACGCCTCGGTGAGCCAGTGCGCGACCTGCTCGGCCGCGAAGCCGAGGCGGCGATGGGCCTGCGTCTCGCGCAGGAATTCGAGGTCGTGGGGGGCGAAATCCACCACCAGGAGCCGGCCGCCCGGGGCGACGAGGCGGGCCGCCTCGCGCAGGGCGCGGGCCGGGTCGTCCAGGTAGTGCAGCACCTGGTGGATCAGCACGAGGTCGAAGCTGCCGCGGCTGAAGGGCGGCGCGTGGATGTCGCCCTGGCGCAGGTCGACCCGCGCCAGGCCCTGCCGCTCCAGGTTCGCGCGGGCGACCGACAGCATCGCGTGGTTGGCGTCGAGCCCGGTCGCGCGGGTCGCCCGCGGCGCGAGCAGCGCGAGCATCCGCCCCGTCCCGGTGCCGAGGTCGAGGAGGCTGCCGATCGGCCGCGGGCCGAGCACGTCGAGCACCGCGGCCTCGACCGTCGCCTCGGGCACGTGGAGGGAGCGCACCTTGTCCCATTGCGGCGCGAGCCGGGCGAAGAAGCTCTGGGCCGCCTCGGCGCGCTGCGCCCGCACGGCGTCGAGGCGGGCGCGGTCCTCGGAGAGCGGCGGCCGGGTCCTGTCCGCGGCGGCGAGCAGCGGCTCGACCATGGCCGAAACACCCTCGACCAGCCGGAAGAAGGCCCAGGCACCCTCCCGGTGCCGCTCGACCAGCCCGGCCTCCACCATCAGCTTGAGGTGGCGCGAGATGCGCGGCTGCGACTGGCCGAGGATGTCGGTGAGGTCCGAGACCGTCAGCTCCCCCTCGCGCAGGAGCGCGATGATGCGCAGCCGCGTCTCTTCCGCGGCGGCGCGCAGCACGCCGAGAGCGTCGGAGAAGGCGAGCGGCTGGATCATCGGCGGCGTTCTCTCGGCTCCGAGCGAAACATAAAGATATCTTTATGTGCGTTCACAGCGCGGCGCAAGCCGGAATCGCCCCCGTCGCAACGAAAACCCCTCCCCCGCGGGGCGGGAGAGGGGCTCAGGATCGACGGTCCGGTCGAGGCGGGGTGTCATCCGCCATCCGGTTGATGGCTTCGCATCTCCCATTTCGGCCATGCGGATGCCGGCTTCGCTCAGGCGCCGCGCGGGCGTGTCATACCAAATCCGCTTGATCCCTTCGGGATGGCGGATTTGGGCTTCGCTCAGGCGCCGCGCAGGCTTGGGATCCGGGATCCGCTGCGATCAAGCGGATCCCGGATCAGATCGGGCGGGGCAGCTTGCAGCTGTCGAGGGCGCTCAGCGCCTTGGCCCGGGCGGATTCGTTGAAGTAGCCCGTACTCCGGTAGGCTTCGAGCTCGGCCGGGTCGAGGGCGCGCAGCGTGGCCCTGGCGTAGCAGCCGCAGGGCCGCTCCAGCGCGGTCTCGGCCGCGTTCTGCAGGCGGGCCTGCACGACCGCGCAGGCGTTGCGCACGCGGCTCTCCAGCTCGGTCTTGGGCGCCGTGCGCAGAGCCGGATCGGGCTGGTAGGCTTCGAGGGGAGCGGCGGTGCCGCCCGCGAGGGCGGCGGAGGCGCCGAGGGCCAGGAGGCCGGCGGCGAGGGCGATGCGGAGGCGCATGGTGGTGATCCGGTCAACGAAAGCTTGACCGTTGGACTCCGAATCATCCCTGCCGTGCAAGGACCCGGGCGCCACACCGGCCGGAAAAGGGGCGCCCGCCCCGCACCGACCGCTCCCGGCGGACCCCGCCGCGCGGACGGGCCGCGGGCGCCCTCACCCCGCCACGGGGGCGATCGCCACGTGGTTGTCGTGGAAGGCCGCGCCGCCGAAGGGCGCCGGCGCGTCGGCGCCCGTGAGCGTGTTGATGCCGCGCCCGTCCGGATAGGCGTCGTTCGGCCAGATCGATTCCGCGATCAGCACGCCGCGCCGCAGCCCCGGACACAGCGTCGCCCGCAGGGTCACCGCGCCGAGCTCGTTCGAGAGCCGCACCCAGGTCCCCTCCCCGATCCCGTGCGCGGCCGCGTCCTCGGGATGGATCATCACGGTCGGATGGCGCTCCTTGGCGCGCGAGGTCGGCGTCTCCGTGAAGGTCGAGTTCAGGAAGTTGCGCGCCGGGCTCGTGGCCAGCCGGAACGGATGGGCCGGCGTCGCCGTCCTGAGCGGCGCCTCCCAGTGGTCGGGCAGGGCCGGCAGGTCCGCCGCCGGGCCCCGCGGCCCGTCATGGCCGATCGGCACGGCGCCCCAGTCCGGCCGGAAGCGGAAGCGGCCGTCCGGATGGCCGAACCCGTCGAGGTAATGGGCGCGGGCGAAGGGGGGCTGCGCGTCGAGGATGCCGCCCGCCGCCTCGAGTTCGGCGAGGCTGCCCCGGCCGGAGGCGCGCAGCGTCGCGTCGATGAGGTCGCGCGGGCTCAGGGCGAAGCCCGGATGCGCGGCGCCGACCCGCGCGGCCAGCGCCGCCACCACCTCGTGGTTCGAGCGGCAGCCCTCGGGCGGCGCGATCAGCCGGGGGCCGAGCTGGATGTGCTGGTGGCCGCCGCTGGTGTAGAGGTCGTCGTGCTCCAGGAACATGGTCGCGGGCAGCACGATGTCGGCCATCCGGGCCGTCTCGGTCAGGAACTGCTCGTGCACGCAGACGAAGAGGTCGTCGCGGGCGAAGCCCCGCTTCACCGCCTCCTGCTCGGGCGCGACCGAGACCGGGTTGGTGTTCTGCACGAGGAGTGCGGTCACCGGAGGACCGCCGCGCAGGGCCTCGGCGTCGCCGCACAGGACCCGGCCGATCTGGGACTGGTCGAGCACGCGGACCCGCGGGTCGCGGGCGTCGAGCCCCTCGATCAGGGTCTTGTCGAGGCCGTAGATGCCGCTGTTCGAGTGGAAGGCGCCGCCGCCCGGATGCTGCCACGCCCCCGTCACCGCCGGGATGCTGAGGGCCGCGTGCATGGAGACGGCGCCGTTGCGGCTGCGCGAGAAGCCGTAGCCGAGCCGGAAGAAGCTGCGCTTCGTCGCGCCGACGAGCCGCGCGAAGGCCTCGATCTCGGCCACCGTGAGGCCGGTGATCGCCGCCGCCCAGTCCGGGCCGCGCGGGCGCAGATGCGCCTCCAGCGCGGCGGGGCAGTCGGTGTACCGGGCGAGGTAGTCGCGGTCGGCGTGGCCGTCGCGGAACAGCACGTGCATGACCGCGCAGGCCAGCGCCGCGTCCGTGCCCGGCCGTACGAGCAGCGCCATGTCGGCCTGCCGCATGGTCGGGTTGTCGTAGATGTCGACCACCACGAGCGTCGCGCCGCGGTTCCGGCGCGCCGCCTGGACGTGGGTCATCACGTTGACCTGGGTGTGCACCGGGTTGGTGCCCCAGATCACGATGCAGTCGCTCTCGGCCATCTCGCGCGGGTCCGAGCCGGCGAGCCGCCCCGTGCCCGCCACGAAGCCGGACCAGGCGAGCGTCGTGCAGATGGTCGAGTGCTGGCCCGAGTAGCCCTTGGCGTGGCGCAGGCGGTTGATGCCGTCGCGCATCACCAGCCCCATCGTCCCCGCGTAGTAGTAGGGCCACACGGCCTCCGGCCCGTGCGCGGCCTCGGCCCCGAGGAAAGCCTCGGCGGTGCGGTCGAGGGCCTCGTCCCAGGAGATCGGGGCGAACGACCCCGACCCTTTGGGCCCGGTCCGGATCATCGGCCGGGTCAGCCGGTCCGGGTGATGGACGCGCTCGGCGTAGCGGGCGACCTTCGCGCAGACGACGCCCGCCGTGTAGGAGTGGCGCGCGGCGCCGCGCACGCGCCCGATCGCGGCCCCGTCGATCACCTCGACGTCGAGGGCGCAGACCGAGGGACAATCATGCGGGCAGGTGGAGGCCCGCCGCTCGATCCGCGCCTGCGCCGTCACCGCTCCGCCTCCGTGCCGCGGGCGCCCGCCCGGGAGGGATCCCCGGCCGCGCGCACCCGATGTGGGACCGCCGGCCGGTCGGGCGCCCGGGGACGCGTCCGACCGGCCCGCGCGGCGGATCTCAGCCGACGATGTCGGCTTCGGTGAAGAACTGCGCGATCTCGATCGCGGCGTTCTCGGCGCTGTCCGAGCCGTGCACCGAGTTCTCGCCGACCGAGACGGCGAAGCGCTTGCGGATCGTGCCCTCGGCCGCCTGGGCCGGGTTGGTGGCGCCCATCACCTCGCGGTACTTGGCGACGGCGTTGTCGCCCTCCAGCACCTGCACGACGACGGGTCCCGAGGTCATGAAGGAGACGAGCTCGCCGTAGAACGGGCGCTCGGCATGGACCTCGTAGAAGGTCTTGGCCTGGGCCTCCGACATGCGGATGCGGCGCTGGGCGACGATGCGCAGGCCCGCCTCCTCGATCACCGCGTTGATCGCGCCGGTGAGATTCCGGGCGGTGGCGTCCGGCTTCAGGATGGAGAAGGTGCGCTCGATGGCCATCGGAGGATCCGTCGGAGGGAAGGCTGGGCGGAGCGGCCGGATGCCGCCCGCGGCGCCGGGCTTATAGCGGCGCGCCGACTCGCCCTCAAGCCGAGCCGGGCCGGCGCTGCTGCGACTCGGCCGCAACGTGGTCGAAAAAACGCCAGAAACCCCGCGTTTTTAGAGGCCATCGCGGCCTTTGGGCCACGCCCGGCGGGCCGCCGCCGGGCCCCGACGTGATGATCCGCCGAGCGGGCCCGCGCGGCCCGGAGACGGAGCAAGGGAGATTCGTCCATGCGTTCAGTCCGGACCCCCGCCCTCACCGCGTTCCTGCTCCTCGCCGGCACCGCCGCGCAGGCGGGGACCGATCCCTCCGGCACGTGGCTGACGGAGGATGGCCGGGCGAAGATCAAGATCGAGCGCTGCGGCCCGGCCGGCAGCCAAGCCTGCGGCACGGTCGTCTGGCTGAAGGTCCCGCTCAACGACCAGGGCCAGCCGCGCACCGACATCAAGAACCCCGATCCCAAGAAGCGGCAGCGGCCGGTGATCGGCCTGCAGCTGATGGAGGGGCTCAAGCCCGACGAGGCCGGCTACAAGGGGCAGATCTACAACGCCGAGGAGGGCAAGTTCTACGAGGTGACGATCGCCCGCGAGAGCGCCTCGGAACTCTCGATCTCGGGCTGCCTGCTCAAGGTGCTGTGCGGCTCGCAGACCTGGACCAAGGCCCCGGACGAGGTGGCGCAGGCCGCCCCCGCCAAGCCGGCCGCGAAGCCCAAGACCGTCACGCCCTGACCCAACCGTCACGCCCTGACCCGGGCCGCGGGGCCGCCGCGCCTCAGGCGGGCGCGGCGGCATTCTCCGGCTCGGCCCGGAGCTTGAAGCCGCGCAGGACCGCCGGGCGCGCCTTCACGGCGTCGAGCCAGCGGCCGACATGCGGGTAATCCGCGATGTCGAGGCCCTGGCGTTCCCAGAGCTTCGCCCAGGTGACGACCGCGATGTCGGCGATCGTGTAGGCATCGCCCGCCACGAAGGCGTGCGCCGCGAGCTGCGCGTCGAGGACCCGGTAGAGCCGGGCCGCCTCGGCGGTGTAGCGCTCGATGGCGTAGGGGATCTTCTCCGGCGCGTAGATGCGGAAATGGTGAGTCTGGCCGAGGACCGGGCCGAAATTCGCCGCCTGCCAGAACAGCCAGATATCGACCGCGATACGCTCCCGCTCGGCTTCCGGGTAGAACTGGCCGGTCTTGCGGGCGAGGTATTGCAGGATGGCGTTCGACTCGTAGATCGTGATCGGCGCGGACCCGGGCCCGTCGTGATCGACGATCACCGGGATCTTGCCGTTCGGCGAAACGCTGAGAAACTCGGGCGCGCGCTGCGCCCCCTTGCCGATGTTCACCGGGATCATGCGGTACGGCAGCCCGCACTCCTCCAGCATGATCGAGGCTTTCCAGCCGTTCGGCGTCGTCCAGTAGTACAGGTCGATCGGCGGAGTCGTGACGGCCGACATGCAGACGGTCCCCTCGCGCGGGCGTGGATCGGGTCTCTCGCCGGGCGAGCTTAACCAGAGAGCGCCCGCGCCTGTGAAGCGAAAACGTCGCTCGGGCGCGCGAGGCTGCGGCGAAAATGCGACGCAAAGGACTTTTTCGGCGCGGTCGCGGACCGGACGGGGCGCGGCACCTTGCCGGAGGGAACGCCTGTGGCAGTGATGGGCCGGCAACCTGCCCCAGCGTCAGCGGGGCGACCGGAGGTCTTCCATGCGCTCCCGCCTCGTCCTCGCAGCCCTCGTCGCCGCAGTGCTGGCGCCGCCCCTCCCGGCACGCGCCCAGGAGAGGGCCGAGCCGACCGTGAAGGGCATGGCAGCCCGCGAGCGGCAGAAGAAGTGCGGCGCCGAGTGGCGGGCTTTGTCCACCGCCGACAAGGCCGCGCAGGGCCCGACCTGGCCGAAATACTTCAGCAAATGCGTGAAGCGCCTCAAGGAGCAGAAGGCCTGAAGGCCGGCTCAGACCCAATCCGCCAGATCCCCTCGGGATGGCGGATGCGGGCTTCGTTCACGCGCCGCGCGGGCTGGTGATCCGGGATCCGCTGTGATCAACCGGATCCCGGATCAGAGCGGCTTGCGGAAGCCCTCGTGGCTGCGGGCGTAGCCGAGGCGCTCGTAGAAGCGGTGCGCGTCGACCCGGCGCTTGTTGGAGGTGAGCTGCAGCGAGGTCGCCCCGCCGGCGCGGGCGAGCCGCTCGGCCTCCTCCACCATCCGGGCGCCGACGCCCCGCGAGCGCCGGTCGGCGCGGACCTGGACGCTCTCGAGCACGGCCTGGCGGGCGCCGCGGCTCGTGATCCCCTGCCGGAAGGAGAGCTGGAAGCTCCCGACCACCTCCCCGCCCTCCAGCACCACGTAGAGGTCGCAATCGGGACTCGCCGCGATCGCCGCGAGGGCGGCCGCGTAGGCGGGCCGGTTCTCCGGCGTCCAGGCATCCCCGTGCCCGCCGACCGCGTCGGCCTCGTGCAGGCGGACGATCGCTTCGAGATCGTCCGGGACGGCGACGCGGATGGCCAGGGCGGGCATCTCGGGTGCGGACATCTCGGGTGTGCGCATCAGCTGACTCTCCTGCGGGAGCTCACCGGGAGGGGATCGCCCGGGACCGTGCGACCCTGATACACGGGCGTGTGTCGCACGCGCGGGAGGGGCAAGGCCATGGACAAGGAACGGCGCCTGCTCCAGCGGGTGGTGGCGCTGGCCGCCCTGGTCCCGGTGGCGGGGGGCCTCTACGGCGTGGTGTTCGGCGCCGGCGGCATCGGCGGCGAGCGCGTCGCCGTGTCGGTCGACAGCCATTTCCGCTACCTCTCGGGCCTCCTCCTCGGCATCGGGCTGCTGTTCTGGTCGACCGTTCCGGAGATCGAGCAGAGGACGCGGCTGTTCCGGTTCCTGACCCTGGTGGTGGTGCTCGGGGGGCTGGGGCGCCTCCTCGGCCTGTGGCTGACCGGGGTGCCCTCGCTCGTGATGCTGGCGGCCCTCGGGATGGAGCTCCTCGTCACCCCGCTCCTCTGCCTGTGGCAGGCGCGGGTCGCCCGGATGGCCGCCCGGTCCGGCCGCGCCGCCGGACCGGGAGAGCTCTGACGCAGGGTCAGGCCGCACGGACCGCCGTCAGGAAGCCGCGGAGCCGGTCGCCGAGTTCGCCCGAGTACCGCGCCAGCCCGCGGGCCGAGCCGAGGACCGCGTCCGCCGTGCGGCCGGCCTCCTCGGCGACCTCCCGCACCGCGACGATGTTCTCCGAGACCAGCCGGGAGCCCGAGGCGGTCCGGGCGAGGGTCTGCGCGACGTCGGAGGTGACGGCACCCTGCTGACGCATGGCCCGCACCATGTCGAGATTGGTGTCGCGCAGTTCGGTGATGGACCGCCCGATCTCGCCGATCGCCCGGACGGTCGTGCCCGTCGCCTCGCGAATTTCCGCGATCTGGGCGGCGATCTGGTCGGTGGCCTTGGCGGTCTCGCCGGCGAGTTCCTTGACCTCGGCCGCGACGACCGCGAAGCCGCGCCCCGCGCTCCCGGCGCGGGCCGCCTCGATCGCGGCGTTGAGCGCCAGCAGGTTGGTCTGGTGGGCGAGCGCCGCGATCATGCCGACCACGGCCCCGATCCGGTCGGCGGCGCGGGACAGGTCCTGGACCATGCCGTCCGTCCGGGCCGCCTTCTCGGCCACAGAGGTCGAGAGATCCGAGGCGTGCGCCGCCCGCTCGGAGAGTTGGCGGATCGTCGCGGCGATCTCCTCGGTCGCCTCGGCGACCCTCTCGACGCCGGCCGAGGTCTCGCCGGAGGCGGTCGCGACGTGGCCCGACCCGGTGCGGACGCGGTCGGCGATGGAGGTCATCGCGTGCGCGGTCTCCTCCATCCCCGAGGCGGAGCGCGCGAAGGCCTCCAGCATGGCGACGGCGTCGCGGTCGAACTCCCCGAGCAGCGCCTCGACCCGGCGGCCCCGCTCGCCCTCCGCCACGACGCCTGCGTGGATGTCCACGAGCGACCCGCAGGCGCGCAGCGGCGTCCCGTCCAGCCCGTGCGCGACGCCGCCCGTGGCGCGGAACCAGCGATAGGAGCCGTCGCGCATCCTCAGGCGATAGGTCACGTCGTAGTTGCCCTTGTCCCGGACATTCGCCAGGGCGGCCTTGAACACCGCGAAGGTGCGCGCGGCATCCTCCAGATGCAGGCGCTCGGACCAGGACGTCACCATGTCCGGGAATTCCTCCCGCGACGCGTAGCCGAGCAGGCGCCGGAACTGCTCGGACCAGGTCCAGCGCGATTTCGGGTGCATCGGATCGCCCTCGTGCAGTACCGCATCCCACAGCCCGACCCCGGCGTAGCGCCCCAAGATCGCGATAAGCTCATCGTTTGCGGAACGACGCTTGAACATGGTCGTGCTCGAATCGACAGCCGGAAGGACGATGCCTTCGTCTAATCTGCAAATCTTAACGAATGCTTGACCCAGGGGCACAATGACATATTCACATCATCGCGAACGATCTTCGGGATCCTGTTGTGGCACGTCGCCTCAAATTCGGTCCCGAACATGCAGCGATGGTGCGGCCAATTGCGGATGGTTTCTTTCGCAAGTCATGCCGAATGATGCTGCCGGCTGCGGCCCGTCCGCCGCTGCGGAGCGGCGGCCGCGCGGGACGGGAAGGCCCCGCGCGGGTTCCGCGTCAATTGACCCGCGACCAGATCTGGCGCTTGCAGATCAGCCCGCCGAGCACGCAGCCGGCGAGTTCGAGCGCGTTCGGGCCCTTCACGGCGAGCTTGCCGGTATAGGTCTTCCCGTCGCGGAAATTGTAGAGCGAGCCCTCCCAGCCCTCGCCGGTCGGGCGCATGTCGGTCGACAGGGCGACGCCGACCATGCTGCGCGCGCGCAGGGCCGGATCGGGGTTGTGCACGTCCTTCGCCTCGCCGGTCAGCACCTTGGCGACGGTGCTGCAATAGCCCTGGCCGCAGCGCGTGATCCGGATATGGGCGTCGCCGCCCGCCGTCAGCCAGGTCCCGGACGGGTCGAGTCTCGGCTGCGCCAGCGCCGGCATCGTCAGGGCCAGAAGGGCGATCAGTCCACGATACAAGGGGTGCTCCTCATGAGTACGGTCGGAGCCGCCGGTCGGCGGCGCCCGTTCGGCCCGTGCGCCGTCCGGCCCGTCAGGCCACGAGATCGGGGAAGGGCACGATCGTGGACTTGACGGTCCGCATCGCCATGGCGTCGGCGACGGCGGCGCTCACGCCCTCCCGGGTGAAGGGGTAGAGCGTCTGCATCTCCAGCCACGGGTACTTCGCCCGCGCCCGATAGAGCATGTCCACGCCGAGGGGCAAGTCGTTGCCCGTGAAGGCCCAGGAGCCCAGCACGGTCAGGTCCTTGGCGCAGATCCGGTGCCACGAGGTCTCGATCGCGCCCGCATCCGTGAACTGGCCCATCTCCACGTAGGTGCCGCCGTCGCGCAGGAACTCGATGCCCTCCGGCCCGGCCGAGGGATGGCCCGAGCAATCCATCACGAGGTCCGCCCCGAACCCGCCGACGATCTCGCGCACGCGCGCGATGCGCTCCTGCGGCGTGCGGATCTCCGTGATGTCCACCGTCGCCTCGGCCCCGAAGCGGCGGGCGAGGGCGAGGCGCGGCTCCTCGGGCGCGCCCACGCAGATCACCCGGCCCGCCCCCATCTCCTGGGCGGCGGCCACCGCCAGGATGCCGATCGGACCCGATCCCTGAATCACGACCGTGTCGCCCCACTTGAAGCCGCCCGCCCGGACGGCCCGGTTGAAGGCCCGGATGCAGGAGGTCAGCGGCTCGGCGAGCGCCCCGAGCCGCAGGTTCATGTCGTCCGGCAGCTTGTAGACCTTGGTCCCGGGCAGCATGTCGAGGTCGACGTAGACGTACTCGGCGAAGCCGCCCCACAGGTGCGGCGCCTTGTCGAAGCCCAGGTAGCGCCCGTAATAGACCGGCGTCAGGCACTTGTTGGCCTGCTCCGGATAGTGGACGCAGTAGTAGCAGTGGCCGCAGGGCATCAGCGGCGGGATCATCACCTTGGAGCCGACCTGCAGCGGCTTCTCCATGAAATCGGCGGTGAAGTCCTCGCCCTTCTCGACGATGACGCCGCCGATCTCGTGGCCGAGGGTGAAGGGCCAGGGCAGGGGCTTGGGCCAGTGGCCCTTCAGGATGTGCTGGTCGGTGCCGCAGACGCCGCAGGCGCCGATCTTGATGAGGGCGGCCTTCCGGGGCACGGCGGGCCAGGGCACGGTGCGGATCTCCGGCGCGGCGCCAGGCCCCGCGAAGGTCGCGACCCGGATCTCGGAACCTGTCATCGGCGTCTCCTCCTCGTCTGGCGGCGGGCGGGTCGAGCCGTCCGCGCCCGGGAGTGTAGCAGCCGATGGCGCGGCGAATCTCCCTTGACCTGCCGTCGCCGCGGGATCACGCTGCCCCTGCTCCGACGCCCGACGCGGTGGCCGGAGGCACGATCGGAGGGAGGCATGCCGCCGCCGATGAGACGTGCCGCGAGGATCGCCCCGGAACTCGTCCGGTCCGGCGCGTAGCGGCGACACGCGGATGACGGGTGGAAGCGGCGCCCGGGGCGCGAGCCCACGGCAAGGCGCGCGGCTCACCGACACCGAGGCCCCATCTCCGCCGCTTCCGTCCTGCCGGCCCGGCCCACGACAGGGCCGTTCGCCCGGGCCCGCGGCCGCGCCGGGACGCCCCGCAGCCGTCGCGGGGCCCCCGATCAGATGTCGAGTTCCGCCTCGTCCGCGAAGACCGCCCGCTCGGAGATGAAGGCGAAGCGGGCCTCGGGCTTGTTGCCCATCAGGCGCTCGACCGCGTCGCCCGTCGCCTCCCGCGCCTCGTCCAGCACCTCGACCCGCAGCAGCGTGCGCTTCGACGGGTCCATGGTGGTCTCCTTGAGCTGCCCCGGCATCATCTCGCCCAGGCCCTTGAAGCGCCCGATCTCGACCTTGCCGTTCTTGAACACGGTCTTGATCAACTGCTCCTTGTGGCGGTCGTCGCGCGCGTAGGCGGTCTTCGCGCCCTGGCTCAGCCGGTAGAGCGGCGGCACCGCGAGGTAGAGGTGCCCCTTCTCGATCAGCTTCGGCATCTGCCGGTAGAAGAAGGTGATCAGCAGCGAGGCGATGTGGGCGCCGTCGACGTCGGCGTCCGTCATGATGATGACCTTCTCGTAGCGAAGGTCGTCGTCGCGGTAATGCGAGCCGGTGCCGCAGCCGAGCGCCTGGGTCAGGTCGGAGAGGAGCTGGTTCGCCCCGAGCTTGTCGCGGCTCGCCGAGGCGACGTTGAGGATCTTGCCGCGCAGGGGCAGCACCGCCTGGCTGGCGCGGTCGCGGGCCTGCTTGGCCGAGCCGCCGGCCGAGTCACCCTCGACGATGAAGATCTCCGAGCCGGCCGCCCCGGCCTTCGAGCAATCGGCGAGCTTGCCCGGCAGGCGCAGCTTGCGGGTCGCGGTCTTGCGGGCGACCTCCTTCTCCTGGCGGCGGCGCAGCCGCTCCTCGGCGCGGTCGATCACCCAGTCGAGGAGCTTGTTGGCCTGCGTCGGCGACGCCGCGAGCCAGTGGTCGAACGCGTCGCGCACCGCCGCCTCGACGATGCGCGAGGCTTCGAGCGTCGCGAGCTTGTCCTTGGTCTGGCCCTGGAACTCGGGCTCGCGGATGAACACCGACAGCATCGACGCGCAGGTCGCCATCACGTCGTCGGTCGTCACCGCCTGCACGCGCTTGACCTGCCCGACCCGCTCGGCGTGGTCGCGCAGGGCCCGCAGCAGCGCGATGCGCAGCCCGCTCTCGTGCGTGCCGCCCTCCGGCGTCGGCACCGTGTTGCAGTAGGAGGAGGAGAACCCGTCGTCGTGGGTGAGCCACGCCACCGCCCATTCGAGGGAGCCGTGGCTGCCCGGCCTCGTGACCTTGCCGGTGAACAGCGCGTCGGTGACGAGTTCCTTGCCGTCGATCTCCTGGGCGAGGTAGTCGCGCAGGCCCGCCGGGAAACGGTGCACCGCCTCGGCCGGAACGCCCTCAATGCCCTCCACCAGGGCGGGCGCGCAGCGCCAGCGGATCTCGACCCCGCCGAACAGGTAGGCCTTCGAGCGCGCCATCTTGAACAGGCGGCGCGGGTCGAAGGCGAGCGCCCCGAAGATCTGCGGGTCGGGATGGAAGCGCACCTTCGTGCCGCGCCGGTTCTGCACCCGGCCGACCTGCTCCAGCCCGCCCTGCGGGACCCCGCGCGAGAAGTGCTGGCGGTAGAGGGTCTGGTTGCGGGCGACCTCGACCTCCAGCCGGTCGGAGAGCGCGTTCACCACCGAGACGCCGACGCCGTGCAGGCCGCCCGAGGTCTCGTAGACCTTGGAATCGAACTTGCCGCCCGCGTGCAGGGTGGTCATGATCACTTCGAGGGCCGACCTGCCCGGGAATTTCGGGTGCGGATCGACCGGGATCCCGCGACCGTTGTCGGTGACGCTGAGGATGCCGCCCTCCTCCAGCTCCACCTCGATGAAGGTGGCGTGCCCGGCCACCGCCTCGTCCATCGAGTTGTCGATCACCTCGGCGAAGAGGTGGTGGAGCGCCTTCTCGTCGGTGCCGCCGATATACATGCCCGGCCGGCGCCGCACCGGCTCCAGCCCCTCCAGCACCTCGATCGCCGAGGCGTCGTAGCCGGCCTCCGCGGCGGGGGATGGCACCGCCACGGGGCGCGGGCGCTTCGCGCCGGATTCGGGGTCGCCGGGCGCCGGCTTGGCGCCCGGAGCGAACAGATCGCGCGCAGGATCGCTCACGCGGCGGCCTCGCGACGGGGGGACGGCTCTGGCAGCATTCGCACTCATCCTCTCCCTATACCGGAACAAACCGGAAACAGAAAGGGTCCAAAGGCGGATCCGGGGTGGGGCGGGAGCGCGCGGCGCCCCCAGCCGGCCCCAGATGGTAAACAGGTTACGTTAAGATTGCTTCACCCGTCCCTCCCGGGCTGGAACAAAGAAGGCGTCAACGCGTTACGGCTACGCTGTCCCCGTTCTGTCGAGGAGTCGCCCCCGATGACGGCCGCCACCCGCCACGCGCACCACATCGCCCTCGCGCGCGCCGAGCGCGCGGCCGGACAGGCCTTCGGCTACCTCGACGAGGCCGCCGTGGCGACCCACGCCTCCGCGCACCGCTTCGCCGCCACGGCGACGGGAGCGGCCTTCGCGGTGGTCTTCGCCGCCACCCTCGCCTGGGCGCTCTGAGCGCGCGCTACTCGGCGGCCGCCGCCTTCTTGCGCGCGGGCGCCTTCTCGGGCGCCGTTGCGCTCTTGGCCGCCGACGCGCTCTTGCCCGCCGACGCGCTCTTGCCCGCGGCGGCCGGCTTCGCGGCCTTCTCCGCCTTGGCCTTGGCGGCCGGCTTCGCCTCCGTCTTGCGCGCCGCGCGGGCCCGGCCGGACGTCTTCTTCTTGGTGCCGCCGCCCGCCTCGCGGCGGGCCACGATCAGGCGCAGCGCCTCCTCGAGGGTGAGAGCCTCCTTGTCGGCCCCCTTCGGCAGGGTCGCGTTGACCTCGCCATCCGTGACGTAGGGGCCGTAGCGGCCGGCCTTGACCGTGACGGCGCGCCCCTCCGGGTCGTTGCCGAGAACCCGGCCCGGATCGGCCGCCGGCCGTCCCCCACCCTGCTCCTTGGCGACGATGAGGTCGATCGCCCGGTTCGCGCCGATCTCCAGCAGGTCGTCGTCCTTGCCGAGATTGGCGTAGGTCTTGCCGTGCTGGACGTAGGGGCCGAAGCGGCCGAGATTGACCAGGATCGGCTCGCCGCTCTCGGGGTGCCGGGCCACTTCCCGCGGCAGGGCGAGGAGCTTGAGGGCGGTCTCCAGGGTCACGTCCGCGGGCGTCAGGCCCCGTGGCAGGGACGAGCGCTTGGGCTTCTCGGCCCCCTTCTCGGCCGAGGCCTCGCCGAGTTGCACGAAGGGACCGAAGCGGCCGTCGCGCAGCGTCACCGGCAGGCCCGTCGCCGGATCCTCGCCGAGCACCCGCACGCCGGGCTGGCCGCCCTCGCCGGCGCTTCCCTCCCCGTCCCCGTCGAGGCCGGCGGCCGAGAGCTGCCGCGTGTACTTGCATTCCGGGTAGTTCGAGCAGCCCACGAAGGCACCGAACTTGCCGAGCTTGAGCGAGAGCGTGCCGCCCGCGCAGTTCGGGCAGGCGCGGGGATTCGCGCCGTCCGCCCGCGGCGGGAAGATGTGCGGGCCGAGCAGTTGGTTGAGCGCCTCCAGCACCTCGGCGGTGCGCAGCTCCTTGGTCCCGGCCAGCGCCGCGGAGAAGTCGCGCCAGAAGTCGCGCAGCACCTCGCGCCAGTCGATCTCGGCGTTCGAGATCCGGTCGAGCTGCTCCTCCAGGTCGGCGGTGAAGTCGTACTCGACGTAGCGCTGGAAGAAGCTCTCCAGGAAGCCGGTGACGAGGCGGCCCTTGTCCTCCGGCACGAGGCGCTTCTTGTCGAGGCGGACGTATTCCCGGTCGCGCAGCACCTGCAGCACGGCCGCGTAGGTGGAGGGACGGCCGATGCCGAGCTCCTCCATCCGCTTGACGAGGCTCGCCTCGGAGTAGCGCGGCGGCGGCTCGGTGAAGTGCTGGGTCGCGGCGACGCGCTCGCGCCGCAGCGGATCGCCCGCCTGCATCGGCGGCAGGCGGCGGGATTCCTCGTCCTCCTCGTCGTCCTTGCCCTCCTGGTAGAGGGTGAGGAAGCCGTCGAACCGCACCACCTGCCCGGTCGCCCGCAGGTCGAGGCGGCGCGGCCCGACCTGGGCGGCGATCTCGACGACGGTGCGTTCGAGCTCCGCCGATTCCATCTGGCTCGCGATGGTGCGGATCCAGATCAGCTCGTAGAGCTTGGCCTGCTCGGGTTCGAGGAAGCGGGCGACCTCCTTGGGCAGCCGGCCGAGATCGGTCGGGCGCACGGCCTCGTGGGCCTCCTGCGCGTTCTTGGCCTTCACGCTGTAGCTGCGCGGGGCCCCCGGCAGGTAGGCGTCGCCGAACTCGGCGCCGATGACGCGGCGCGCGTCGCGGATCGCCTCGGGCGCCATGTCGACGCCGTCGGTCCGCATGTAGGTGATGAGGCCGACCGTCTCGCCGCCGATCTCGACGCCCTCGTAGAGCCGCTGCGCGATGCGCATGGTCTGGGCCGGGGCGAGGCCGAGCTTGCGGGAGGCTTCCTGCTGCAGGGTCGAGGTGGTGAAGGGCGGCTGCGGGTGCCGCTTGGCGGGCTTCGACTCGACGCTCGCGACCGCGAAGGTGGCGAGTTCGAGGTCGCGCCGGAACGCCTCCGCCTCCTCGGCGGTGCCGACGTCGAGGCGCTGGATGCGCTTGCCGTCGGCCCCGACGAGCCGGGCCTCGAACGTGGCGCCCTTGGCGGTCGCCAGCGTCGCCACCAGCGACCAGTATTCCCGCGGCTTGAACGCCTCGATCTCCGCCTCGCGGTCGCAGACGAGCCGCAACGCCACCGACTGCACCCGGCCGGCCGAGCGTGCGCCGGGCAGCTTGCGCCACAGGACCGGCGAGAGGTTGAAGCCGACGAGGTAGTCGAGGGCCCGCCGGGCCAGGTAGGCGTCCACCAGCGCCTGGTCGATCTGGCGCGGGTTGGCCATCGCGGTCTGCACCGCGTCCTTGGTGATGGCGTTGAAGGTGACGCGCTCGACCGCCACGTCCTTCAGCACCCGCTTGGCCTGCAGCGCCTCCAGCACGTGCCAGGAGATCGCCTCGCCCTCGCGGTCCGGGTCGGTGGCGAGGATCAGCGTGTCGGCGCCCTTGACCGCCCGGGCGATCTCGGAGACCCGCTTGGCGCCGCGCTCCTCCAGCTCCCAGAGCATCTTGAAGTCCTGCTCGGGATCGACCGAGCCGTCCTTCGCCGGCAGGTCGCGCACGTGCCCGAACGAGGCCAGGACCTCGTAGTCGTGGCCGAGATACTTGTTGATCGTCTTGGCCTTCGCGGGCGACTCGACGACGACGACTTTCATGAACGGCTTGCCTCTTCCCAAGCAGACCGCTGCGGTCTTTCTCGATGTGGCGGACGCCGGCGCTCGGGGGAGGCGCCTCGGGCCCGAGAAGTGGGTGAAGGTGCGGCCATTGTCAAATGCCCGGAAGGACGGGCCTGCCCTGCTTGCGGCGCTTCCGCCCTGCTCCTATAGGCCAGGGCCAGCATGAGCACGCCGCCGACCCGCCCGGGATTCCCGCACCGTCACCTGCTCGGCATCGAGGGGCTGAGCCCGCTCGACATCGTCGCGCTGCTCGATCGGGCCGATGAGGCGGTCGAGATCAGCCGGCAGGTCGAGAAGAAGCGCGCGACCCTGCGCGGGCGCACCCAGATCAACCTGTTCTTCGAGCCCTCGACGCGCACGCAATCCTCCTTCGAGCTCGCCGGCAAGCGGCTCGGGGCGGACGTGATGAACATGTCGGTCGCCTCCTCCTCGGTGAAGAAGGGCGAGACGCTGATCGACACCGCCGCGACCCTGAACGCGATGCGGCCGGACATCATCGTGGTGCGCCACCATCAGGCCGGCGCGGTGCACCTCCTCGCCCGCAAGGTCGATTGCGCGGTGGTCAATGCCGGCGACGGCGCCCACGAGCACCCGACCCAGGCGCTCCTCGACGCGCTGACCATCCGGCGCAACAAGGGCCGGATCGAGGGGCTGCGGGTGGCGATCTGCGGCGACGTCCTGCACTCGCGGGTCGCGCGCTCGAACATCATCCTGCTGCAGGCCCTGGGCGCCCGGGTGCGGGTGATCGGCCCCTCGACGCTGCTGCCGCCCGGCATCGCCCGGATGGGCGTCGAGGTCTTCACCGACATGCGCCGGGGCCTCGCGGGCGCCGACATCGTGATGATGCTGCGCCTGCAGCGCGAGCGCATGAACGGCTCCTTCGTGCCCTCGGTGAAGGAGTATTTCCGCTATTTCGGCCTCGACGGCGAGAAGCTGAGCCTCGCCGCGCCCGACGCGCTGGTGATGCATCCCGGCCCGATGAACCGGGGGGTCGAGATCGCCTCCGACGTGGCGGACGGGGCGCAGTCGCTGATCCGCGAACAGGTGGAGATGGGCGTGGCGGTGCGGATGGCGGTGCTGGAGGCGCTGGCGACGCATCTGCCGAACGCTTGACAGGGGTTGAGGGGTGAACCTTCGGTATCGGCGGCCCCGCCCCTCCCGCGCCGGAGGGGAAGGGCGGCGAACCCGGTGAGCCGGGAGAGGGGGTGCCCTTGCGCGGATGGATGGAGGTCGCCGTGCGGCGTGCCGAGCGGGAATCCCGGCCGAGACACCGAGGCCCCACCGCGCTCCCCGTCCCCACCGATCTGGCTCTCGGGAGCATCCGGCTCGCTCTCGACGCCCTCCTCGCCGCCGTGCGCGCGCCCGCAGCGGAGCTGTCCGACCCATGACACTCGTCATCACCAATGCCCGCCTCCTCGATCCGGTCGCCGGACGCGAGGAGCCCGGCGCCGTCCTGATCCGCGACGGCCGCATCGCGGACGTCCAGCGGGGCGCCGTCCCGGCCGCGCCGGAGGGCGCGGAGGTGATCGACGGCGGCGGCCACGTCCTCGCCCCCGGCCTCACCGACCTGCGCGCCTTCGTGGGCGAGCCCGGCGCCGAGCACCGGGAGACCCTCGCCAGCGCCAGCGCCGCCGCCGCCGCCGGCGGGGTCACCACCCTGGTCTGCATGCCCGACACCAACCCGGTGATCGACGAGCCCGCCATCGTCGACTTCGTGCTGCGCCGCGCCCGCGACACCGCGAGCGTGAACGTCCTGCCCGCCGCCGCGATCACCAAGCACCTCGCCGGGCGCGAGATGACCGAGTTCGGGCTCCTCGGCGAGGCCGGCGCCGTCGCCTTCACGGACGGTCTGCGGGCGGTGACGAACGCGCAGGTGATGCGCCGCGCCCTCACCTACGCGCGGGATTTCGGCGCCCTGCTGATGCAGCACGTCGAGGAGCCGGACCTCGTCGGCGACGGGGTGATGAACGAGGGCGAGATGGCCTCGCGGCTCGGCCTGCACGGCATTCCGCGCGAGGCCGAGACGATCCTGCTGGAGCGCGACCTGCGCCTCGTGCGCCTGACCCGGGCCCGCTATCACGCGGCCATGATCTCCTGCGCCGATTCGGTCGAGATCGTGCGCAGGGCCAAGGAGGCGGGCCTGCCGGTCACCTGCGGCGTCTCGATCAACAACCTCGTCCTCAACGAGAACGACATCGGCCACTACCGCACCTTCTGCAAGCTCTCCCCGCCCCTGCGCACCGAGGAGGACCGCAGAGCGGTGGTGGAGGCCCTGAACGAGGGGGTCATCGACGTGATCGTCTCCGACCACAACCCGCAGGACGTGGAGACGAAGCGCCTGCCCTTCGCGGAGGCGGCGGACGGGGCGCTCGGGATCGAGACCCTGCTGGCGGCCGCCCTGCGCCTCGTCCACGCGGGCGACGTCGCGCTCCCGCGCCTCCTCGCCGCCCTGGCGCGCGAGCCCGCGCGGGTCCTCGGCCGCGACGGCGGATCCCTGGCCAAGGGCGCCCCGGCCGACCTCGTCCTGTTCGACCCCGACGAGCCCTACCGGCTCGACAAGCGGCAGCTGAAGTCGCGCTCCAAGAACTCGCCCTTCGACGAGGCGCGGCTGCAGGGGCGCGCCCTGCTCACCCTGGTCGGCGGCGCGGTCGCCTACCGGCACGCGGCGGCCGCGTGATGGGGGTCCCGCTCTGGCCGCTCCTCGCCGCCCTCGGGCTCGGCTACCTGTTCGGCGCGATCCCCTTCGGGCTCATCCTCACCCGCCTCGCCGGGCTCGGCGACGTGCGGGCGATCGGCTCGGGCAATATCGGCGCCACCAACGTCCTGCGCACCGGCCGCAAGGGGCTCGCCGCCGCCACGCTGGTGGGAGACGCCCTCAAGGGCACCGCCGCGGTGCTGGTCGCCGCCGGGCTGTTCGGGCCGGACGCCGCCCTGGCGGCGGGGCTCGGCGCCTTCCTCGGCCACCTCTTCCCGGTCTGGCTCGGCTTCAAGGGCGGCAAGGGCGTGGCGACCTTCATCGGCGTGCTCCTCGCGCTCGCGCCCCTGGCCGTCCTCGGCTTCGCGGTGATCTGGCTCGGCCTCGCATTCCTGCTGCGCTACTCCTCGGCCTCGGCGCTCGCGGCGAGCGCCACCACCCCGCTGATGCTCTGGGCGATGGGCCAGAACCGCGTCGCGCTCCTGTTCGTGGGGCTCGCCCTGCTGCTATGGTGGAAGCACGCCCCCAATATCCGCCGCCTCATGGCGGGCACGGAGGGGCGGATCGGGCAGAAGGGCTGAGACGATCCCCTGCCCTGCCGCAGGGGAGCCGTCGTTGCAACTCACGGACGCTCAGCGCCTCGACTGGCTGCGCCTGATCCGCGCGGAGGGGATCGGGCCGCGCACCTTCCGCGGCCTCGTGAACCGCTTCGGCGGGGCGGGCGCCGCCCTGGAGGCGCTGCCGGACCTCGCCCGCGCGCGCCGGAAGCCGATCCGGATCCCCAGCCGGGCGGAGGCCGAGCGCGAGGTCGCCGCCGCCGCGAAGCTCGGCGTGCGCTTCGTCGCCCTCGGCGAGGAGGCCTACCCGGCGCCGCTGCGGGCCACCGACGACGCCCCTCCCCTCATCGCCCTTCGCGGCGAGGCCGCGGTCCTGGCCCGCCCCTGCATCGCCGTGGTCGGATCCCGCAACGCCTCGGCGGCCGGGATGACCTTCGCCGAGCGCCTCGCGCAGGCCTTCGGGGCGGCGGGCTTCTGCGTCGTCTCGGGCCTCGCCCGCGGCATCGACGCCCGCGCCCACGCGGCGTCCCTGGCGACCGGCACCGCCGCCGTGCTGGCCGGCGGCCAGGACCGCATCTACCCGGCCGAGCACGAGGCGCTCGCCGCCCGCATCCTGGCCCAGGGCGGGGCGATCGTGGCCGAGATGCCCCTCGGCTGGGAGCCGCGCGGGCGCGACTTCCCGCGCCGCAACCGCATCATCTCGGGGCTGTGCCTCGGCACGGTGGTGGTGGAGGCCGCCCGCCGCTCGGGCTCGCTCATCACCGCGCGCTTCGCCCTGGAGCAGGGCCGCGAGGTCTTCGCGGTGCCGGGCTCGCCCCTCGACCCGCGCGCGGAGGGCACCAACGACCTCATCCGCCAGGGCGCGACCCTGTGCGGCGACCCGGACCACGTCCTGTCCGTGCTGATGCCGCTGGTGGCGGGCGGGCGGCCGCCCGGCGGCGCCGAGGACGGCGAGCGCGCGGCCGAGCCCGCCCTCTACTGGGACGAGACGGATTTCTTCGCCCAGGACCCCGAGCCGGCCGCGCCCGAGGGCCTGTACGAGGAGGCGGAGGAGCCGCCTCCGCCCGACGACCGCGCCCGGCTGCTCGCCCTGCTCGGCCCCTCGCCGGTGGCGGTCGACGCGCTGGGCCGGCAGGCCGGCCTGTCGGCGCGCAGCGTCCAGGGCCTGCTGCTCGAACTCGAACTCGACGGGCTGGTCACCCGGCACGGGGGCGGGAGCGTGTCGCTGCGCTGAGGCACCCGATGCCGGCGGTCATCTCTCGGTGACCGGCGGCATCACTCCGGCGGGATCATCACCCCGTCCGGCTCCTCCGGCTCCAGCCCGGCGAGCACGTCGAGGCAGCCCTGCAGGATATAGGCGGCGGCGAGCTTGTCCACGAGCTTCCCCCGCCGCGCCCGCGACGCGTCGGCCTCCAGGAGGGTGCGGGTGACCGCCGCCGTCGACAGCCGCTCGTCGAAGAGCAGCACCGGCAGCGGCAGGATCGGCGCGAGGTTGCGCACGAAGGCCCGGGTCGACTGGGCCCGGGGGCCCTCGCTGCCGTCCATGTTGAGGGGGTGCCCGACCACCAGCCCGCCGACGCCGTGCTCGGCCGCGATCGCGGCCAGGCGCCGGGCATCGGGCGTGAACTTCACCCGCCGGATCGTCTCCAGCGGCGAGGCGATGCGCCGGCCCACATCCGAGAGGGCGAGCCCGATCGTCTTCGTGCCGAGGTCGAGGCCGAGCAGCCGCCTCCCCGCCTCCCGCGAGGATTCCGCGAAGGCCGCGACACTCTCCCGGTTCACGGCCGCGGCCTGGGCTTTAAGTAGGGGGCGTTCATCCGGGAGTCCTCCTCATGCGCATCACCTGGTTCGGCCACTCGGCCTTCCGCCTCGATTTCGGCGAGAGCCACGTCCTGATCGATCCCTTCTTCACCGGCAACCCGGCCTTCGAGGGCGGCGACGCGGCCCGCGCCAGGGCGGTCGAGGGCGCGACCCACATCCTGATCACCCACGGCCACGGCGACCATGTCGGCGACACCCTGGCGGTGGCGGCCGAGACCGGCGCCAAGGTTGTGACCAATTACGACCTCTGCATGTGGCTCGGCTCCAAGGGCCTGACCAATTTCGACCCGATGAACACCGGCGGCACCACCGACCAGGGCGGATTCAAGGTCACGCTGGTGCGCGCCGACCACTCGGCCGGGATGAGCGAGGCGGGCGTCACCGTGCCGCTCGGCCTGCCGAACGGCGTCGTCGTGCGGGCGCCGGGCGAGCCGACGGTCTACCACATGGGCGACACCGACATCTTCGGCGACATGGCCCTGATCCAGGAGATCTACCGGCCGGACGTGCTGATCGTCCCGATCGGCGACCGCTTCACCATGGGGGCCGAGACGGCGGCCCTGGCGGTGCGCAAGTTCTTCGCGCCGCGGGCGGTGATCCCCTGCCATTACGGCTCCTTCCCGATCATCGCGGCCTCGGCCGACGCCTTCGTGGCGGCCCTCGACGGCAGCGGCGTCCAGGTCGTCGTGCCGCACAAGGGCACGGCCGTCACCATCGCCTGATCGGGCAGATCTTAACGTTAACGGAAGGTTACCGTGGCGGGGGCGGGCGCGGGGCGTTAACCCGGCATTAATCCTCAGCGCATCGAGGCCGCCCTTGTCCCGCTACTCCCTCGCGACGTCGCTCCTGGTCGGTGCCGCCGGCCCCGGGGCTTGGCAGGCGATCGACCTCGACGGCCGCGTCGAGCCGCTGCGCGGGCCCCTCCCGCCGGCGGCGGGCCGCTTCCCGGACCCCGAGGGGCGCCGGCGGGTGCCGCACGGGGCGATCGAGGCGGTGGGCGGGCCGCGCCGGGACCGGCCCGCCAACCGGCCCCCCGCCATCCCCTCCCCGCGCGAGCGCGTCCCGGCCGCGGCGATCATCCCGGTCCGGGCCGCGGGGGTCGCCCGTCCCCACCCGATCCGCGAGGCCCTGCCCCGCATCGTCCTGGCCCCGGCCCGGCGCCGGGCGATGCCGCGCCGGCACAAGCTCATGCTCGCCCTCGCCGCGGAGGTGCTGCTCGCCGGGACCGCCCGCGCCCGGCAGAATTTCCGCCCGCCCGCGATCGAGGTCGAGGATCTCGGCCGCGACGATCGGAAGATCGCGCAGCTCGCGCCGGTGGACCTGGGCCGGGGGACCGGGAGCACCGGTGAGCGAGGGGCCTCATCCGCTGTCCGGACGATCACGTCCGGACAGCGTCTGCCAAGCCCGCGCGGCGCCTGAGCGACGCCGATATCCGCATGGCCGAAAGGGGAGATGGCGACGCAATCCCTCGGATGTCGGATCACGCGGGATCCTCCAGGCTGAACGTGTCGCTCGCCTCGTGATACGCGAAGGCCTCGGCGTAGCGCCCCCAGGAGATCACGGCCTGCAGGGTCTGCTGCGCGTACTGGGCCGACATGTGATCCTCCAGCTCGTCCTGGAACCGGCGGCGCGGGGCCGCATGCGAGGCTCGGTCGTCGAGCACGCGCCGGACATGGGCGGCCAGCGGCACGTACGCGATCAGGTGCTGGGCGAAGAGCTGCTTGCGCTCGTCGACGGCGCTCTCCGCGAAGCGGCGCCCCGCCGGTGTCAGCGTGATGTCGCCGCCCTCCAGCTCGGCGAAGCGCAGCAGTTGCAGGGTCTCGGCGATCGGGAAGAGCTCGTCGACTTCGAGTTGCAGCGTGCTCGCGAGCGCCGGCAGGTCGGCCGTGCCCCGGTAGGGCTCGCCGGCCACCGCCTCGATCAGGCCCGCCAGCAGGTTGGTCGAGACGCGCGGCAGGACCATGCCGATGCCGGTGCCCGGGAACCCTTCGGGCTTGCCGTGCCCGCCCGGCCCGGCCGGCTGGGGCGGGCGCATGGTCATGCGGGCGTAGATGTCGTCCACCAGCGCCCGGAAGGCCGGATCGAGGCGGTTGCGCGGCTGCGGGAGGTCGACCCGGATATCCCCCACCACCCGGCCGGGATTCGACGAGAAGACCAGGATGCGGTCGCTCATCAGGACGGCCTCCTCGATGTTGTGCGTCACGAGCAGGATCGAGCGGGTCGGGATGCGGGCCTCGATCCAGAGGTCGAGCAGGTCGGTGCGCAGGGTCTCGGCCGTGAGCACGTCGAGGGCCGAGAAGGGCTCGTCCATCAGCAGGATCTCGGGATGGACGACGAGGGCGCGCGCCAGCCCGACCCGCTGGCGCATCCCGCCGGACAATTCCTTCGGATAGGCGCTCTCGAACCCGTCGAGGCCGATGAGGTCGATCGCCGCGAGCGCGCGCTTGCGCCGCTCGGCCGGCGCCACGCCCTGCGCCTCGAGGCCGACCTCCACGTTCTGCAGCACGGTCAGCCAGGGAAACAGCGCGAAGGACTGGAACACCATGGCGACTTCGGGGGCCGGACCGGTCACCGGCCGGCCGTTGATCAGCGCCCGTCCCCGGCTCGGCGGCATCAAGCCGGCGATGATGCGCAGCAGGGTCGACTTGCCCGATCCCGAGCGGCCGAGCAGGGAGACGATCTCGCCCGCCCGCAGGTCGACGTTGACTTCGTCGAGAACCAGAAGGTCGGACGCGTTGCCCTTGCGGTAATGGTGCTGGACGCCCGCGACGGAGACGAGCGGCGCGTCGGAGCTGCGCGGGCGGGGAACCGGGGTGTGGGCGTCCATGCTGGAGACCTTTCGGATTGATAGGAAATCCGACGGATTGCGTGGCCATGCGGATGTCGGCGTCGCTCAAGCGCCGCGCGGGACATCCGCGGCCGCGATCAGGCGAGCCGGAAGCGGCGCTCCCCGTAGGCGTAGAGGGGGCGCCAGACGAGGCGGTTGAAGACGACGACGAACAGGCTCATCACCGCCACGCCGAGGACGACGCGCGGGTAGTCGCCCGCATCCGTCGCCTGGGCGATGTAGGCGCCGAGCCCGGCGGCCTTGAGCTTGGTGTCGCCCCAGCTCGCCACCTCGGCCACGATGCTGGCGTTCCACGACCCGCCGGAGGCGGTGAGCGCGCCGGTCACGTAGTAGGGGAAGATCCCCGGCAGGATCGCGTCGCGCCACCATTGCCAGGAGCGCATCCGGTACAGGGTCGCGGCCTCGCGCAGGTCGGTCGGGAACGCGCTCGCCCCCGCCACCACGTTGAACAGGATGTAACATTGCGTCCCGAGCACCATCAGGGGCGAGAGCCAGATGTTCGGATCGGCGCCCGTCGCCACGATGGCGACCACCGCGAAGGGGAACAGGATGTTGGCCGGGAAGGCGGCGAGGAACTGCGCGAGCGGCTGGGTCGCCTCGGCGACGGCCGGGCGCAGGCCGATCCACACCCCGATCGGGACCCAGATGACCGAGGCGACGGCGATCAGCACGACGACCCGCAGCAGCGTCAGGGCGCCGAGTGCGACGGCCTCGACGAGGTCGCCGAGGCCGAGCGTCGCCCTCACGAAGTCCGCCGCGATCCAGAGCGCGGAGGCGGCGAGCGCGACGACCGCGACGAGCCACGCCCGGTCGGCGAGCGTCGCCAGAAGAGGCTTGGCCAGAAGAGGCTTGGCCAGGCGAAGCTTGCGCGTCGCGGGGAGAAGGGACGAGGCGCGCCGGAACGGCGCGGCTGCCCGGATCACGCTGCCGAGGAGCGCCGCCGCGGCGCCGACCAGCGCCGCGATTCCGCGCAGGGCGCGGGTGCGCCGCAGGAGATCGTAGACGAAGGAGCGCGGCCGCGCCTGCGCGGCGGTCTGCTCGAAGCGGAACTTGTCGGCCCAGGCGACGATCGGCCGGAATACCAGCTGATCGTAGAGCAGGATCACCGCCGCGATGGCGGCCACCGCCCAGGCGATGGCGGCGAGGTCCTTGCGGTCGATGGCGAGGGCGAGCCACGCCCCGATCCCCGGCAGGGTGATCCTGGTGTCCCCCACCGAGATCGCCTCGGACGCGACGATGAAGAACCAGCTCCCCGACATCGACATCATCGCGTTCCAGACCAGCCCCGGCACCGCGAAGGGTGCCTCGAGGCGGACGAAGCGCTGCCAGGGCGAGAGCCGGAAGTGGCGGGTGACCTCGGTAAGGTCGCGCGGGAGGTTCCTGAGCGACTGGTAGAACGAGAAGGCCATGTTCCAGGCCTGGGCGGTGAATACCGCGAAGATCGCCGCGCATTCCGCCCCGAGCTGCCGGCCCGGGAACAGCCCGAGGAAGAAGGCGACCGTGAAGCTCAGGAACCCGAGCACCGGAACCGACTGCAGGATGTCGAGGGCCGGAACGATGACGAGTTCGGCCTTCCGGCTCTTGGCCGCCAGCGGGGCGACCAGGACGGTGAAGACGAGGGAGGCCGCCATGGCGGCGAAGAGGCGCAAGGTCGTGCGCAGGGCGTAGTCGGGCAGCAGCCAGGGATCGAGGCGCACCGGCTCGCCGTCGAGCGCGGCGAGCGGCGCGCGCATCTCGTGCACGCCGTGCAGCGTCGCGATCAGGCCGCCGATGACGACCAGGAAGGCCGCGACATCGTAGCCGTTGGGAATCAGCATGGCGCCGACGCGGCCGACGCCGAGGGGCGCGCGGCGCGTGGCATCGACGATCGAACGCGCATCGAGCATCGCGACCTCACGGATGGGAGCGGGAGAGCGGCCGGCGGCGGACCGGCCGGGCCGAGCGGCGCGCCGCGCAGGGCTGCCGACGCGCGCGACCGGCGGGGCGCGCCGCTGCGGTTCCGCCGGGACCGGCGGGGAACGAGTTCGGATCTGTCATCGCGCATCTGGTGTCGACCGGCCGCTTCGCCGATCACGCCAGCCAAGAGCGCCTCGATCAGGCGGCCGAGCGAGCGGGAACCGGCGCACGCGGCGCGGTCGATCGACTGTGACTGTCGCTTGGCATCGTCGGTGGTGGTTCGCGGATGAGTGCGGCCGGGCGGGCCAGCCGCTCCGGCTACGCCGTCCACTGACTCGTCATCGCGGCGCTGTCAACAGTCACCACGAACTGGGCAATGCTTGATCGCCGCAGCGGAAGCGGCCGTTTTCGACCTCGGCGCCAGGTCGCTCGACGTCCGAGGAGCCGGTTTATCGTTGCCGTTTGCTGTGCGTCTCGACGAATGAGCTGTCCGGGCGTGGCGCGGGCGGCGCCCGCCCTTCGCCGGGGCGCGCGGCGGCCCGGCGGCGCTGCGACCGGGCGGGCACGCTCCGCTCCGGACCCGCTGCCGTTGCGACGGCGCGAAAGCCGGTGCTATAGCGCCCCGCGGACGGCCGGACGGGCCGGATCCTCCACGCGAAGCGGGGTGTCATGTCGGTCGACGCGCAGACGGTTCGGCGCATCGCGCATCTGGCGCGGATCGCGGTGAGCGACGCGGAGGTGCCGCCGCTCCAGGACGAGCTCAACGCCATCCTGGCCTTCGTCGAGCAGCTCGGCGCGGTCGACGTCTCGGGGGTCGAGCCGATGACCTCCGTCACCCCGATGGCCATGAAGCAGCGCGATGACGCCGTCACGGATGGCGGCTACGCCCGCGAGATCGTCTTCAACGCGCCGCTCTCCGAGGACAACTACTTCCTGGTCCCGAAGGTCGTCGAGTAGCGGCTGGCAGCGCCCCGGGCGGCGAGGATTTTCGACGTGAGCACGATTCCGGCAGACCTGACCGAACTCACCCTGGCGGAGGCCCGCGACGGGCTGCGGCGGAAGGCGTTCTCGGCCCGCGAGATCGCGCAGGCGCATCTCGACGCGGTGGCGCGGGCCCGCGCGCTGAACGCCTACCTGATCGAGACGCCCGAGCGGGCGCTGGCCATGGCCGAGGTGGCGGACCGCAAGATCGCGGCCGGGGAGGCGCGCCCCCTCGAAGGGCTGCCGCTCGGCATCAAGGACCTGTTCTGCACCCACGACGTGCCGACGACGGCGGGATCGCGGATCCTCGAGGGCTTCCGCCCGCACTACGAATCGACGGTGAGCCACAATCTCTGGCGCGACGGCGCCGTGATGCTGGGCAAGCTCAACCTCGACGAGTTCGCCATGGGCTCCTCGAACGAGACCAGCGCCTACGGGCCGGTGGTCTCGCCCTGGCGCCGCCGGGACTCGGAGGCGCCCCTGGTGCCGGGCGGCTCCTCCGGCGGCTCGGCCGCGGCCGTGGCGGCCCGGCTCTGCCTTGGGGCCACCGCCACCGACACGGGCGGCTCGATCCGCCAGCCCGCGGCCTTCACCGGCACGGTCGGCATCAAGCCCACCTACGGGCGCTGCTCGCGCTGGGGCATCGTCGCCTTCGCCTCCTCCCTCGACCAGGCGGGGCCGATCACCCGCACGGTGCGCGACAGCGCGATCATGCTCGCCTCGATGGCGGGTCACGACCCCAAGGACACGACCTGCGTCGACCGGCCGGTGCCGGATTACGAGGCGGCGGTGTCCCGCGGGGTGAAGGGGCTCACCATCGGCATCCCCAAGGAGTACCGCGTCGACGGGATGCCCGCCGAGATCGAGCGGCTCTGGCACCAGGGCGCCGAGTGGCTGCGGGCCGCGGGGGCGCGGATCGTCGAGGTCTCGCTGCCGCACACCCGGTACGCGCTGCCGGCCTACTACATCGTGGCGCCGGCCGAGGCCTCCTCGAACCTCGCCCGCTACGACGGCGTGCGCTACGGGCTGCGCGTGCCGGGCAAGGACATCGTCGGGATGTACGAGCAGACCCGCGCGGCCGGCTTCGGCCGCGAGGTCAAGCGCCGCATCATGATCGGCACCTACGTGCTGTCGGCGGGCTACTACGACGCCTACTACGTCCGCGCCCAGAAGATCCGCACCCTGATCAAGCGCGACTTCGAGACCGTCTACGCGAACGGGGTCGACGCGATCCTGACCCCGGCGACGCCCTCGGCGGCCTTCGGCCTCGGCGAGAAGCAGAACGCCGACCCGGTCGAGATGTACCTCAACGACGTCTTCACCGTGACGGTGAACATGGCGGGGCTGCCGGGCATCGCGGTGCCGGCGGGCCTCGACGGCCAGGGCCTCCCGCTCGGCCTGCAGCTGATCGGCCGGCCCTTCGACGAGGAGACGCTGTTCGCCGCCGGGCAGGTCATCGAGGAGGCGGCCGGCCGGATCGCGCTCCCGCCGCGCTGGTGGGCCTGAGCGGGTGACCGTCCCGTATTACCCGCCCTCGGTCTGGCTGATGGCCGGGCTCGACCCGGTGCTGATCGGCCTCGCGCTCTATCTGGGGTGGAAGGCGGACCAGTTCGGCAAGCTCTTCCTCGTCGCCATCGTGGCGCTCGCCGTCTCGGTGCTGGTCTCCTGGGTGCTGACCGGGATCGGGCTGCCCTGGCCGGCGCCGATCGGCCACGACCTGCCGACCTTCTTCCCGGTGCGCAGCGTCGCGGCCTTCCTGTGGGCCCTTGCCGCCTACGCGGCGCGGCGCCTCCTCGCGGGCCGGACCTGACGCGCTTGACCGCGCGGATGGCGGATTCCTCAGCATCATTCGCCGAAGGGGTCACCGGTTCGGCGGCGAACCGTAGGACCGCGTCAGCGAAAATGATGCAAGACCAAGAGCTAAGCAGAGTTGCCCCGCGCCACTCTGCTTAGTAAGCGGGATCGCGCGGGGCAATCCTGCCCCGCGTCGTGATTCCGCATCCGTCCCGCCGCCGGACCGGTGACCCCCTCGGCGGATGATGCTCAGGCGCGCATGAACCCCTCCCCGGAAGCGGGATCGCGCGACACTCGGAGGCCCCGCCCATGAACGCTCCCGTGACCCCCAAGAAGCTGATCAAGGGCGCCTTGGGCGACTGGGAAGTGGTGATCGGGATGGAGATCCACGCCCAGGTGACGAGCCGCTCGAAGCTGTTCTCCGGCGCCTCGACCGCCTTCGGCGCCGAGCCGAACGCGCACGTCTCGCTGGTGGACGCCGCTATGCCCGGCATGCTGCCGGTGATCAACCGGGAATGCGTGGCGCAGGCGGTGCGCACCGGCCTCGGCCTCAAGGCGCAGATCAACCACCGCTCGGTGTTCGACCGCAAGAACTACTTCTATCCTGATCTGCCCCAGGGCTACCAGATCAGCCAGTACAAGAGCCCGATCGTCGGCGAGGGCGAGGTGCTGGTGGACCTCCCCGACGGCGAGACCATCCGGGTCGGCATCGAGCGCCTGCACCTGGAGCAGGACGCCGGCAAGTCGCTGCACGACCAGCACCCCTCCCTGAGCTTCGTCGACCTCAACCGCTCGGGCGTGGCGCTGATGGAGATCGTGTCGAAGCCGGACCTGCGCTCGTCGGAGGAGGCCAAGGCCTACGTGACGAAGCTGCGCACCATCCTGCGCTACCTCGGCACCTGCGACGGCGACATGGAGAAGGGCAACCTGCGCGCCGATGTGAATGTCTCGGTGCGCCGGCCGGGCGAGCCCTTCGGCACCCGCTGCGAGATCAAGAACGTCAACTCGATCCGCTTCATCGGCCAGGCGATCGAGACCGAGGCCCGTCGCCAGATCGCGATCCTGGAGGATGGCGGCTGGATCGAGCAGGAGACCCGGCTCTACGATCCGAACCGGAACGAGACGCGCTCGATGCGCTCCAAGGAGGAGGCGCACGATTACCGCTACTTCCCGGATCCTGACCTGCTGCCCCTGGAGATCGAGCAGGCCTTCATCGACGGGCTCAGGACCGAACTGCCGGAACTGCCCGACGCCAAGAAGGCGCGCTTCGTGGCGGAGTACGGGCTCTCGGCCTACGACGCGACGGTGCTGGTCGCCGAGCGCGCCTCCGCCGATTACTTCGAGGCGGTGGCGAAGGGCCGGGACGGGAAGGCGGCGGCGAACTGGGTCATCAACGAGCTGTTCGGCCGCCTGAACAAGGAGGGCCACGGGATCGAGGGCTCGCCCGTCTCGGCCGCGCAGCTCGGGGCGATCATCGACCTCATCGCCGACGGCACCATCTCGGGCAAGATCGCCAAGGACCTGTTCGAGATCGTGTGGGGCGAGGGCGGCGACCCGCGCGCGATCGTCGAGAGCCGCGGCCTCAAGCAGGTGACCGACACCGGCGCGATCGAGGCGGCGGTCGACCAGATCATCGCGGCCAACCCCGACAAGGTGGCGCAGGCCAAGGCCAAGCCGACGCTGCTCGGCTGGTTCGTCGGTCAGACCATGAAGGCGACCGGCGGCAAGGCGAACCCGGCGGCCGTCAACGCCCTGCTGAAGACGAAGCTCGGGATCGAGTGATCCGGGATCCGCTTGATCGAAGCGGATCCCGGATCAAAAGCCTGCGCGGCGCCTGAGCGAAGCCCATATCCGCCATCCCGAAGGGATCAAGCGGATCAGGAGCCCGCGCGGCGCTTGAGCGAAGCCCAAATCCGCCATCCCGAAGGGATCAAGCGGATTTGGGATGAGCGGGACGCCTCGCGGACAGTGCCGGCCTTCGGGCCGGCCCTGGAGGCGGCCCCGCTGCCCCCGAATCGAGAAGCCCGGCCTGTGGGCCGGGCTTCGGGTTCGATCGGGGCAGGTTCGGCCGGGGCAAGTCCGGCCGGGGCAAGTCCGGCCGGTGACCGAGCCGAGGCTCAGTAGGTGCCGAACTTGTAGTTCAGGCCGGCGCGCACCACCGCGAACTCGGTGTCGCGACGCACCAGGCCGCTGCCCGGGACCAGCACCACGCCGGGGCTGGTCACGGTGATCAGGGTGCCGGCGTTGTTGACCGCGAAGGCGCCGTTGAGGCCGTTGCCGCGGTCGAGGTTCACGTAGAGACCTTCGACCTTCAGGGTCACCGCGTTCGACTTGAAGAAGTTCAGGAACGAGTCGGTGGGCAGGGCGTACTCGACGCCGCCGCCGACCGTCCAGCCGGTCTGGAAGTCGTCGCGGTTGGGCAGGCCGAAGCTGGTGCCGCCGCCGCCGCCGTAGGCGAAGCCGCCGGTGGCGTAGACGAGGGTGCGGTCGAAGGCGTAGCCGAGCCGGCCGCGCACCGTGCCGAAGTAGTCCAGACCCGACAGGCCGTTCGGGTTGAAGACCTGCTGGGCGGCCAGCCCGGTCACCGCCGGGTTGTTGGTGACGAGGCTGAAGCGGTTCCGCTCACGGCCGAAATCGGCGTACTGGGCGTCCGCCTCGATGCCGATCACGAAGCCGGCGCCCGGCGTGAACTGGTAGTTGTAGCCGACCTGACCGCCGCCGACGAAGCCGTCGTTGTTGTCGCGGTTGCGGAAGCCGAGGACCGCGGTCGTGCCGGGGGGCACGAGGCCGGTCGCGGCGTTCACGCCGATCAGGGTCGAGTTGTTGTTGTCGCTGGTGCCGAACCCGTACCCGGCGTTGAAACCGGCGTAGAAACCGGTCCAGGTGAAGACCGGCACCGGCGTGAAGACCGGCGGCGGCGCCGCGCGACGCGGCAGGTCGGCCGCGGAGGCGGCGGCGGTCAGGCCCGCGAGGGCCGCGGTGGAGAGGAGGATCTTCTTCATTGCCATGGTCCTGTTGGCGAGCGCCGGCACGGCTTCCGTTCCCGGCCTCACGTCCGGTCCGTCGCTGTCCCGCAACGTGACTCACCAATAGATCGACAACCGTCAACAAATGATGAAGCGAGGGTTCGCGCGCTCCGGAGATCTTCGATTGCGCCGATCACGCGAGATTAACCTTAATGCTTCAAGGTGACGCGATCGTCCACGGAGAGATCGACCGGCATGAAGAGGTCCGACGCCCGCTCCCCCACCCGCACGCTGCTGGTCCGGACCGGGCAGGCCGCCGCCCTGGTGACGATCCTCTCGGTGGCGCTCACGCACTACATGGCCGCGCCGCGCAGGGCCGGTGCGCCGGCGGTCGCGACCGCCGCGCTGCCGGGCGAGCCGGAGGTGACCGGCGCGATCGGCCTCAGGAGCGACTGGCGCCTCGATCCCTGCGGCGAGCGGAGCGGCCGCTGACCGGCTCGCGCCGGCCGTGTGGCATCTCAACCCCTTGACAAAGCCGGCTCCATCGGGCGTGTCGCACCCGCCGGCGCGATCCCCCGCGCTGCAGCAATGGCAGGCGCGCGTCCGACGCGCGCACCGGGCGCGAAACTTCCTTTCGTCCAGGCCGTTGCCGCGACGGACATTCCTCGCGCCGGTTGCCCGGCCCGCGCGCAACGGTTCTCACTCCTGATGTCATTCGCTGAACTCGGTCTGAGCGAAAAGGTCCTGCAGGCGGTCTCGGCGGCCGGCTACACGACGCCGACCCCGATCCAGGCCCAGGCGATCCCGCACGTCCTCGCCCGCCGCGACGTGCTCGGCGTCGCGCAGACCGGGACCGGCAAGACGGCCGCCTTCACCCTGCCGATGCTGACCCGGCTTGAGCAGGGCCGGGCCCGCGCCCGCATGCCGCGCACGCTGATCCTCGAACCGACGCGCGAACTCGCCGCGCAGGTCGTGGAGAATTTCGAGCGCTACGGCACGAACCACAAGCTCAACGTCGCGCTGCTGATCGGCGGCGTCTCCTTCGCCGACCAGGACGCCAAGATCACCCGCGGCGTCGACGTGCTGATCGCGACGCCCGGCCGCCTGCTCGACCATTTCGAGCGCGGCAAGCTGCTGCTCACCGGGGTCGAGCTCCTGGTCATCGACGAGGCCGACCGGATGCTCGACATGGGCTTCATCCCGGACATCGAGCGAATCGTGAAGCTGGTGCCGTTCACGCGCCAGACCCTGTTCTTCTCCGCGACGATGCCGCCGGAGATCCAGCGGCTGGCCGACGACTTTCTCCACAACCCGGTGCGGATCGAGGTGGCGCGCCCGGCCTCGACCGCCTCGACCATCGCGCAGCGCCTCGTCGCGACCGGCGGCGAGGGCCACGAGAAGCGCAAGACCCTGCGCGGGCTGATCCGCGGCGCGGTGGAGCTGCGCAACGGCCTCATCTTCTGCAATCGCAAGCGGGACGTGGCGCAGCTGCAACGCTCGCTGGCCAATCACGGCTTCAACGTCGCGGCCCTGCACGGCGACATGGACCAGCGCGCCCGCATGGCGGCCCTGGACGCGTTCCGGTCCGGCGAGGTCCCGCTCCTCGTCGCCAGCGACGTGGCGGCGCGCGGCCTCGACATCCCGGCGGTGAGCCACGTCTTCAACTTCGACGTGCCGCACCACGCCGAGGACTACGTCCACCGGATCGGGCGCACCGGGCGGGCCGGGCGCAGCGGCGCCGCCTTCACGCTGGTGGGCCGCGGCGACGAGAAGGCGCTGGCCGCCATCGAGTCGCTGATCGGCCAGCCGATCCCCTGGGCGGACGGCGACCTCGCCTCCCTGCCCGAGGAGGAGGAGGGCGCTCCGCGGGAGCGGCGCACGCGCGAGCGCGAGGGCCGCTCCAAGCGCGGCGAGCGCGGCCGCCGGCCCGAGCGGAGCCGCGAGGCGCGCCCTGAGGAGCGCGCCCGCCCGCCCCGCGCGGAGGAGCGCCCGCGCGCTGCCCGGCCGGAGGAGCGCCCGAAGGATCCGCGCCGCGCCGCCGCCCGCCGCCGCGACGAAGACGACGCAATGCCGGAGGCCGAGATCGGGCTCGGCGCCCATGTTCCCGCCTTCCTGCTTCGGCCGGTTGTTTTGAAGAAGCGCAAGGAGCGGGAGTAGACGAAGACGTCGGGCACGGCGCGTCTCCGATCGCGCGACCTTTAACCGTCTCTCCACTCGCGCGTCGTAGACCCTCTGGGCCAATCGGACCTCGGGTCCGGTGCGGTGCACGGAGGAGCCGGATGAGCGACGTGTCCCGACCCGACACGGACCGGAGTTTCGCGATAGGCCAGCGGGCGTTGGAGCTCATGAAGGCCTACGGGTCTTCGGCCTGCCCGCGCAGCTACGCCGTCTGGTACACCTACGTGTCCGGTCAGCAGCCGCTGCTCAATGAGGCGGTGAAGCGCCTGACGGCGGAGCACGGCCACCTGCGCGACGACGCGATCAGCATCCTCTACGACACCTACATCGATCCGCGCCGCCACCTGATCGAGACGGAGCGCGCGGGCGCGAGCCTGCTCGGCGAGATGGAGCAGGTGCTGGAGATGCTCGACGTGGCGCTCGGCTCCACCGCCCGCTACGGCGCCTCGCTGCAGGCCTTCAGCCAGGACATCGTCGCGCCGACCGTCAATCGCGGCCGGCTGCGGGAACTCGTGACCTCGCTGATCGTGGCGACGCGGGACGTCTCCGCCAACAACCGCACCCTCGAGGCGCGGATGCGCGAGAGCCGCGAGGAGATCCAGGCGCTGCACGAGACCCTGGAGGCGGTGCGGGTCGAATCGCTCACCGATCCGCTCACCGGCCTGGGCAATCGCAAGCTGTTCGAGCAGGTGCTGCGCAAGTCGGTGGAGGAGGCGGCCGCCAACGCGGCACCCACCGCCCTCATCATCCTCGACATCGACCATTTCAAGCGGTTCAACGACGTCTACGGCCATCTCACCGGCGACCGCGTCCTGCGCCTCGTCGCCCTGACGATGCGCGAGATGGTCGACGGCCGCGCCACCATCGCGCGCTTCGGCGGCGAGGAATTCGGCGTGATCATGCCCTGCGGCAGCGAGGGCGACGCCGTCGCCCTGGCCGAGCGCATCCGCACGAGCGTCATGGGCCGGGAACTCGTCAAGCGCTCCAGCGGGGAGTCGCTCGGTCGCGTGACCATCTCGGTCGGCGTCGCGACTCACCGGCCCGGCGACACGGCCGTGTCGCTGCTGGAGCGGGCCGATCAGTGCATGTTCGCGGCCAAGCGCAGCGGGCGCAACCGCGTCGTCGTGGACACGGCGGTGCCGGACCTCACGCAGGTGGCGTGAGGTCCGGGCCGCTCAGGCCCCGGCTTCCTGCAGGGCCTCCGGCTTGGCCGGCGTGATCGCGACCGATTCGCCGCAGCCGCAGGCCGAGGTCTGATTCGGATTGTGGAACACGAACTGCGACGACAGCTTCGTGGTCTGGAAGTCCATCTCGGTCCCGAGCAGGAACAGCACCGCCTTCGGATCGATGAAGACGCGCACGCCGCGATCCTCGACGACGTCCTCGCCCGGGCGGCGCTCCTCGGCGTATTCCATCGTGTAGCTCATCCCGGCGCAGCCGCCGTTCTTCACGCCGACGCGGATCCCCGCGATCGGGCGGTCGGCGTCGGCGATGATCCGCCTGACGCGCTCCGCGGCGGCCTCGGTGAGCGACATCACCTTGAAACTGGTGGGCATTCGGTTCTCTCCGGCAGCCGGGTTCAAGGCCCGGGCGGTTGAGGCTTCATCCTCGCTCCCCCAAGATAAGCATCGGCCCGGCCAGGGTCCACCGCGGCGGGGCCCGCGGCGGCCGGGAGCGCGCGAGGGGGGCGACGCCCGCTACACCGCCACGAGCCGCGCCCGGCCCTCTCCCCCGGCATCGCCGAACTGGAGGGCGGCGAGCTGGGCGTAGAGGCCGCCCCGGGCGAGCAGCCCGTCGTGTGTGCCCTCTTCCACCACGCGGCCGTCGTCGAGGACGAGGATCCGGTTGGCGGCCCGGATGGTCGCGAGGCGGTGGGCGATCACCAGGGTGGTGCGCCCGCGCATCAGCTCGTCGAGGCCCGCCTGGACCGCGCGCTCGCTCTCCGCGTCGAGGGCCGAGGTCGCCTCGTCGAGGAGCAGGATCGGCGCGTCCTTGAGGATCGCCCGGGCGATGGCGATGCGCTGGCGCTGCCCGCCCGACAGGGTGACGCCCCGCTCGCCCACCAGCGTGGCGTAGCCCTCCGGCAGGGCGCGGATGAACCCGTCCGCGTGGGCCTGGGCGGCGGCGGCGGTCACCTCGGCCTCGCTGGCCTGCGGGCGGCCGTAGCGGATGTTGTCGAGGACGCTGCCGCTGAACACGGTCGGATCCTGCGGCACCAGGGACAGGCGCCGCCGCAGCGCGTCCGGATCGGCCCGGTTCACCGGGATGCCGTCCACCCGCACCTGTCCCGAATCGGGATCGTAGAAGCGCAGGAGCAGCTGCAGCACCGTGCTCTTGCCCGCGCCGGACGGGCCCACGATGGCGACGCGCTCGCCGGGCGCCACCGTGAAGCTGACGTCGTGGAGGGCGCTGCGGTCCGGCCGCGCCGGGTAGGCGAAGCGCACCCGCTCGAAGGCGACCTCGCCGCGGGGCGGCTCCGGCAGGGCCAGGGGATCCGCCGGGGCGGTGATGGCCGGCTCCGTGCGCAGGATCTCGCCCAGGCGCTCGGCGGCGCCGGCCGCCAGGGTGAGCTCCCCGTAGACCTCGGAGAGCTGGCCGAGGGCGCTCGCCCCGAACACCGCGTAGAGGACGAATTGCGAGAGCTGGCCCGCCGTCATCGTGCCGCGCGCGACGCCCTGCGCCCCGTACCACAGCACCCCGACCACGCTCGCCGAGACCAGGAAGATGGCGACGCCGGTGAGGAGCGCCCGCGCCCGCGCCGAGCCGCGGGCGGCGAGGAAGGCCTGCTCCGAGGCGGCCGCGAAGCGCGCCGCCGTCGCCGGCCCCATCCCGAAGGCCTGCATGGTGCGCACGGCCCCGACCGCCTCGGTCGCGTAGGCGGAGGCGTCGGCGAGCCGGTCCTGCGCGGCCCGCGAGCGGCGCCGCACGCCCCGCCCCGAGAGGATGAGCGGGAAGACGATGACCGGGATCGCGGCCAGGACCAGGACCGAGAGGCGCGGGCTCGTCCACACCATCATGGCGACCGCGCCCAGGAACAGGAAGGCGTTGCGCAGGAGGATCGACAGGGAGACCCCGAAGACCGACTTCACCTGCGCGGCGTCGGCCGTGAGGCGCGAGACCAGTTCGCCGCTGCGGGCCTGGTCGAAGAAGGCGGGGTCGAGCACCGTCAGCCGCGCGAACACCGCCGCCCGCAGGTCCGCGATCACCCGCTCGCCGAGCGTCACGACGAAGTAGTAGCGGCCCGCGCTCGCCAGCGCGAGGAGACCGACGACGCCGATCAGCGCGCCGAAATAGGCGTCGATCATCGCGGCACCCTGGTGCGCGAAGCCGAGATCGACGACCCGGCGGATCGCGATCGGCACGACCAGGGTGGCGCCGGCGGCCGCCACCAGGGCGACGAGGGCCGCGGCGATGCGGCCGCGGTAGCGCAGGGCGAAGGGGATGAGCGGTTTCAGCGCGCCGAGAGAGGCCCGGGGAAGCGTGGCCCGGGAGCGGGCTGTGTCGTCGGAAGCCATGGGACGTGTGTGAATCCGGTAGCTGCGCTTGTTTGGCGCCGTCGGGTGAGGTATAGGCCGCCGCTCATCCGATTACGCGCGATCAATGGCCGCGGCCCGCAGCGGAGCGTTTGCGGGTGGGCCGCATCGAGGAACACGTCATGGCGAAGACCGCTGCCAAGAAGCCGACCGAGCACCCCGACTACCACTTCATCAAGGTGGTGATGACGGACGGCACCGAGTACACCACCCGGTCGACCTGGGGGAAGGAGGGCGACACCCTCAACCTCGACATCGACCCGACCACCCACCCGGCCTGGACCGGCGGCGAGCAGAAGCTGATGGATCGCGGCGGCCGCGTCTCGCGCTTCAACTCGCGCTTCGGCAACCTGACCTTCGGCAAGAAGTAATCCCACCGCTCGTTTCTCATGACCGGTGGCGGTGCTCTCGAATTTTCGCCAAGCCTTTGGCTTGAAATCGAAAATTCGAGATGGAGCAACGGCCCGACGCGTCGGCACCCTGAGCCGTTGGTGTAAGGTCCGGGCGGGCCGAACCCCCGGAACGAGAGAACCCCGGTCCAGCGGCCGGGGTTTTTCGTTGGGCCGCCGTTCCGGCGGGAAGGCGGCCGGGCCCCTCCCCGCGCGTCGCGTCACGCCGAGCGGAAGGCGGCGCGCAGGAGGTCCTGCTGGGCGAAGACCGGGCTCTCGCGGGGGGCCGGGGTGGGACGGTCGTCCGAGATCAGGCTGTCGAGGTGGCGGATGCGCGCGTGGAGCCGCTTCGCGTGCCCGATCAGCGCCTGGAGGGTCAGCGGCAGCTCCGCGACGGCCGCGGCCGGCAGGTCCTGGCTCTCGCTCGCGCCCAGGCGCACGCGGGTCTTCTCCTGCTGGGCCTCGCTCAGGGTCAGTTCCCCCTCCGCCACGGCGCGCTGGACCAGCAGCCAGGAGGCGATCTGCATCAGCCGCGTCGTCAGCCGCATGCTCTCGCTCGCGTAGGTCAGGGCGGCGTGCCGCGACAGCAGCCGCGACTCGTCGCGGCCGGGACCGTCCAGGTAGGCCGCGGTCTCCTCCACCAGCGTCATGCCCTCCCGGAACAGGGTGCGGAAGGCCTCGGAGGACACGAAGGTCTCGCCGAAATTCACGGTGTCGCGCGGGTCCCGAAACATCACGTCCATCCCGACCATGATCCCTCCTCCGCCCTCGGCGTCGCGCGTCCCGCTGCGGGACAGCGCCCTGTCTCGGTCCCGACCGTCGCAACAATAGCGCCGCGCGGGCGGTCCCGCCCCGGTAACGAAGGATTAACCTTAATCGGAACGCGCGAGACCCCGCCCGGCTCCCGCGCCGGCGGGGCGGGCCCGGGCACAAAAAGAAAGCCGCCCCGGAGGGCGGCGATGAGTCGTACAGGGAGGCATCAAACAGAGTGGACAGAGACCACTCGACATCCAGAAGGCTGGACAGCTCCGGTTATCGTCCAGAAAGCTTAAAAAATGGTTAACGCGGTGTAAGCGCAATCGCGAAACAGTCGAATCCGGCGCGGCTTGGCAGCGGGCGCCGGCGCGGGGGCGCGCAAACGAAAACCCCCTCCGGGGCCGGAGGGGGCGTCGGCAAAAGCCCCCTCCGGGGCCGGAGGGGGCGTGGGTCGCGCGAGGGCGGCGCGCTCAGCCCGCGCGCATCTCCGCGCCGGGCCGCGCCGGCACCAGGAGCGGGGCCGAGCCCTTGCCGGGGGCGTCGTTGTAGGGGGCGTTGTAGCAGCGGCGCACCGAGGCCCAGTAGGCCTCGCGCTCCGCCTGCGGCAGGCGGCTCAGGGCCTCGTTGAGCGCGGCCTCGCCGGCCGCCGCGAGGCTGTTCGGGTCCGAGAAAGCGTGTTCGATCGGCGACATGCCCGTTCGCATCCAGGCGTGGAAGGATGGCCGGATCATGCCACAGCCAAGCCCGCGCTGCACGGGTTTCGCGGGTGCGGCGTGATCCGGGATCCGCTCGATCGACGCGGATCCCGGATCACCAGCCCGCGCGGCGCCTGAGCGACACCGACATCCGCATGGCCGACATGGGAGATGGCGAATCCATCAACCGGATGGCGGATGACGCAGCGGTCAGGCCGGGTCGGGCTTGCGGCGGCGCGGCACCGCGCCGAGCACGCGGTCCTTGGCCTCCAGCACCTTCTGGACCCGGGCACCGAGCCGCAGGAGCTGCACGAGCCTCTCCGTCTCCAGGCGCCGCACCTCGCCGTACCAGTTCGCGAAGAGTTCGAAGAGGTCGTGCATCTCGGCGAGGCGTCCTTGCGCGTGCCGCTCCTCCGGGCTGCGCGGCTCCTGCATCAGGATCTCGCGCAGCATGGTGAGCGTCGGGTCGACCTCGCGCTTCTTGCGCTCCTCGACCAGGGTTCGGACGATCTGCCAGATGTCCTCGGGCGTCGAGAAGTAGTCGCGCCGGTCGCCCGGCCGGTGCAGCAGCCGCACGAGGTTCCAGGCCTGCAGCTCCTTCAGGCCCATGCTGACGTTCGAGCGCGACAGGCCGAGGCGCTCGACGATCTCGTCGGCGTTGAGGGCGCGCTCCGCGACGAACAGGAGCGCGTAGATCTGGCCCACCGTCCGGTTGATGCCCCAGCGCGAGCCCATCTCGCCGAAATGCAGGACGAAGGTCTGGACGAGGGGCGGCAGCTGCATGGCGTCCTCACCCGGCCCTGAGCCAGGCCCGCAGCACCGAGGCGACGAGGCCGAGGGCGAGGAGGCTTGCGCCGTAAAGGGTGGCGAACCAGAGGAGCCGGCGCCAGAGCGGCGCCGGCGCGTCGGGGGGCGCCGCCATCAATGGTACCCCGTCGCGTCGACCTTGCCCCGGAACACCCAGTACGCGTAGGCGGTGTAGGCCAGGATGATCGGGATCAGCACGGAGGCCCCGGCCAGCATGAACACTTGGCTGGCGCGCGGCGCGGCGGCGTCCCAGATCGAGATCCGGCCCGGCACCACGTCCGGGTAGATGCTGATGCCGAGCCCCACGAAGGAGAGCAGGAACAGGCCGAGGGCGATCAGGAAGGGCGCCCGCTCCGCCCCCTGCCGCAGGGCGCGGAAGAATGCGAAGGCCGCGAGGCCGACGAGGAGCGGCACCTGCGCGGTCAGGAGCACGTGCGGCATCGCGAACCAGCGCTGCCAGTACTGGCCCTCCAGGAACGGCGTCACCGCGCTGACCAGGAAGATCGCCGCGATGGTGGCGGCGCCGAGCCGGGCCGAGAGGCGGCGCGCCCGCTCCTGCAGCGGCCCCCGCGTGCGCATCACCAGCCAAGTGGCGCCGAGCAGGGCGTAGCCGCAGAGGAGGCCGAGCCCGACCAGGAGGCTGAAGGGCGACAGCCAGTCCCACCAGCCGCCCGCATAGGCGCGGCCCTCGACCGCGATGCCCTGGAGCATGGCCCCGAGGGCGATGCCCTGGGCCAGCGCCGCGACCAGCGAGCCCCCCGTGAAGGCGAGGTCCCAGAAGGCCCGGTGGCCCGGATCGCGCCAGCGGAACTCGAAGGCGACGCCCCGGAAGATCAGGCCGAGCAGCATGGCGATGACCGGCGCGTAGAGCGCCGGCAGCAGCACCGCGTAGGCGAGCGGGAAGGCCGCGAACAGGCCCCCTCCCCCGAGCACCAGCCACGTCTCGTTGCCGTCCCAGACCGGGGCGACCGAGTTCATGGCGGTGTCGCGCTCCTCGCCCGGCCGGAAGGCCGGGAACAGGATGCCGATGCCGAGGTCGAACCCGTCCATCACGATGTAGGCGAACACCGCGAAGGCGATCACGAAGGCCCAGACGACCGTCAGGTCGAGATGCTCCACCACGGATTCCTCCTCACTCGGCCGGCTGCATGGCGCGGTCGGGATCGACCGAGGGGGCCGGCGTGATGCCGGCCGTGCGGATCGGCTTGCCGGCCTCGACGCCGGGCTCGCCGTAGGAGGGCGGCTTGCTCATCAGGCGCAGGATGTAGAGCACGCCCATCGAGAACACCGCGAAATAGATCAGCACGAAGGCGATCAGGGAGCCCGCGACGGCGGGCGCCGAGAGCGGCGAGGCGGAGTCGGCCGTGCGCAGCAGGCCGTAGACCGTGAAGGGCTGGCGGCCGACCTCGGTGGTGATCCAGCCCGCCACCACGGCGACGAAGCCCGCCGGCCCCATCGCCACCGCGAAGCGGTGCAGGGGGGGCCACTCGTAGAGCCGGCCGCGCAGCCGCGCGAGCAGGCTGAGCAGGCCGAGGAACAGGATCAGGAAGCCGAGCCCCACCATCACCCGGAAGGACCAGAACACCACCGGGACCGGCGGCCAGTTCTCGCGCGGCACCGTGTCGAGGCCCTTCAGCGGCGCGTCGAGATCGTGCTTGAGGATGAGCGAGGAGAGCCGCGGGATCTCCAAGGCGTAGTCGACGCGGCCCGCCGCCTGGTTCGGCAGGCCGAACAGGATCAGGGGAGCGCCGGCCGGGTGGCTCTCGAAATGGCCCTCCATCGCCATCACCTTGGCGGGCTGGTGCTCCAGCGTGTTGAGCCCGTGCGCGTCGCCCGCCGCGATCTGGACCGGCGCCACCAGGGCCGCCATCCACATCGCCATCGAGAACATGGTGCGGGCGCCCTCGCTCGGGCCGCCGACGGCGCGGCGGCAGTCGCGCAGCAGGTGCCAGGCGCCCACCGCCCCGACCACCAGGGCGGTGGTCAGGTAGGCGGCCAGCACCATGTGCACGAGCCGGTACGGGAAGGACGGGTTGAAGATGATCGCCCACCAATCCAGCGGGATCAGCTGGCCGGCCGCGTTGCTGCCGTAGCCCTGCGGCGTCTGCATCCAGGAATTCACCGACAGGATCCAGAAGGCCGAGAAGAAGGTGCCGACCGCCACCGCCAGCGTCGCCAGGAAGTGCAGGCGCGGCCCGACCTTGCTCATCCCGAACAGCATCACGCCGAGGAAGCCCGCCTCCAGGAAGAAGGCCGACAGCACCTCGTAGGCCATCAGCGGCCCCAGCACCGGCCCGGCCTTGTCCGAGAAGACCGACCAGTTCGTCCCGAACTGGTACGACATGACCAGCCCCGAGACGACGCCCATCGCGAAGGCGACGGCGAAGATCTTCACCCAGTACTTGAAGAGGTCGAGGTAGACGGAGCGCCCGGTGGCGAGCCAGAGGCCTTCGAGCACGGCGAGGTAGCTCGCGAGCCCGATCGAGAAGGCCGGGAAGATGATGTGGAACGCCACCGTGAACCCGAACTGGATCCGGGCGAGCAGCAGGGCGTCCAAGGTCGACAGCATGACGTATCCCCGTTCGAGGCCGACACCTGCGTCCTATCTCGCCATTTCAGGAATTTCCGAAAGTCCCGAAGCGCCGCGGCGCATCGCCGCGACGGCCCGGCGGCAGCCGCGCGGCGCGGGGCCCGCGCGGGGCCCGGCCGGACGCCGCGCGGGCGCCCGCTCAGGGTCGCAGCAGCACCTTGCCGACCGCCTCGCGGCGCGAGAGCACGCCTAGGGCTTCCGCGGCGCGCTCCAGCGGGTAGACGCCGTGCACCTTCGCGGTGAGGCGGCCCTCGGCCACCAGGGCGAGGAGGCGGGCCTGGTTGCGGGCGTGGGCCTCGGGCTCGTTCCTCACGAAGGCGCCCCAGTGCACGCCCTGCACGTCGATGCCCTTGAGGAGCACGAGGTTGAGCGGGATCTTGGGGATCGGCCCGGCCGCGAACCCGATCACCAGGAACCGGCCCTTCCAGTTGAGGGAGCGCAGGGCCGGCTCCGAGAAGTCGCCGCCGACGGGATCGTAGACCACGTCGATCCCGGCCGCGCCGCCGAGCCGGCGCAGGCCCTCGCGCAGGTTCTCCTCGGAATAGTCGAGGACGAGGTCGGCGCCGTGGGCCCTGGCCGCCTCCAGCTTGTCCGCCGAGGAGGCGCAGGCGATGACGCGCGCGCCCATGGCGTGGCCGAGCTCGACCGCCGCGAGCCCGACCCCGCCGGAGGCCCCGAGGACGACGAGGGTCTCGCCCGCCCGCAGGGCGGCGCGGTCCTGCAGGGCATGCAGGGAGGTGCCGTAGGTGACCGTGAGGCCCGCGGCCTGCTCGTCGCCGACCCCGTCGGGGATGGGGCTCAGGGCCTCGCGGCGGGCCAGGATCGTCTCCCGGCAGGTGCCGTGGCCGAGATGGGCGATGACGCGCTCGCCGACCCGCAGGCCCTCGACGCCCGGCCCGATCGCCTCGACGATCCCGGCGGCCTCCGCGCCCGGCGAGAAGGGCAGGTCCGGCTTGACCTGGTAGCGGCCGGCGATGATCAGCGTGTCGAAGAAGTTCAGGGCCGCCACGGTCACCCGGACGCGCACCTCGCCCGGCCCCGGCACGGGATCCGGCAGATCCGCGATGACCAGATCCTCCGGCCCGCCGAGCGTCTTGCACAGGAGCGCCTTCATCACCGTCCCTCCCCGCCGCCGGACCGGCGGCCTCGGCCCCTGCGTGAGGCAGGCGCGGCCGGCTGGCAAGGGCGGGCGTGATCCGCTGTCCCCGGCGCGCGGCGGCGCGCCGCGCCCGGAGGTGCCGGCCGCGCGGGCGCGTCCGGCCCTCACCCCCCGCTCAGGACGGCGCGGCCCCGGGCTCCCTCCCGCGTCGGCGCGGCCCTCCGCGCGCCCGGCAGGAGCGAGAGCGCGTCGGTGCGGATCTCCCCGAGCCGGCGCAGGACGAGCGCGGTGGCGAGGATCCAGGCGGCGTAGCTCGCGAGGACCGCGCCGGCGGCGCCGGTCACGCCGAAGGCGGGCGTCAGCGCGAGATTGGCCGCCACCAGGACCAGCAGGGCGAGAACGCAGAGCCGCGCGTTGAGCCCCTGCGCGCCCGTGAGGGTCACCAGGTGGGCGCTCGGTCCGGCGAGGGCGCGCAGGAGCTGGCTGCCGACCAGGATGGCGAGCGCCGCGGCGCCGTGCGGGAATTCGGGGCCGAACAGCGAGAGGAGCGGCGCGCCCGCGACCAGGACCGCGGCGAGGGCCGCCAGCGTCGCGGCGCCGGGCAGGGCGAGCGAGCGGCACACGATCCGGCGCATCGCCGCGTGGTCGCCCGCCCGGCGGGCATCGGCGAGGTCCGGCACCGCCATCTGCTGCGTCACCTGGACGACGTAGCCGACCAGGAGCGCGAGCTTGAGGCAGAGGCCGAACACCGCCACCTCGGCCTTCGGCAGGAACGGCGTCACGCAGAGGATGCCGAGATCCGCGAAGATGTTGGTGTAGATCGAGAGCAGCATCAGGGAATGCGCCTCGCGCCGCCAGCGCCGCCTGAGCCGGCGCGCGCTCCGTCCCGGCGCGCGCCGGGGCGGCAGGTGGGGCAGGAGCAGCCGGAGCTGCACCACGGCGATCAGGACGGTCAGTCCCGTGAACAGGGCCGTGACGGCGTCGCCCGTCGCTCCCGGCCAGGCGAGGCGCAGCCCGACCACGAGGACCAGGAAGACGGCCGGCCGCACGATCCCCTCGGGCACGTAGCACAGGCCGAACAGCCGGATCGCGCCGGCGAGATTGGTGAACAGGGTCAGGCTCGTCGTCGCCAGGACGAGCAGGCCCGCCAGCAGCCCGCAATGGCGCGTCGTGGCGTCGAGGCCCGGCGCGAGCAGGCTCGCCCCGGCGATCAGCCCCGAGAACAGGGCGGCGGCCGCGAGGCTGTCCCGGCGCGCCGTCGCCACGAAGGCGGCGAACAGGCGCCGGCGGGCCGGCGACCGGTAGCGGGCCGCGAAGCGCGAGGCGATCTGCGTGTAGCCCTGGGTCGCGAGGAGACCGGCCACGATCGCGAGGCTCGTCGCCGCGTAGAACAGGCCGAGGTCGTGGGCGCCCACGAAACGGGCGAGGAAGGCCTGGGCGACGAAGCCGAAGCCCGCGCCGCCGAGGCGGATGGCCGCGAGGGCCGCCGAGCCGGTGAGCAGCCGGGCGAGCCGGGCGGGTGGCCGGACGGTCACGGCGCCGCCGCGGCGCCGGCCCGGGCGCCCCGGCGGGTCGCCACGAGGGAGAGCCAGTTCCGGAACAGCTGCGCGGCCACCGGCGGCCAGGCCGGCGCGGCGGGCGGCGCGCAGGACGGCTCCCCCGCCCACCCGCCCCGGGCGTGGTCGTCGAGCGCCGCCTCGATCTCAGGGTCGAAGTAGTGGACGGGGCGGTCCGGGGGCTCGGCCCGCTCGCCGCGCCCGAAGCGCTTGAGGTCGCGCCGGTACTCGCGGGCGAGGCTGTCCGGGTCGTATTCGGGGTGGCCCTGCAGGAAGACCAGCAGGCTGCGCTCGGGCTTCACGAACAGGTCGACCCCCGCCTCGTCCGAGCGCGTCAGCACGTGGTAGCCGGACGCGGCGAGATCCGCCTCGGCGAGGTCGTTCCAGCGGGAATGCGGCACCGGCAGCACCGCGGGCATCCCGGCGAGGAGCGGGTGGGCCGCCACCGGCCGGCAGGCGAAGATCCCGGAGCGCTTGCGCGCCATGCGCCGCCGGGCGATGCCGTCGAGGTGCAGCACCGCCGCGTGGGCCGCGAGGCACGAGAACAGCGTCGAGACCGTGTGGTCGCGCGCCCAGTCGATCACGCCGGCCAGGGCCGGCCAGTAGGGCTCGTCGCGCAGGTCGGCCGCGCGCGGCTCGCAGCCCGTGACGATGAGCGCGTCGAGCCCGGCGCCCTCCAGGGCGTCGGCCGGCGCCGAGAGGGGCGCCAGCATGTCCCGGGCCTCGGGCCCGCGGGCGATCTCCGGCAGGTGGAAGCGCAGCAGGCGCACCTCGCGCCCGAGCAGGGCGGAGAATTGGCGGTCCGTCGCGGCGAGCGCGGCGTCCGGCATGTTGTTGAGGAGACCGACCGTTAGGCGGTCGCGGGGCGCGGCCGGCCGCGGCCGGCCCGCCCGGGCGAGCGGCGGGGTGGCGGGCTTGAGCATCGCGCGGCGGCTCCCGCTCACTCGGCGGCGCGCAGCAGGCTGCGGCCCGCGGCCTCGAGCGCCTGGTCGAGGTCGGCCAGGATGTCGTCGCTGTGCTCGATGCCGACCGAGAGCCGGATCGCCTCCGGCAGCACCCCCGCGTGGCGCTGCTCCTCGGGCGACATCTGCCGGTGGGTGGTCGAGGCCGGGTGGCAGGCGAGCGACTTCGCGTCCCCGATATTGACGAGCCGCTTGACCAGCGTGAGGGCGTCGTAGAAGGCCGCCCCGCCCGCGTAGCCCCCCTGCACCCCGAAGGTGAGGAGCGAGGAGGCCCGCCCGCCGAGGTACTTGCGCGCCATCGGGTAGTGCGGGCTGTCGGGGAAGCCGGCGTAGTTCACCCAGGCGACCCGCGGATCGTCGCGCAGGAATTCGGCGACCTTGCGGGCATTCTCCACGTGGCGCTCGACCCGCAGGGCCACGGTCTCGATGCCCTGCAGCAGCAGGAAGGCGCTGAAGGGGGCCAGCACCGCGCCGGTCGTGCGCTGGTAGACGCTGCGCGCCCGCTCGGCGAAGGCGCTCGCCCCGAACCTCTCCGCGTATACGAGGCCGTGATAGGACGCGTCCGGCTTGCAGAACATCGGGAACCGCTCGGGATGGGCGAGCCACGGGAAGCGCCCGCCATCCACGATGATGCCGCCGAGCGTGGTGCCGTGCCCGCCCATGAACTTGGTGAGCGAGGCGATCACGATGTCGGCCCCGTGGTCGAGGGGCCGCATCAGGATCGGCGTCGCGACCGTGTTGTCGACCACCAGGGGCACGCCGTGGGCGTGCGCCACCTCGGCGAGGGCGGCGATGTCGCAGATGTTGCCGGCCGGGTTGCCGATGCTCTCGCAATAGACCGCGCGGGTGTCGGCATCGATCAGGCGGGCGACCGCCTCGGGCGCGTCGCTCGCGGCGAAGCGCGTGTGGATGCCCTGGCGGGGCAGGACATGCGCGAAGAGGGTGTGGGTGGTGCCGTAGAGCTGCGGCACCGAGACGATGTTGCCGCCGCAATCGGCCAGCGTCGCGATGGCGTAGTGCAGGGCCGCCTGGCCGGTCGCGACGCTGAGCGCCGCCACCCCGCCCTCCAGTTCGGCCACCCGGCGCTCCAGCACCGCGTTGGTCGGGTTGGCGATCCGGCTGTAGCGGTAGCCCGGCATTTCCAGGTTGAACAGCGCGGCGCCGTGCTCCGCGCTGTCGAAGGCGTAGGCGGCGGTCTGGTAGATCGGGACGGCGACGGCCTTGGTCGTCGGATCGTCCTCGTAGCCGGCATGGATCGCGATCGTCTCAGGCCGCATGGCGTCGTCCTTGGGAAACCTCGTGCGCCCCGCCCTGCAAGCGCCGAACCGACCCGGATGTCTCAGAATCGGACGATCGCTCCGGTGCAGGCCGTCGCGGGCAGAAGACTGACCGCCATATCCTTGCGGCTTGCTTCCCGCCCGCGCGGAAAACCGGGCTCGTCGGGCGGGAACCGGCCGCATGCTGAAGAATGTCTTTCGCAGATCGCTCGGAGCGCGGGAGCGCGCGGCGTCGCACGCGCCGCAAGCCTTGCTTAAGCCTTGCGCCGCAGGGTCGGGGCAGCGGGTGCGAGCGGGGAGTTCGGCGGATGATGAGCGCAGGTGCGGCCGTGGCCCGGGCGGGCTCATCCGCCGCGGGCGGGTGGCTCGGGGCGCTGGAGCGCACGGCGCGCATCGGCCAGCAGCCCTGGCGCACCCTGCCGCGGGTGATCGACGAACTCGGCGAGCGCCACGGCGAGGCCCCGGCCCTGATCGGCGAGCGGGGGCGCCTCAGCCACGCGGGCCTCGCCGCGCTGTGCCGGCGCTACGCCCGCTGGGCCCTGGCGCAGGGTCTCGGGCCCGGCGCCGCGGTCGGCCTGATGCTGCCGAACGGGCCCGACACGATGGCGGCCTGGCTCGGGCTGAGCCGGGTCGGCGTGCGGGTCGCCCTGCTCAACACCCACCTCACCGGGGCGGGCCTCGCCCATTGCATCGCGGCGGCCTCGCCCTCGCACCTGATCGTCGGGCCGGAGCTGCGGGCCGCCTGCGAGGGCGCCGCGCCGCACCTCGCCGAGCGGCCGCGCCTGCTCTGGGCGGACGACCTCGCGGGAGCCCTCGAGGCGCTCGACCCGGGCCCCTTCGCGGCGGCCGAGGAGCGCGGCGTCACGCTGGCGGACACCGCCCTCTACATCTACACCTCGGGCACGACCGGCCTGCCGAAGGCCGCCCGGGTGAGCCACCACCGGGTGATGACCTGGAGCCACTGGTTCGCGGGCCTCAACGCGACCGGAGCGACGGACCGGCTCTACAGCTGCCTGCCGATGTACCACAGCGTCGGCGGCGTGGTGGCGCCCGGGAGCGTGATCGTGGGCGGCGGCGCCGCCGTGCTGCGCGAGCGCTTCTCGGCCCGTCGCTTCTGGGACGACGTGGTCGCGGAACGCTGCACCATCATCCAGTACATCGGCGAACTCTGCCGCTACCTGCTGAACGCGCCCGCCCACCCGCTGGAGCGCGCCCACGCGCTGCGCCTCGCCACCGGCAACGGGCTGCGCCCCGAGATCTGGGAGGCGTTCCAGGCGCGGTTCGCGATCCCCCGCATCCTCGAATTCTACGCCGCGACCGAGGGCACCCTCTCTCTCTGCAACGTCGAGGGCCGGGTTGGTGCGGTCGGGCGGGTGCCGCCCTTCCTGGCGCATTCCTCCCCGGCCGCCCTCGTCCGGCACGATCCGGAGACCGGCGCGCCGGCCCGCGGCCCGGACGGGCTCTGTCTGCGCTGCCCGCCGGGCGAGGCCGGGGAGCTGATCGGGCGCCTCGCGCGCGAGGTCGGCAGCCAGCGCTTCGAGGGCTATACCAGCAAGGCGGCGAGCGAGGCCAAGGTCCTGCGCGACGTGTTCGCCCCCGGCGACGCGTGGTTCCGCACCGGGGACCTGATGCGGGTCGACCGGCAGGGCTTCTACAGCTTCGTGGACCGGGTCGGGGACACCTTCCGCTGGAAGGGCGAGAACGTGGCGACGACGGAGGTGGCGGCGGCGCTCGCGCGGGCGCCGGGCGTGACCGAGGCGGTGGTGTACGGGGTCGCCGTCCCGGGCACGGAGGGGCGCGCCGGCATGGCGGCGCTGACCGTGGCGGAGGGCTTCGAGCTCGCCGGCCTGCGGGCGCATCTCGCCGCCGAACTGCCCGCCTACGCGCGCCCGCTCTTCCTGCGGCTGTGCCGGGATTTCGAGATCACCGAGACCTTCAAGCAGAAGAAGCAGGCGCTGGTCGAGGCGGGGTTCGATCCGGCGCGGACGGGCGACCCGCTCTATTTCGACGACGCCGCGCAGGGGGCCTACGTGCCGCTCGACGCGGAGCTGCACGGGCGCATCGTGGGCGGGGACGTGCGGGTCTGATCCGGGATCCGCTTGATCGAAGCGGATCCCGGATCACGAGCCCGCACGGCGCCTGAGCGAAGACAACATCCGCCTTGCCGAAATGGGAGATGGCGAAGCCATCAACCGGATGTCGGATGATCCCAGCGGTCATGTCCCATGACCGCTGGTTCCGTCTCGGCTACGGCCGGTTGCTGCGCGGGAAGCCCCGCGGCGCCATCGCGCCGACGGTGCCGCGGTGGCCCACCCACTTCGCCAGTTCCTCGCCGACGACGGTGCGCGTGCGCCCAGCGCTGTCGGGCCAGCTCAGGCCCTCGGCGAGCCTGAAGACGCTCAGATAGGCGAGCGTGCTCTCCCGGTAGCGCTGCAGCCGGACGCCCTTGCCGCGGGCCATGTCGGGGATCTCGGTGAGCGGGAAGACCACCAGCAGGCGGTTCTCGCCGCAGACCGCCACGTGGTCGCCCGCCCCGGCCTCGACGCAGTGGGTCACCGTGGCGGCGCCGTCGAGGGCCACGACCTGCTTGCCCTTGCGGGTATTCGCCACCAGCCCGTCCGCGAGCGTGGTGAAGCCGCGCCCGTCGCTCGTGCCGAACAAGAGCTTCGCCCCCGCCCGGAAGGGGAAGACCGTGACGATGTCGCTGCCCTCGTCGAGATCGGCCATCAGGCGGATCGGGTCGCCGAAGCCGCGCCCGCCCGGGAGCTTGGCCGCGTCCAGGGTGAAGACCTTGCCGTTGGTGGCGAGAACCAGGAGCTTCGCGGTCGTCTCGGTCGGGAAGCTCAGCTTGAGCGCGTCGTCGCCCTTGAACTGCACGGTCGAGAGATCGGCGACGTGGCCCTTGAGCGCCCGGATCCAGCCCTTCTGCGACACGATCACGGTGATCGGCTCGCGCTCGATCATCGCCTCGGCGAGGTCGAGGTCGGAGGTGTCGGGCGGGTTCTCCAGGGTGGTGCGGCGGCGGCCGAGCGCCGTCTCGGGCCCGAAGGTCTTCTTCACCGCCCGCACCTGGCCGGCGATCGACTTCCACTGCAGCGGCTCGGAGTCGAGCAGCGCGTCGAGATCCGCCTTCTCGGCGGTCAGGGCGGCCTGCTCGCGCTTGAGCTCCATCTCCTCCAGCTTGCGCAGGCTGCGCAGGCGGGTGTCGAGGATCGCGTTCGCCTGCACCTCGGTGAGCTGGAAGTGGCGCATCAGCTCGGCCTTGGGCTCGTCCTCCTCGCGGATGATGCGGATCACCTGGTCGAGGTCGAGATAGACGATGAGCAGGCCGCCCAGGATCTCCAGGCGCCGCTCGATCTGGCCGAGGCGGTGGCGCGAGCGGCGCTGCAGCACGGTGCGGCGGTGGTCGAGCCACTCGCGCAGCACCTCGGCGAGGCCGACGACCCGGGGCACCTGCCCGCTCATCAGCACGTTCATGTTGAGGGAGAAGCGGCTCTCCAGTTCGGTGAGCCGGAACAGCGATTCCATCAGCACGACCGGATCCACCGTGCGCGAGCGCGGCTCCAGCACGATGCGGACATCCTCCGCCGATTCGTCCCGGACATCGGCGAGGAGCGGCAGCTTCTTCTCGGTCAGGAGCTCGGCCATCTTCTCGATGAGCCGCGCCTTCGGCACGCCGTAGGGGATCTCGGTGACCACCACCTGCCAGAGGCCGCGGCCGAGATCCTCCCGCGTCCAGCGGGCGCGGACCCGGAAGGCGCCGCGGCCGGTCCGGTAGGCCTCCGCGATGGCCTCGGCCGAGTCGATCACCACGCCCCCGGTCGGGAAGTCCGGGCCCTTCACGAAGCTCGTCAGCTGCGCGGAGGTCGCGGTCGGGTGGGTAATGAGGTAGAGCGCCGCGTCGCAGAGTTCGGCGGCGTTGTGGGGCGGGATCGAGGTCGCCATGCCGACCGCAATGCCCTGGGCGCCGTTGGCGAGCAGGTTCGGGAAGGCGGCCGGGAGCACGACCGGCTCCTCCTCCTGGCCGTCGTAGTTCGGCCGGAAATCGACCGCGTCCTCCTCCATCCCGTCCAGGAGGAGCCGCGCCACCTCGGTCATCCGGCACTCGGTGTAGCGCTGGGCCGCCGGGTTGTCGCCGTCGATGTTGCCGAAATTGCCCTGGCCGTCGACCAGCGGGTAGCGCTGCGCGAAATCCTGCGCGAGGCGCACCAGCGCGTCGTAGACCGCCGTGTCGCCGTGCGGGTGGTACTTGCCGATCACGTCGCCGACCACGCGGGCGCACTTCTTGTGCGCGGTGCCCGGGTCGAGGCGCAGCATCCGCATCGCGTAGAGGATGCGCCGGTGGACGGGCTTGAGCCCGTCGCGCGCGTCCGGCAGCGCGCGGTGCATGATCGTCGAGAGCGCGTAGGCGAGGTAGCGCTCCTCCAGCGCCGTTTTCAGCTCGACGTTCTCGATCCCGTCGCGGTCGGATGGCGGCTCGAACGGCTTGCCCATGACTCCCGCTTGTCCCCCCACAGCTCTACGATGTCCGGCTCGGAAGCGCGGAACATAACACGAACATCAGCCCGCATCCGCGGTGCCGAGTGCGACGAATCGCTCGCGCGCCTCGGGCGGCGCGAGGCCGCGCGGCGCCCAGACGTGCTGGTCGAGGAAATATCCCGTCAAGGTAAATCCCTGGCGAACGTCCCGGGCGGTGGGCGTGGCGCCGGTGCCGCCGGCCTCGCGCGCCACCAGGAAGTCCGGCAGGGCGAGCAGCCTGTCGCGCCAGGGCTCGCCGGCGGCGGCGCTCACCGCCCGGCCGCTCTTGGGCGAGACATAGGCGAGGTAGGCGTTGGAGCCGGTCGCCGCGCAGGCCGAGAGATCGAGGCCGAAGCCGAGTTCGGCGAGCACGGCGAGTTCGAACCGCACCATCAGGGGTGGCGCGATCGCCGCGTCGGCGAGGTGGTCGATCAGCACCCGGGCGGCCTCGTAGAGTCCCGGATGCGGGTCGCGCTCCGGCAGGAGCCGCAGGAGCGCGGCGGCGTGGGCGAGGCCGTAGAGGGCGAGGCGCGACCCGATCAGGCGGCCGGCCGCGCTGTCCAGCGGCTCGACCGCGAAGCTGCCGAGGCCGTCGTCGAGCCGCGCCCGCCAGACCGCGCGCACCCGGTTGCCGGGCTGGAGCACCGGCTGCATCCGGCGCGAGCGCCCGCCATGGACGAGGCCGAGGTGGCGCCCGTGCGCGGCCGTCATCAGTTCGAGCACCACGCCCGTCTCGCCCAGCCGCCGTGCCCCGAGGACGAGGCCCTCATCGCTCCACTGCATGAACCCGAGATAGGCCGCGATGTCGCGAAACAGTACGCCGGCCCGCGGGCGGCGAACCGCCACGCTAACCGATTCGTGAGGCGTCACCGCTATTTCGCGAAGGTCGGTCACCGCCCGACATCTTCGCGCCTGATTCGCCGTGATGCTGTCAAGCGGGGAAAGACGGAAAAGTCGGAGTCGAGTGAGCATGATGTCCGTCGAGATCGATCCCTCGGATCGGCGCCCGCAGGCGGCGGCGCGCTCCCGGCTGCGCGGGCCGCTGATGCTCGGCGCGGCCGGCCTCCTGGGCCTCGCCACCCTGGGCGCCCTCGCCTACCCGGCCCTGTCGGCGCTCACCGCCCCGCGCCCGAGCGGGATCCGGGTCGGGCCGATCCGGGAGATGCCGGAGATCAAGGACGGCGTGCCGGCCCTGCGCGCCGAGACGCCGGCGATCGCGCCGGAGGCGCCGCCCGCGCGCGTCGTCGCGCTCGCGCCGGCCGCGACGCCCAAGCCCGCCGAAGCGCCCGCGGCCCCCTCGCCGGCGCCGCTCGCGGCCGCCCTGGCCGCGCCCGCCCTGGCCGCGCCCGCCCCGGCCCGGGCCGAAAGTCTCATCACGGGGACGCTCAACCCGCCCCAGCGCTTCGAGCGCCCGGCACCCGAACCGGCCGCCCCGCCCAGGGAGGCGCCCGCGTCGCCTCCGGCGCCGCCCAAGGCCGAGGCGATGCGCGAGGCCGCGCCCGACCCGGTCAAGCCCGCACCCATTCCGGCCAAGGCCGCCGCGAAGCCCGCGAAGCCGGTGCCGAAGCAGGCGGCCAAGCGCGAGAGGACCGAGTCCGCGCGCGTGGCCGCGGCCAAGCCGGCGCCCGCCGCCCCGGAGGCCGCGCCCGCGGCCCCGGAGGAGAGGACCTTCCTGGGCGTGCCGATCCCGGACTTCGCGCCCGCCGGCAAGGCGATCAAGGACACGGTGGACGCGGTCATCAGCCTGCCGAGCCGGCTCTGACGGCAGGCCGTCAGATGCCGCGCGGGCGGCCCTCGCCGGCGACCACTTCGAGCACGATCCCGTCCCGGTGGAGGCGGCCGTACTCGTCGGTCGCCTCGACGCTGAGGCGGTGGGTGCCGGGGGCGATGTCCCGCGGCAGCCGCGCGGTCCAGACATGCGAGGACGGCTCGGCCTTCACCCAGGATTTCCGCGCGGCCGAGAAGCGCGCGTAGAGGGCGGCCACGAACGGGTCGGGCCGCCTTGTGCGGGTCATGGGCAGCGGCGCGCCGTCGCCGATGCGGAAGCGCACGCTGGTCCGCGGACCGCCGTCGAAGACGTTGACGACGAGCAGGGAGGCCGCCGCGCTCTCGGCCGGGACCGGCGAGCCGAACAGGGCGTAAAGCCGCGTGTCGGGCAGCCGCGCGAGGTCGTCGCTGTGGAACTGGCTCTCCAGCACGATGCGCATCTGGCGCCCGGCATCCTCGCTCGCCGGGACGTAGCGGGTCGTGTAGTGGCGCCCGCCCCGGATGCTGAGGACGTGGAAGCCGTGCGGCGTGCCGTCGCGGCTGTCCGCGGTGGCGATGCCGCGGCGGTCGGGCGGGCCGCTCCACCAGGAGCCCGATACCGCGGTCAGCACGTGGTGATGATGGGCGTCGGGCCCGGTGGCGCCGGGGCGGCCGGCCGCGTCGAGGTAGTGGTGCTCGGTCGTGTGAGTGTGGCCCGAGACGCTGAAGCAGGGGCGGCCCGCGAGCAGCCGCAGCAGGGCCTGCCGGTCGACGGTGCTCAGCGACGGGTCGTCCGGCCCGAGATCGGTCGCGAGCGGGATGTGCATCGCCACGACCACGAGGCTTTCGCGGGGCGTCTCGCGCAGCACCGCCTCCACGAAGGCGAGCTGCGCCTCGCCGAACCGGCCCTCGTAGCGCCCGCCCCGCTCCGGCGTGCCTGTCGCGGCGCCGAGGTAGTGGACGTTGTCGAGGAGCAGGAACAGCACGCCGCCGTGGTGGAGGGCGTAGTAGGGCGCGCCGTAGACCCGCTTGAAGGTCTCGCGGCTGTGGCGCGCGTCCGTCGCCTCGAAGTTGAGGTCGTGGTTGCCGCCGATGTGGAACCACGGCAGGCCGATCCGGCCCATGATGCGGTTGTGCCGGCCGTAGAGGGAGAGGTCGTCGAACAGCACGTCGCCGGCGGTGATGCCGAAGGCCGCCTCGATCCCCATGGCCCGGGTCACGGCCGTGTCGCGCACGTAGTCGAGTTCGGTCTGGCTCTCGGGCTGCGGGTCGGTGAACAGGATCACGTCGAAATCGCCGCCCTCCTCCGCCCGGGTGAGGCCGAAATCGACGGAGGCCGGCAGGGGCCCGGTCGGGGCGATGCCGGGATAGCGCAGGTTCAGCGCGGCGGGGCTGCCGTTCGGCTGGTGCAGGTAGGCGAAGCGGGGAATGTTGTCCGCGTCCCGCGGCAGCGCGTAGCCGCTGGGCTTGATGACGAAGACCACGCCCTCGTCGGAGAGCGGGAGGCGGTAGCGGCCCTGCGCGTCGGTGCGGACGACCTCGCGGCCGTTCGAGACCAGCACGTCCGGGAGGCCCGGATCGTCGGGCCCGCGCCGGCCGCGTCCGGCGCGGTCCTCGTAGACGACCCCGGTGACCTCCGCACCGACCTCCGCCCCCTGGGCGCCGGCGCCGCGCGGCGCCAGGGCGAGGGCCGCCGCGCCCGCCACGGTCTCCCGCCGCGTCAGAGTGATTCGCTCCGTCATCCGCCCCTCCCGTGCCGCGCCGGGGTTTCAAGCACCGGCGCTTGAAGCGCGGATGACGGTACGGTCAGGATTCGCCGCTGTCCTCCTCGCCGGGCCCCTCGTCCTCGCGGGCGGGAATGGCGTAGCGGCCGCTCAGCCAGCGCTGCAGGTCGACATCGGCGCAGCGCTTCGAGCAGAAGGGCCGGAACGGCTCCGCCGCCGGCCTGCCGCAGATCGGGCAGGGCGGGCGCTTCGCCTCGGGGGCGGGCGGGTCGGCTCCCATGCGGGCCTCAGGCGGCGGCGCGCCAGGCGGCGCGCACCGGGAATCCCTCCCCTTCGAGGAGGCCGACCGTCTCGTAGAGCGGGAGCCCGACTACGGCGCTGTAGGAGCCGACGAGCTTGACCACGAAGCTGCCGGCGAGCCCCTGGATGGCGTAGCCGCCGGCCTTGCCGCGCCACTCGCCGCTCGCGACGTAAGCCTCGATCTCGCGGGCGTTCAGGCGCTTGAAGCGCACGCGGGTCTCGACGAGGCGCTCGCGGGTGCGGTCGCGCGGCCCCGCGATGCAGACGGCGGTGTAGACGCGGTGGGTGCGCCCGGACAGCAGCCGCAGGCAGGCCTCGGCCTCGTCCGAGACCTCGGTCTTGGGCAGGATGCGCCGCCCGACCGCCACCACGGTGTCGGCCGAGACCACGTAGGCGCCGCGCAGATCCTCCCCGTGCCGGGCGGCCGTGAGGGCCACGTCGAGCTTGGCGCGGGCGAGGCGGCGCACCAGTTCGCGCGGGCGCTCGCCCTTGAGGGGCGTCTCGTCGAGGTCGGCGGGGAGCAGCGCGTCCGGCTCGATGCCCGCCTGCTGCAGCAGCGCGAGGCGCCGCGGCGATCCCGAGGCGAGCACGAGCTTCGGCCGCGTGCCCGGCGCAGGGGGGGGAGACTCGATCATGGCGCGCCCTGGTTCCGGTGAAGGTGGTCGTCTCGGCGCCGCACCTGCCCTATCTCGCGCCCGCCGTCCAGCCACGGCGAAAACCCCCGTGGACAAAGCCGCCGAGTTTGCTTAGGGTCCCGACCAATCCGGCACGGCGCCTCGGGCGCTCCGTGGTCGGGCGGCGCCGCACGGCGGCCGCGCGGGCGTAGTTCAGTGGTAGAACGTCAGCTTCCCAAGCTGAATGTCGTCGGTTCGATCCCGATCGCCCGCTCCATCCAACTCCTTGATTCCGCTGTTGCTTCGGTTGACCTCGGTGGTTGGGGTGTTCCCCATGTTCCCCATGGTGTTCCCCGCCGTTCCTCTTATCCGTTCAGGGTACGTTCGCATCCGACCGGCAAGGGCGTGAGGGCTCGCTCCGTTGTGCCATCAGCCGGAGCGACCGGCTGACCGCCACTGGGCCGCAAGACGGAAGCGGCTTGCTCGGTCATGGTTAGGCTTGAGGGTGCGGCCGTTCGAGCAGGCCGCGCACGGTGCGAACGCACGATCTGCCGTCGATCGGTCGTGCGTCGGCTATGCGCCACTTCCGGACCTTCGCTCCGGGCCGCCGGAATGGCTGCTCAGCCTTTGACAGCGCACGCGGCTGAAGGCCCGACCCGTCGCCCCGCTCGGCCCTGCGCATCGGGCAGGTCGCCCCGCCTGCGGAACGCTCATGCTGGACTTGCGCGACGAGTACGGACGGGATCTCACGGCCACGTGGATCGCCAGAAGGTCGGGCGACGTTGCCGATGCCGACATTCTCGTGGCTTAGCCCTATGCCCTGCGCGACCGACGATGCCGTTCTGCTGCACCATCGTGCATTCTCCGGCGAGCGGCCTACCGGTGCAGGAGCAAAAAAATGCAGCATGCTCTTGACCAGCGCCGGAATCGCAGCGATGCTGGTATACCACATATCAGAAGCAGGCTGAGGCCACGGGCCGTTGCAAGCTCGGGCTGACCGTCGCTTGCGACATCTCACTTGACTAGGCCGACCTGATCGAACGCGATCGTCGGCCAGCAACTAACTTCGCTCTTGTATCGGCAGCCACCACCAAGAGCCGGCCTGGCTGAACATTGTCCAGGTCTACCGCACGCCTATGGGGTTTGCCCCTCAACATGTCAAGCAACAACAATAATAGACATAGCAACGATCGAGGAAACAAGAATGCCGACCTCTACACCCATAAATCTCAACAGAGTATCAGACAGTTATCGCTGGATGCAGCTGGCGCTTGGCGTCGTTTGCATGATCATGATCGCCAATCTACAGTATGGCTGGACTTTCTTCGTACCTGAAATCCAGAAAACATTCGGTTTTGATCGCGCCGCGATCCAATGGGCGTTCACACTTTTCGTGCTGTTCGAGACTTGGCTTGTGCCCGTCGAAGGCTGGTTCGTCGACAAGTACGGCCCGAAGGTCGTGGTCCTGTTCGGTGGCGTGCTCTGCGGCGCCGGCTGGGTGATCAATGCCTACGCGACAAGCCTCAATATGTTCTACGTTGGTCAGGTCATCGCGGGCCTGGGAGCTGGCGCCGTCTACGGAACTTGCGTGGGCAATGCCCTGAAGTGGTTCCCGGACAAGCGCGGTTTGGCCGCCGGCATCACCGCAGCAGGCTTCGGTGCCGGCTCGGCACTCACGGTGGCGCCCATTCAGTGGATGATCGCCGACAAGGGCTTCCAAGCGGCCTTTCTCAACTTCGGCATTGGTCAGGGCGTGATCGTTGCCGCCCTCGCCTTCTTTCTGGCCGCTCCGCGCAAGGGCCAGATCCCGGAGGTGACCAGCACCGCCAATCTCCAATCGCGGCGCAACTACACGCCCAGTGAAGTGGTGCGCCAGCCGATTTTCTGGCTGATGTACTTCATGTTCGTCATCGTCGGCGCAGGCGGCCTCATGATCACCGCGAACCTGAAGCCCATCGCGGCCGATATCCACGTCGACAAGGTACCAGTGACGATCCTCGGCGTTACGATGGTGGCCATCACCTTTGCGGCGACGATCGACCGCGTGCTCAACGGTCTGACCCGTCCCTTCTTCGGCTGGGTCTCGGACAAAATCGGTCGCGAGAACACGATGTTCATCGCCTTCGCGATGGAGGGGTTTGGTATCTACATGCTGTACCTGTGGGGGCATGATCCACTGTGGTTCGTCCTCCTGTCGGGCTTCGTGTTCTTTGCTTGGGGCGAAATCTACTCGCTGTTTCCATCGACCTGCACCGACACGTTCGGCTCTAAGTTCGCGGCGACGAACGCCGGGCTGCTCTATACGGCAAAGGGGACCGCGGCGCTGCTCGTGCCGTTCGCCAACTACCTGCAGCAGAGCACGGGCAATTGGGACGGCGTGTTTCTCGCGGCGGCCGGAGCCAACATCCTGGCTTCGATCCTCGCCATCGCGGTGCTGAAGCCCTGGCGCAAGCGCGTCGTCACGAATGCGCGGACCGATGCGGAGTTGCCGGCCGGCGCCAAGGTCGCGGTGGCCTGACAGGCTCCGCGCAATCGTAGGCATGAGCAAGGAACGGGTAGGGCCTGGACGTGTCCAGGCCCTTTCTCGTTGAGCACCGCCCACGCGCACTGGCGCGAGGTGCTACGGTTAGGACTCACAATCGAAGTCGGCGTCCATTTGTGACCTGACACAGATCGCGGGCTAGCGAGGCGCGTGGTATATTTGGCAGGACTCGCCAGGCGAGGCATCCATGTCCGTCGTTCTCAGCTTTGACGCACAGGCAGCGGCCTGGATCGAGGCCACCTATGCCACACCGGACGTAACGGCGACGCGGGCCGCCGCGTTCCGGGCCGCCAACATTCGAGCGGGTGAGCAGGTGCTCGATGTCGGATGCGGGCCTGGCTTTTTCCTTCGCGACTTGGCGATTGCCGTCGGCTCTGAGGGCCGGGCTGTCGGGATCGACATCAGCGAGCCCATGCTCGCCCTCGCCAAGGCACGCTGTGCGGACCTGTCCAATGTGGAGTTCGAGAGGACGGTTGCCGCTCATCTTCCGGCCAGTGATGGCCGGGTGGACCTTGTCTGCGGCTTGCAGACCTACGCCTATTTGGAGGACCTGGAGGTGGGGTTGGCGGAGCTTCACCGGGTCCTGCGGCCTGGGGGTCGAGCGGTGATCCTCGACACCGACTTCTCGGGCCTCGTGTGGAAGAGCCGAGACCGGGACCGGATGCGCCGCATTCTCGAAGCCTACAACCGTCACGTCGCCTGGCCGGACCTGCCGCGCGTTCTGCCGCATTGCCTGGGACGGTCGGGCTTCGAGGTCACTCGCTGCGAGGCGCTCCCCATCGTGGCCCTGAGCTATCACCCCAACACGCTGGCCTACGGCGTTGCGTGCATCATCCACCGCTTCGTGACTGAGAGCGCGGGAGTGTCGGTCGGGGACGCAGATGCATGGCTCGCCGAGTTCGATGTCCTGGAGCGGGAGCGGGCCTTCTTCTTCGCCCTGAACCGCTTCCTGTTCGTCGCCCGACGGCAATAAGCCCAGGAGCTACAGCCAGAACAGGACCACGGCGGCCAAGGCGCAGGCCGAGAGGAACACCTGGGGGCAGCGGTCGTGGCGCGTGGCGATACGGCGCCAGTCCTTCTGGCGCGCGAACATGTTCTCGATACGGTGGCGCCGCTTGTAGAGGACCAGATCATAGGAAGACGGAGCATTGCGCCCTTTGCGCGCTGGAATGCAGGGCTCGAAGCCTTTGTCACGGAGGACCCCGCGGAACCAATCCGCATCGTAGCCCCGGTCAGCGATCAGGACTTTAGCCGTGGGCAGCAAGGACAGCATGGCACAGGCGCCCACATAGTCGCTGGTCTGGCCGGCCGACAGAAACATCTGGATGGGTCGCCCCATGGAATCGGTTGCGACGTGGAGCTTGGAGTTCAGCCCACCCTTCGTGCGGCCGATCAGGCGACCGCGATTGTGGCCAGAGCCCCTTATGGATGGCCCGCCCCTCACCGGGCTGCGCTGCTAGGCTTGCAGGTCAGCCGAGACGAGGGACAGAGCAGGGCAATGACAGTCGCGATCATCGGGACCGATCTGGGCAAGAACAGCTGCAGCCTCGTCGGGCTGGATCCGAGCGGCAAGGTCGTGCTGCGTCGGCGCTTGCGCCGCGAGACGGTTATCACTTTTGGGGCGAAGCTGGCGCCCTGCGTGATCGCCATGGAGGCGTGCTGCGGCGCTCACCACATGGGCCGGGCTCTGGCCGCTCAGGGGCATACCATCCGGCTGATGTCGCCGGAGTACGTCAGGCCATACGTCAAGGCCCATAAAAACGATGACCGCGATGCTGAGGCCATCGCCGACGCGGCGACCCGCCCCACCATGCGCTTCGTCGCCCTCAAGTCGGAAGCGCAACTCGACATGCAGACCCTGCACCGGGTGCGCGACCAGCTCGTCGGCGAGCGCACGGCGCTGATGAACCAAACCCGCGCCATCCTCCTGGATGCCTGACGGCCCGTGAACATGGGCGTACTCGCGTTTGCTACGTGCCCGACCCGAACCGAGGCGCCCCCGGGGGACTTAGTCCAGGCAAAGCCCACGGAAGCCGACGAATGTTCGCAATCCCCCGCGATCCCGCACCGGACAGCACGCTTGCCCTCCTGCGCGAGGGGTATGGCTTCATCCCGGGCCGCTGCCGCAACTTCGGTTCCGACCTTTTCACCACACGGTTGATGCTGACGAACGTAGTCTGCATGACCGGCGCGGACGCTGCCGCCCAGTTCTATGCCCCCGATCGCTTTACTCGCAGGGGTGCCCTGCCGCGCATCTCCTTCACGCTGATCCAGGACAACGGCAGCGTCATGGTCATGGACGGGGAGGCGCATCGCCGCCGCAAGGCAATGTTTTTGTCACTGATGAGCCCAGAGGCGCTCCAGCGCCTCGCGGACCTCACCACCCAGGCATGGCGTGCCCGCATGCGGCGCTGGGCGGCGCAGGAGACCATCCCGCTGTTCGATGAGGCTCACGTGCCCTTCTGTGCCGCCGTGTGCGCCTGGGCCGGGCTCCCCTTGAACGAGGCCGAGGCCGAGGAGCGGTCGCGCGAGTTCCTGGCTATGATTGAGGGCACGGGTTCCATTGGCCCGCGCAACTGGCGCGGCCACCTGCTCCGTGCCCGCGCCGAGCGCTGGATGCGCGACGCGATCCGCCAAATCCGCGAGGGCAGCCGTGCCGTGCCGGAGGGCAGCGCGGCCCATGTGATCGCGCATCACCGTGACGCGGAGGGCCGGCTCCTGGACGTGAGGACGTCGGCGGTCGAGTTGATCAACATTTTGCGCCCGACCGTGGCGAATGCCCGCTACGTCGTTTTCGCCGCCCACGCGCTCCACTGCTACCCTGAGAGCCGCGAGGCCCTGCAGGCTGCCGAGGGAGTGGAGCCCTTCGTGCAGGAGGTGCGGCGCTTCTATCCCTTCATCCCCTTCATCGGCGGGCGGGCACTGCAGACGGTCGAGTTCCACGGTCATCGCTTCGCGGTGGGTGACTGGGTGCTGATGGATCTCTACGGCACCAACCGCGACCCGAACCGCTGGGGGCAGCCGGAGAGATTTATCCCTGACCGGTTTGCGCAGTGGGACCACGACCCGAATGGCTTCATCCCACAGGGTGGTGGCGCGTACGAAACTGGGCACCGCTGCCCAGGCGAGTGGATTACCATTGAGCAGATGAGGGCTGTCGTGCCGCTCCTTGCCCGCGAGATGCGCTACGTGGTCCCTGAGCAGGACCTTACGATCGACCTCGGCCGTATTCCGGCCATGCCGAAAAGCCGCTTCGTCATCACCAAGGTCGCGGGTTAAGGGCACGTCGCAAACTCGAAGCGGGGAGGCAAATCCGGTCGCTTGTCGTCCTCTTCGTGCAGGCGCGCGGCGCGACGCGGCGGCCATGGCGCGACCTGGAAAAGCCAGAAGGAACGACGACGGCTCCGAGGGCACGTTCGGTGACTGCCGGTTCACCGGGTCGGTGGTCCGCACGGCTTCAAGCTCGACCGCAGTTACCGGCGAGAGTGACGGACCCTGAAGGCCGGCAGCCTCGTCTCTCTCGTGTTCGGGGGGCCGAACACGAAGGCGGTCGCCAATGCGGTCACCTGGTACCAGGACGCGGGCCAGACCTACGTGCAGGCTGATCTGGACGGCCATGCCGTCAACGGGGCGGAGCTCAGGATCCAGCTCGCGGGCAAACTCGCGCTGGTCAGCTCGGACTTGCTCCTGGCCTGAGCCGGGCGTCGCCGCGAGAAAGTAGTAGGAAGCCTGCCAAGGACCCCTACGCCACCTCTGCTGGCAGGTTCGCTTGGTCGCGGCTCTTACCTTGGTGTGATGCAGATTTTCTGACCAGATATACCCATGGAGACAGAAACAGCAGGGCTCAAAATGTCGTCTGCGTCAGTTGTTTGCGACGTACAGACGTGAATTTAAATGAAAGTTTTTCTTGTATACGCAAAGGAACAGAGCAGAATTGGGGTGGCGTTCGTCCGCTTTTTTCTTGCGGACAGCCGAGGTGCGCGCCTCAATCGCTGTTCGACGTCGCACCCAGCCTTCATTCAAACGTGGTATGCATGAACACGCGTTGCCAAGTAGCGTAGGCTTGGCGCCAGGCAGATCCGGGCTGCTGAAGAGCGTCGAGCTGGCGCTTCACATGCGAGCTGTACGGCCTGAGGGAGTGTGACATGGCGAAAGCTCCATCGTCCGCAGTTGTACTCGGAGCCAGCATAGCGGGGCTGCTCGCCGCACGAGTTCTCAGCCAGCATTTCGATCGCGTCACGCTCGTCGAGCGCGATACCCTGCCGGACGAGCCCGCCGTGCGCAAAGGCGTCCCGCAGGGTGCCCACGCGCACGGGCTGCTCGCAGGTGGGTACCGCATCCTGAAGGCGTATTTCCCGGACATGATGGACGAGTTGGAGGCGCTCGGCGCGCGACGCGGCGATGTCGCGGGAGACTTTCTCTGGTTTCAGTACGGCCGCTGGAAGCTGCGCCACCATGCCGGGCTGCCTGGCATGGTCGTGAGCCGTCCCTGTCTGGAAACTGCCATCCGCCGCCGGGTTACGGCGCTGCCGAATGTCGACCTGCTGCACGCGGAAGCGAAGCAGCCGAAATTCGATCCCGCGACCGGCAGCGTTGTTGGCCTCGTCGTGGAGAGGCACGGGTTTCCTGCCGCTGAGGAGATCCGAGCGGATCTGGTCGTCGATGCGAGCGGGCGAGGCTCTCAATCACCCAAATGGCTTGAGCACTGGGGCTACGGCCGCCCACAAGAGGCTGCGGTATCGGTCGACGTCGGGTACGCCACGCGCGTCTTCCGGCGGCGACCGGGAGAGTTGTACGGCTCCTTCGGCGCTATCATCGCGTCGACGCCGCCTGCGGGGAAGCGCATGGGCGGCCTTATGGGCGTGGAGGGCGACCGCTGGATCGTCACGCTCGGCGGCAGCGCCGGTGATCATCCCCCGACCGACGAGGAGGGCTGGAACCGCTTCGCCGCGAGCCTGCCGGTGTCGGCGCTCTACGATATCGTCACCTCCGCTTGCCCCCTGACGGGCATCCAACAATTCCGATTCCCAGCCAATCGACGGCGGCTGTACGAGCGGATGCGCCGCTTCCCGGGCGGGTACCTCGTGCTGGGTGATGCAGTCTGCAGCTTCAATCCCATCTACGGCCAGGGCATGACGGTTGCGGCCAGCGAGGCACAGGCGCTCGATGAAGTTTTGGCGAGCGGTCGCGAGGGTTTGGCGCAGCGCTTCTACGCGCGAACTCGCCGGATCATCGACATTCCCTGGACCATCGCGACGGGCGAAGATCTACGGTTTCCGGAGATCGAAGGGAAGCGTCCACCCGGGACCGCGCTGGTGAACAGGTACCTGGAGCGCGTTCATGCGGTAGCTTCCTGCGATCCCCTGGTCTGCCGCAAATTCTTCGAAGTCGTGAACCTTTTGGCACCTACAAGCGATTTGTTCTCACCGAAGTTGATGTGGCGGGTTCTCAGGCCCTCAGCCGATCAGGGCGGAAACTCGCCGCTTCAGGCGCGCCGGTTGGGCTTAGATCGCGCCCAGACACCTTAGTCTGATTGCCGAGTCTGGGAGGACGAGGCACCTGATTACATGCGTGCGAGGGCTCAAGCCGTGATTCTGTACCACTTCAGCGATGCGTGGGGGTTCGACCCGAGCCCCTTCTGCGCCAAGGTCCAGGCCTATCTCCGGCTGGCTGATCTCCCCTACGAGGGCCGCACCGGTCTGGCTGAGTTCCGCCGTGCACCGCGCAAGCAGTTGCCTTATATCGACGACGAGGGTGTGATCGTTGCCGACAGCCAGCGCATCATCGAGCATGTGAAGGCGAAGTACGGTGACAGGCTGGATGGGTGGCTCGGCCCCGAGCAAGTGGCCATCGGTCACGCGGTCAGCCGGATGCTCGAAGGCGGGAATTACTGGATCGGTGTGTACAGCCGCTGGTTCGAAGACGATGTCTGGAGGATCTACAAGCCGGTAGTGCTCGGTGCTCTGCCGGCCCTGATCCGGCCAGTTTTTGCCGCTGCACTACGCCGCGACTATCGCCGGCGGCTTCGTGGTGTTGGCTTATCCCTTAGGCCTGCTGAGGAGATTTATGAATTGGGCAGACAGGACATATCAGCGCTTGCTGGAATTCTGGTTGACAAGCCATTTCTTCTCGGCGAGAGAGTCTCTTCGTTCGATGCAACTGTCTATGGTTTTCTCGCGAATGGATTTTACGCGCCTCTTCCTGGACCGTTTCGATCCATGATCAGCGAGCATGACAATCTCGTTTCGTACGTGGAGCGGCTGCGCAGAATGACTCTATTACCGAAACTCTGATCCGAGCGGATGCGGTGTTCTCAGGCCGCAGCCTTGGCGGTGGGCGTAGCGGGGTAGGCCCAGGGCAGCAACTCGTCGAGGCGGCTGTTGGGATGCCCTTTGACAATGCGTGTGATCACGTCGGCCAAGTAGGCGCGCGGCTCGACGCCGGTGAGCTTGCAGGTCCCGATCAGCGAGGCGATCACCGCCCACCCCACCCGGCCCTCATCTAGACCCTAGCGGGATACGCCACCTACGCTTCGTTCGCGGGCTGTTATGTAAGCAAAACGACCGTGTCCTCTCGGTTAGGATAGCTGCGTCCGCTGACGCGCTTGACGCCAGTGCCCAGCCAGGCGGCTGGCGGCAAGGAACCGTGTCAAGAAATCAAATGTCTGGAAAACCCTCGCAACCGGACATTCCCGACATCTGCCGCGAGGGGCCGCTTTGGGTCGAGCCTGTGTGAAAACGCGGAGGCGGTAGAAGGATTTTCCCTCGGACGCTCTGGCCAGTGCCGGAATGGGCATCCTGTCGGCCTCTGGGGCGGCGTTTGGCGGCCTGGAGTGTCTGCCAAGGAGAAGATTGTTCTACGATTTCAGCATCCGCCCGCGTTTTCACACAGCCTCGGTCAGTCGGAGCCGTGCAGCTGCCACGCTTAGTGAGCGCCGCGGCGGGTGTGACCGCGGCGCCCATCTCAGATCTCCGTTTGCTCGGACAGGATCAGAGCGTCATCTACTTCGATGCCGAGGTATCGCACCGTGCTCTCCGGCTCCGTGTGCCCGAGCAGAAACTGGCGGGCCCGGATGTTGCCCGTCCGATTGCAGACCAGCGCCACATTCGTCCTACGCAGGCTGTGCGCCGACGAAGTGAGTCGGGTCACTCCGAGCCGTCCTCGGTTGGCCGGCGATCTGCTGCCGCAGATGCTCTGATAGCTCCCAAGCAACAAGTCAGAACTGCTCAACAGGCGGTATCCCGTCCCCGAACCAGTGGGTCCTCATCAATTCTTTGGCTTCCTCGGCCCCGCCGGCATCGCCGCGCCCCTCGGCCACTCTGAGCAGCCCCGCCACGGCCCATCCGTTATTCGGAGAACGCTCCAGGGCTGTCCGGAAAGCGGCTTCCGCCTCAGCGAGTCGGCCCTGTGACAGCAGGGCCGCGCCGAGCGACTGATGGACCGGGTAATCCCAGAACGGCGGCTCCATGTACGGCAGCCGGTCCTGGATCGCCGCAGCCCTCGCGAACAAGGCGGCAGATGCACCGTGATCGCCGGCCGTTCCGGCGGCTCGCGCCTCGATCACCGTACCGGCGATCGTCAGAATCTCGACGGCCGGCACACCCGCTGACGCGAGTGCCTGGATCTCCGGGGTTTGCGCCAGCTGCGTGATCGCCGCGACCGCGGCTCTTGCCTCATCGATCCGTCCGAGCCGCGCCAGGGCGACACCACGCGCGTAATGCCAAGCCCCAAGAATGAAAGGGAAGTTCGCGTCGGGCGCGGGCAGGGCGAGGACGGCCTCGGGCGGGGAAAAGCGCGCGTGGGCGCTGTAGGGAGCGGCCGCGATCGGCTGCGTCCACGGCACCTCCCGCTTCGCGCGGTCCGAGACGATTCCGGCGAGCTTCTCCGCAGCCGCGACCGCCGTCCGGCCGTCGCCGCCCATCAACGCGGAGGCGAGCAGGAAGTGAAGATTGTGGGCGTAGTAGGCCTCCGCGTACAGGAGGCTCGCCCCGCCCTGCCGCACGAGCGCCTCATCGGCGGCCGCTGCCCGCACGTTGGCGTCCAGGCTCTCGCGCCAGCGTCCGACCCGGTACCAGATGTGGCTCGGCATATGCACGAGGTGCCCCGCCCCCGGCATCAGGGATGCGAGTCGCGCCGCGTGGGGCAGTGCCCGGTCGGGCCGGTCCGAAGCCTCGACCGCGTGGATGTACAGGTGAATTGCGCCGGGATGGTCGGGAGCCGCAACGAGGGTTCCGACCCTTCGTTCACCGAGCACGCCTTCGATGAGTTCGATGATCCGTGAGGTTTCGCCCTTCGGGGTCCGACCTCCGTCGGCCCAGTAATCCCAGGGGCTCAAGTTCATCAGGGCGTCGGCGGTCAGCAGGGCGACGTCCGGGAGGTCCGGGAAGCTGGCCTGGAGTGCCGTCATCGCGTCCGCATAGGCTTGGTCGAGTGCCTTGCGGTCCGCGGCCGGGTCGCGCGAGTAGCGCCGAGAGAGCGCCTCGATCAGTCCGCCCTGGAGCGGCCCGGCCGAGGCAGCCAAGTGCTCGGCTTCCGCCAAGGCGACGAGCGCTCTGGCGTTCGCGTCCGGTTCGAGGGGAAAGTTGATGTGGGGGCCCAGCACCCAGGCCTCGCCCCAGAAGCACACGGCGCAGCTTGGATCGAGTTCCTGCGCGGTGCGGAAGGCGCGCGCCGCTTCGGCGTGGTTGAAGGCCCACGCGAACCTGTAGCCTTGATTGAAATAGGCGCGCGCGTCCGGACGGACGGGCTGCACCTCCGCCCAGGTGAGCTGACCGAGGTTGTCATAGATCGGTGGCCGTCGCGAGGTCGTGGGCGCCGCGGCGCCGCTAGGCAGATCACGGTTGTAGGAACCGAGTTCGCTGCGAGCGGGCTGGGTCGAATGCGCGGGGTGCGGTGTCCGCGTGGTCATCGTGGCCGGACCGACCATCCGCTGATCGCTCTGCGCCATGCGGTGCAGGAGTCGCGCACGCGGACTGTGATGGCTGCCGAGCGGACAGGCTGGCGCGGCCCCTGCCGAGGCGAGACCGCTCACCGCACCTGCAATCACGAGTGCGTGCCCGAGCGCGCTCCGACGTCGCACGATAAGGCTGGCCATCAGAGCCTCCCAGTATCAACGGGCCGATCGCCAGATTCTCAGTCATACGCGCAGCTGGCAATGACGGACACCGAAGTCTGGCAACAATCAGCGAGACCTGAGGGCACCCCACGACCGCGATGCTCTCGCAAGCGGACGTTCAGCCTCAGGCCGCCGATGCCTGGTGCAGGTCAAGAGTTCGCGTCCGGCTTATTCGGCTACGCGCCAGCTCCGGACGCGGGCGCACTTTGCGGTTCGCCCTGCCGCGGCCCTGACAAGGGCCGGGAACGATGAACTGTGCCTATCGCCCGCCGCGCGACGCCGCGGACAGGCTTGAGACGGCCGTGTGCGGCCGGAAAGCCGCCCAGGCGGTGCATGGGACTGGCGACGTTCATGGCGTGGTTCTGGAGCGTTCCAGGACGGATCGGGCGGGCCTCCCCGTAGATCGTGTGGCGCTCGCGGACCGCCACCGAGTCGAGGCTCTCGGAAGCCCGCGTGCGCGGCGCCCTCGCGGTCCTGGAGGCGATCGGCTTCGTTGAGCGCGTCGAGGTCACCGGCTCGACCTACCGGGCCATGGTGAACGGCCCGCACCGTAAGCCGGTCCAGTGGCGCTTCGGCCCGGACTACATGAAGGCGTTCCTGGCGGCCAACCGGCGGGCTCAGAGGGTCCGTGGGGCCGGTTCTCCGGCGCGGCGTAGATCGCCCCCTGCCCTATTGCGGCCGCTCATGGCCACCTCAACCACCCCGGAGCGCCCTTCCGCGCGGACTCCGTTCCGTCCGTCTCCCAACTCGCCAGAAAAGACCATCCAGCGGAAGCGTCCTTCTCTATCGGCGAGAAGGGTTCGGCAGTGGCGGCGTCAGGACTTGGAGCCGCCCTGGAGCGGTTGCGCCGGGCGGGAGGGTTCTGAACCGGAGAGGCCAGCGGAACCGTCCTCAAGCTGCCGGAACGGCGGTCGGGGGCACCGTCTGCGGCTTCTCCGGCGCCGTCGTGCCCTGCACCGGGCCTGGACGCGGCTCCCGAACGGCTTCGGTCGGGCGTGGAGCGGGGCGCGTAGCAGCGGGCAGCGGCAGATCAACCAAGACGACGCGACCGCTCAGCGGGTCGAGGATGCGGATCTGCGCCATGCCATTCCCCTCATGGGAGAAGCAGGCAGCCTGCCTGGATTCAGGTAAGACTTCGTTAAGGGCACGTCCCGTGCGGCCGAGCAGCGTGCTCCCGCCCTGGAGATGTCCCCGATGCATCCCGCGATCGTCACCAAGAATCTTGCCGAGGTCGCTGCCGAGGAGGCCGCGGAGGTACTGGACCACCTGTGCGAGATCGGCATCACGTGCCGCGTCGTGGCGCATCCTGCGCCCATGCCGGCTATCCGCGTGATCGTGCCCGGGCTGACCGAGGACCTCCGCAAGCGCCTGCGCGGCCTCCTGTGCACGGTCGACGCCGAGGTGGTCTTCCTCGAGGGCGGGCCCGCACCGCGGAACGCGGCGGCGTTGTGCAGGTGGTTCAATAGCTAGGCGGCATCGTTGTAAGCAGTGTCGAGCACCCTGGATTTAACGCTGAGACGCCTTAGGTGAGCTGGTGAACGTGATGCGGACGGCGCTGAGGCGAGCGTTAGCACACATCGTTCAGCACCCTGTCATCTCATAAGCCTAATTGGCTGCTGCCCAGATGAGTCGGCTGTGCTCGATGCAAGACGAAGCCTACATCGTATCTGAGCGCAGATGCAAGCGTGGACTGCGCTGCGCTGTGCCTGCCTCGAAGACGAAACCGAAGTTTCTTACGGAGGACCTTTGGGAGCGCGGGCAGACTGTCTCTGGGAAGGATAATCTTCCGATTGGGTTTTGCCGTGAAGCGGCTCGGCACGCCGTGGACCTGAGCGGATATTATCTGTTTCACTCGCCCTAATGTAATGAGTGAGCTGTGCCGGTCGCGCCCCGCTGCGGAGAGGGCCGCCGGCTCTCGCCATTGTCTCGGACACCCGCGAGTGGTCCGCGCCGGCCCATGTTGTGAACCCAGCAGAGGCGGCCAGACTACCGCGACGCGACCGGCGCGCAACTCGGGCGAGGTGGGTGAAAAAGCCCGCCGCGGCAGGGCCGGGCGGGCTGAAGGTCTCGGATTGAAAAACGCCTTTGGGAGGCGGAGTCGGCCTCAGGCCCGCTGGTTACCGACTGGAATACCACTTAGGGCTCAACTCTAGTGGGCGCGATCTACAGCTGCCGGATCGTCCCCGGGCGGCGTCATAGTGCCGGTGGATACGCACCGAGCACGGGCTCGATCCTGATGCAGCCCCCTTGGACACAGAGCAGAAATATGGTTAAGCTTCTCTTAAAACGGGGAGGAGTGATCCGATGCTGGCGACAGTGGTCTGGTCGTGCGTCGCATGTAGCATGGCGACTTCCGTAATGTTCATCGTCTTTGCTTAGGCCACGGCCTCAGCGTGCCTTATCATAATCCTGCTCGTTCGCTAGTTGCCGTGGCTAACCAGATCCCAGTCCGCAAGGCTTATGCCTCTCTTCTTCTCGCCGCCGAGTTGCACGAGAAGGCCGCGCTGCGCTTCGCGGCAAGTGCTCAGTCGGATGCTATCGCTGGGAACACAACCAATGCGCGCCTCAGCCGCGAGTGCGTTCGAGGCCTCCGCGTGAAGGCGCTGCACCTCTCGGCCGAAGCCGCGGCCCTGGCCGAGCGCCACCCGCACCTGCTCGGACCAGAGCATTAGTGAGGCGGCCTGCTCAGGCGAGCCCCTCCCCGGCCCTGACCGGCACCCAAGAAAGGCCCACAGCGGCAAGACCGTGCGGGCTGAACGATGCGATCCACGCTCGGGGAAAGGGATCTCGCGCAGATCAGCACGGCCGAAGCGCTGTCGCACTTCGGACTCCGACCTAACACCCATGGCCGCCTGCACGCTCTGCAGGCTGAGCGCCGCCGCGTCGGCCAAGGCTTGCAGCCGATCGTTTCCGCCCGCTGTGACAGCGTGCTGGGCGCCGCAAACAACGTACTTTCCATACGTAGTTTCTACCGACGTAGTTCTGCGCCTTCAGAACGAGTCTGCATCGCGCAAGGGGGCAGACCATGCGTAGACGTCACGCTTTCGCGGCTGGTCGGACATGGCGCGAGGAGCATCTGAACGCAGCTCCTGATCGAACAAACCTTCTTCTATGTTTCGCGACCGGGTTCGTGGCCTTAGGCGTTAGCTCAGCCGGAGCGCTTCTTGTGCTGGTGAAGTGACGCCGTCCTGGCCGTCGCGGGAGTGATGCCCCCGCCGCGGCATTTGGGACCTAAGTCACTGCCGTCACTGGCGGAAAGGCCGCCTCTCTCACCTGTGGGCAGTCAGCTCTTCCCGCCCCGCTCCCGCTAGCGTGAGGAGCCCGGGAGCAAGTATCAGCCCCACGCGTTGCCTTGGTCAAGACAGCAACAAATTGGCTCGAAGAGCCACATGCTAGACCGCAACTATACGGTTCGCAAATGACCGTGGCGGGTGGGGCGTCTACTGCCCTATACGGGCGAGCCGGTCCGGGTGAACGGGCGCGCGCAGACCGGGCTGCCGCTTGAGACCGCCACCGAGCTGGCCGAGTCTTTGAGACTACTGGCCACGATTGAGACCGACACCGTCGGACGACCACCTGTGACTGCCGGTCGTCCCACGAGATTGCGGGGCGTCCAGCGCACCTCTACGAGTGCGATTCACCCTGGAATCTGAGCCGCGCAGCTACAGCCCGCAGTCCCATCTGCTCAATCCAGCCTGCCCGCTGTGCATCACCATGATCGAGAGCTCGTGCACTCAATGCCGCGAAGCGCATGAGCAGGTGCTGCGTTTCATCGTCGACGGGTTGGCGGGCGGGCGGTGAGATCACCAGGGTCGGCGGAAGCGGGCGATAGATTGCGTGCCGTCGTGAAGCCTCGGCCATCCTGTGTGTCTCTCCTGTGAGGTGAGCCGGTCCTGTAGCGCCCACCAAGCAACGTGACTACCCCACAGGTTGTCCCTCCACGGGTTAAGATTGTGCTCGGCCTCGCGCGCGTGAGGGCGGCCCATTCGCATACGCACATGCACGGAACCGATTACGGAACCCGCGGACAGCCTCTGGAAGACCGGGGGCCGGTCCGGCCGGGGAGCCAGTCGAGAGTCGCGCCGGGCTGGCGAATTATCTGTCATGATCTATGGCGGTCGGAGGCGCCGGCAGGAACGTGGCGGCAGTGCGAAGCGACCGCTCGGGGTTCGATGATCAGCCAGGAAGCTGGCTTCCTACTCCGATGAATTTTGTCATTAGCAGACCGCAGTGTTATCTTCTCCGTGACAGTTTCGAACGAAGGCGTTTCAGCTTTTTCAGGTCTCGAATTAAGGAAGTACGCGTTTCCGGTATGTGCCCCAGATCTGCATTCATTCCGTCAAGTTGGACACTAACTGCGTCAATGAACGCTAAACACCGCTCTGTTCGTGCGATATGTACTTGTGTACGGTCTAGAAGTTCCTTGTGCGGATCTCTCATTCCAGATAATAGCCCAGGAGGGCTGCTCCCGGTTGTCGAATGTCATGATTTGATCTGCGGTAACATCATCTGTCGGGCTAAAATCAGTATGGCTTTCGTCTAGCTTGTGCGAGAACATCCAACGCGGCGAGCACGACCCAGGGGCCAACAAAGACCAGGAAGAACACGAAACCCATGCCAAGCCCCTTGGAATGAAGCGGACTGGGAGGTCAACTTCGTCTACACGCAAACGGTTTCATCTCACCATTGACGCTTGCCCCGGATTGTGCCCCGCCGCCCCGGCGGGTGAGCTTCGACTCGCCGCGCTACTGCGATGAAGGATGCGACTTGTGCTGCAGCGGGCCACTGCGCCTCCTCGCCGGCTCAGTCATTGCGGACATCCACGCCTTCATGAGCCTATCGGGCGAGTAGCGGTGCATCTCCTGCAGCATGCGCTCCTGCATCTTCGCCATGACGGCGGCCTGGAGTGGCTGCAGGTCAGGCAGGCCGAGAAAGACCCGCGCCTCTTCAGGTGTGCAATCCACGTTTGCATCGATCAGCATCTTGCAGCCCTCCGCCCGGAAACAATGCTGACCGGCGATGCAGGTTCAGGGGAAGGATGCCCCTTGGCGCAAATGCGCGTGGCCGAGCGGATCTCGATCTTCCTGGCGTGCCCAGCGCGAGACGAAGAGCCCGCCCGGTGGGCCGCCGGGCGGGCTGGTACGGCAGACAGACGGAGTGTGTTTGCCACGCGGCCAGGACTGGCCGCCGCGGGGGCATAGATCCTACGGGCCTTGCCTCAGGCTTCCCGACCACCCCACGCCTGCACCCCGCCGCCCCGGCCGGTGACCTTGATCTCGTCGAACAAGCCATCCGTCCCTCGGGCCTCGACCTTTGCCGTCGTGGATGTGCCGCGCGCCTCGGTCCTGCGGCCGCGAAGAGCGTAAGCCCCCGCCATCATCTTCCCTCTGAGCGGAAGCAGCCGCGGTGGCAAAAGAGGGCACCCTTACTCTCGCCACGTTTGCCCTTGCGTGTTGCTGCCCAACGCCTGTCGCTCAGGCCCAAGGGGGGAACAAGATGCGCATCCTCAGCATCGCCGCCACGATCCTGACGGTCCTCACCGTTCTGATCCTCAGCGCCGCGTTCCGGCTCACCCTGGCGCCGCTGAGGGCAGTGCGTGGACTGAAGCTACGCAGACAAGTGACGGGTCCGGCCGCTCCGGCTGCCGTGAGATAGGACGCATGGCGGCCTCGTTCCCCTCCGACGGCCTGTTTCGAACGACGATCTTGGTCTGGGCTGTCAGCCTCCTGGCCTTCATGGCTTACTCGAGTACGGCGGTCCTGGAGCGCGAAGGATCGATCCGGTCACTCCTCACGCGGGCCTCGGATCCCGCTACCACGGGCACCGTCCTTGTCCGCCCGTGTGACCAGGAGGCGTGTCCCTCCAAGAGGCGGCCCGACACTCTGCTGGACCTGTCGGATGATGAGATCGGGCTGAGGAGCCTATTGCCCGCGGGCGACGGGGACGTCGATCCGTGACCATAGGAGGAGCCGCTACTCCTCATCCCCGCTGGTCGGAGTGGCGTCCAACCACCCGAGATCATCCCGCTCCTCGCAGCAGTTACCTCTCTGGGTGAGCATGACGATGGCAGACACGACCTGCTGAACGTCCGTGCCGACCTCGCGCAGGCTCCCGGCGAGCTGCGGGTGCTCCTCCAGGGAACGCGCCGTCACCTCGTCTGCGTCGACATCAAGGGTGTGCACCACCGGTCGGCTCGGGACGATCGGTGCCGAGAGAGCCCCTAACAGCGCGCGTAGCAGCGGGTCGTCGGCGCCGGAGGCGGTGGGCGGGCTCTTGTCGTCGCTCATCAAACCCGCCTCCCTCACCGGATCAAGCGGCGGATCCAAAAGCGCTCGACCCGCGGGTGCATGGCGACCACGGCCGCGAGGGCGCCGGCAGCGCCGGAGAGCATCACGATGAGTTCGGACACGGGCGGACTGTACCCGGAGGAGCGAAGCTTGGCCTATGTGGTGGCCCGCCGCGGGGCAGCTCGTGTGGGGACGAGACCGTTGCGGCTAATCCGCCGACCCCCTCCAGCCCCATCCTACGGCGACTACGGCGAGCGCCGTCCGTACCGCGTCGACCCAGACGACGAGTAAGGATCAGCGCCGGATCCTGGCGTGACCAGAGGCGTTCCTCGCCCCTCTACAGCGCGCCCAGGAGGCCCCCCCGTGTCCTCGTCGTTCGTGTTTCCCCTCATCGCCACCGGCGTGTTCCTGGTCGGCTTGTTCGTCATTCCACGACTGGAGAAGTGGGCTGATTTGGTGGGCGGAGCGCTGGGCGTCGTAGCCCTGGCACTTGGGATCCTGGCCGCCGCGATGTCTGCGGCCCCGTGGAAGGCGGTCGTGATGGCGAAGAACGCCGCTCCCCAGGGACTGGGGGCGATACCGGCCAGCGACTTAAGGCATCATGCGGACCAGGTAGCCACATTCTCGAAGCGGGTCGCCGTTAAGCCTGAGCAGGCCGGGCAAATGACCAAGTAGCTGTGTGAGGGCCCCCCAAGAGCTGGCGTGAGCTATAAGTCCGAAGCAAATGGCTGCGGCGGCCCTCAGGAAGCGCCTCCCGAGGTGGCCCCTCACGCCCGGCCGCGCTCGGCCCGGTACGCCAGCCGCATCTCCGCGACCCGACGCGATTTGCCCACCGCACCCCGCGAGTAGCGCTGCGTCGTCGCCGTCTGCGCATGGGCCGCCGCCGAGCGGATGTGGTCGAGGTCTGCCCCCGCCTCCTCCGCCTCGGTGATCGCACCGGCCCGCGCGTCCATGTTCCAGATCTCACTCGGCAGGCCCGCCGCCCGCGCCACCACCCGCCACTCGCGGCCGTAGGCCGACTCGGCGTAGGGCCGCCCGGCGACCTCGTCGATGATCAGCGGACCCGACCGCCGCTCCGGCGGCACTCGCTCCAGCAGGTCGAGCACGAGCGGGCAGAGCTTCAGGTCGTGGGCGGCGAAGGCGCCGGTCTTGGTGGTGGCCTTGCGGATCACGAGGTCGGCCGCGAGATCCGCCCAGGTCAGGCCCCGCACCCAGCGCCGTCCGTTGAGCATGAACCCGCCCTCGCGCGCGGCCGCGCCGGCCGGGATGGGCTCCCACTCGCCGATGACGTCCTTCTGCCGCATGGCGGTCTCGAACTGGATGGCGGTGCCGAGCGCGAGGGAAAGGCGGCCCATGGCGAGCGCCCGCGCGATGAAGGCCTCGACGTGGGCGAGCTGCATGACCACGCGGCGGCGTGCCGGCTGGGCGAATCGGGCGTGCTTGAGGATGGTGTAGAGGCGCTCGCACTCGGGCAGCTCGGCCATGACACCATAGGCGAACAGCTCGCGCAGCTTCTTGATGATGCCCCAGGCGCGGCGCACCCGCTCGGGACCGCCGGGCACCTTCGGCTTCTTGGCTTCGTCGTACCACCTGTAGAAGTCGCCGATCTTGAGGGCCGCGAGCGCGCGCTTGCCGACCGCGGCCTCGATCAGCTTGAGGGTATAGGTGTCCTTGTGCCGGCTGTTGTGCTTGAGGCGCTGGAAGGGGCTTGCCGGGTCGGTCTGGTAGCGGCGGGAGAGGGCGAGAATGGTGCCGTCGAAGCGGGCCTTGTCGCGGCCGCGGTTGGCCAGGAAGGCCAGCATCTCGGCCTGCAGGCGCTGGCAGGCGGCCTCGATGAGGGGGCGGTGATCCGGGTTCTCGGGTGAGTACGGGAAGCGGACCACCGGGGGCCGGAACCCGACCTCGACGGCGCGGTGGGGGGCGAACCACCCGATCCAGACTGTTCCACCAGGCCTGCCGCGCTTCTTGAGGCCGGGTGTCCGGGACTTAGAGGGCATCGAGATTCTCCGGGCCGTCGGGCGCGAGCGCCTCGGCACCGGGAAGACCATACCGCGCCAGGAAGTACGCGCGGACCGCCGGCCAGAACCTGCCGCCCATCAGGGGGTCGACGCGGGGCAATCCGTCACGCTCGAGCACTATGGCCTTGGCGGCCCATTCTTGCGGTGTCTGGCTGAGCCGCCGCGCGATCTCAGCCTCGGACGGGAACAGCCCGGCGTCGCGGGACAGGTGGCTGCGGCTCATCGGGAAATGGGGCCAGCTTGGAATGGGGGAAAGGAGCGAAAGGCCCGGCATCATGGAGCCAGCGCGGGGCGGTCGGGCCGAGGGCGGGATCAGCACCCGCCCCCTGCTCTCACCGGCGGAGATCACGGCGGATCGTAACAATCCGCCGGAGTGGGACCCGGATCCACCCGCGATCCGGGGGCCGACAGCCCCCTCCCCCCTTCTCCCGACCCCCGCCGCGGGGACAACGGGGCCATTTTTATAGAGATCATCTTTCCCTCTCCCTGTAATGTCCCCTGTTGTCCCCTCCTCGCGACCAAAGGCGGCTGGGAGACAACGAGGCGATTTTTATAGAGATTACTCATCCTCCCGCTCTGTAATGTGCCGCGTTGTCCCCCGAATGAACTCGGTGGCGCGCGCGATCTCCTCTTCGGCCTCACTCCAATTGTCGTACGCCTCGGGGTCGATGTGCTGCCCATAGTGGTCCACGAGGAACGCCCAGCCCGTCTTCACCCTGCGCCGGGCCGCAATCTCCTCGATCGCGGACAGGGAGGTCGCGTCGAGCCTGTAGCGGTGGATCTTCCGGCCCGAGACTTTCCGTGAGCCGACGTTCCTGAGAGCGAGACCCATCAGGGCGAGCATCTGCCCCAGTTGCTGAACCGGCTTCCTCAGGACGTCGGAGCGAACCTCGCGACCGAGCAGGTTCTCCAGCGGCCCCTTGTTGTCGATCATGAACTGCGCGAATGCCCGAAGGTCATGGGTGTCGAAGATCACCTCGGCGTCGAACGATCCCGCAACTCGCCCGGCCATCGCCAGTCGCACCGCATCCGGGTGCGGAACAAGCCGACCTCGCTCCCCCTCCGTGACCCCGTCCAAGAGCCGGTAGTGCCGACGCTCCCGCCACAGAGGTGTCAGCCGAAAGGCCCGAACGAGAGCCGGAGCGAGATCCTGCCTGGCATCGCCCACGAAGCTCAGATCCCGGTGCAACGACTCGAGCGGGTCCGTCGGCAGGACCTCGGGCACGAGGCCGGTGACCTGCTCAAACAACCGGACTTCCTCTCGGCGCCTGCCGCTGCGATCGGCACGGATCAGCTCCGGCGATGCCTCTGCGCGGTAGAACAACTCCAAGCACGTGCGCTCGTGGGACCAGCGGGCTGCCTCCGCGATCACGTCGCCGGCCTCGATCGCTTTTCGAACCCGATCAGTTTCGGCCCGCGTCAGTACCGGCGCCACCATGATCCGGGCAACGCGCTCCTCGTCCGCCAGGTGTTCTCCGCGCTTGAGGGCGGCATAACCGGCGACACTGCGCTCGAGGTTCTTGTCAATGTGGACGAAGGTGCAGCCCTGTGCCTGCTTGTAGCGCACGTAGTTGCCGCGCAGATCGTTCTTCGAGGCGCGCTCGGCCGATTTGATCAGGACCGCCATCTCGATCAGCGGGTCGTGCTGGATGAAGCGCGGCCGCACGTCATCGCCGAAGTCGTCGAGCAGGTCCTTGTACAGCCCGGCCCGCAGGATGTCGTGCCGCACCACGTCGTGATGCGTCTCGAAGTGAAAACGGCGAGTCGTGATCCAGACCTTGATGATCCGGGGATGGCGGACACGAGCGAGCTGCTGGTCGAAGTCGAGGTGCGTGTTGACCCCCGTTTCGCAGAAGCCGAACACCACATCCACGCGCTTGGCCTTGCCAGGAAAGGTGATGTCCACGCCCGTGCCGAGCGAGGGCGAGCAGAGGATGACGTCGTAGGTGACCGCCCGGGCGGCGGCGTTCGCGACGAAGTCCTGCACCTCGCCCTCTGACCCGGTGTCGCGCGTGATCTTGATAATCCGCCGGGTGTCGCCGAACCGATCGCGGATCTCGGCCGCGAGCTTGTCGATCAGTTTCTTCGAGTTCGCGGTGACGAAGCACCGCTTGCCTTCCGCCACGGCCTGCATCAGGTCGGCGACGAGGTGGTTCTTGTTGGCGTAGAGCTCGATCGTCCTGCGGTCGGTCGCCGGCGTCTCGTTGATCCAGAGACGGATCGGCTTTTGCGGCTGCAGGTTGCCGGTCGCGCCGGACCCGCTCACCATGCGCGCGAGGGTGTTGTGGGTGAGGTAGCCAAGGTCCGCGTCGAGTGCCACGACATGCGTGGCCCGTCGCACCGCCTCGCGGAAGATCTTGTAGATGCGCTCCTGGTTGCCGCGCGAGGTGATCGTCTTGGAGAGGAGGTGGGCGAAGACCTGCTCGGACTCGTCGATGATAACGAGGCGGAAACCATCCTGAAGCGAGATTTGATGCAGGCTGTCGAGGCAGATGCCGTAGCGCCTCGGCAGCTTGCGACGCTTGCGGTAGGGTCGGTTCTTGGCGGCCTTTTTCGTCTTAATCTTCATCCTCCTCCTCCGACATGAAGCCCATCAGGGAGGCCGTGTCACGCTCCGGTCCCGCACCGGGCTTGGTGCCCGTCTTGTTCAGGTCGAGGTAGCAGCGCATGTCCAGCCGCTTGCAGCTCCCCCGGATGAGGGTGCGTCGGTGGCCCACGAGCAGAACCGTTCCCGCACGGGCACTCAGCCGCTTCATGGCCTCGGTCTTGCCCGTGCCCTTGTCGCTGCGCACGAGCGTGATGCCGGGCAGCAGCTCTGCGGGGGCGGCCTGCCCGGAGACGATGCGGACCCTGCACCCGGTGAGCTCTTCATGGCTGGCCGCGTCTGAGACCGGCCAGACCTCCGCGTCGGGTGGGACGGGCACAGCGCCGGCCGCGATCGCCCGGGCTGTCCGAACGAACTCGTCGGGATCGCACGGGTCGTGCCGCCGCTCCTGCGGCCAGTAGCTCTTCGAGCAGGTCGAGCAGTAGACGCCCGGTACACCGTGCCGGTTCTGGATGACGAAGGCACTCGCGTTCTCGTCCGGGTGAACGGGGCAGTGCACGGCCGTCCTCGGCGGAACCTCGCACAGCGGCAGCCGCCGCCCGTCGGCCAAGTGCAGCTCCTGATCCGGGGCAAGCGTCACGCACGACCGGCGGCTGACGATCTCGTGAGCCGGAAGGTCGGTGTTCTCGGGCAGGGCGGCGTCGGAGATCAGCTCGCGCAGGAGCTCGGGAGTGAGCTCGCCGCCGATGTGGTGCACCTCTGCCCCGCGGTGGCCGAAGCTGATCCGGGTGGGGTCGGTAGCCGCCATGTCACCGCCGAGAGATCGGGTCAGACCGCGGCTGATATTTCTCATCCGGCGCGCGCAGGTGATCGTCTCGGGCAATAGAAAGACGACCCGGAAGCGGTGCGCTTCCGGCGTGTGCCGGGGCGTCGTGTAGATCAGGAGGGCATGCTGCCGGACGAGCCTGTTGGCGAGCGCCTCCTCGATGGTGGGGCCGTGGTCGACATCGACCGAGGCGATGTTGCAGGCGAGGAAGTTGCTTCCCTTGCGGGCACCTCCGAGCTGTGCACAGTAGGCCCAGCCGCGCTGGGTTGTTGCGACAATGAACTCATCGAGGGTGATCTCGACGTTCTCCCAGCCGTGAGCGAACAGAGACGGGTTACCGGCCCTGTTCTTGTCGATGAGGCTCGGATTGCGGGCGATCTTCAGCTTTCGCTGTGAAGCGGTCACGAGATCTCCTTTCCGGAGAACAAGCTCTCCGGTCCTTGCTCTGAGTGAGCACCAGGCGCATCATGCCGATGAGCGCGGGCTCCTGCCCGCGGCTCCAAGCCGGCACGCAAACCAAATGGCGTCCGGTCCCCTGGCACCCGCCGTCGTAGCCGGCGGCACGAGGCCATCCCTCACGAGTCCGGTCGTCGAGGTGCGGGCTGTGCCGGGGTGCCCATGGAATGGAGGAAGCCGACGTCGATGTCAAGTAATGCTGGCAGATGCATCGCAAGCTTTGGGTAAAATCCGGACATAACATAAATACGAGAAACAGACTGAAAGATAAAAGCTCGCTCTGAGAGCAATTCACGCTTAGCAAGACTCTCGCTTCGAGAGTCTCCCTCTAAGAGACACTCCCTTTCAGGCAAAGGCCGAAAACGGTGTCAATCCGCAAACCTCCGCCAAGAGAAAGCGAGACCGTTTGGTAGCCGATCAGTGCACCTGTCCCAAGGAGCCGCGCTCAACTGCTCTGCCGGTCGGGGGCGGGCGTCGTGGCATTCGGCGGCAGCGTCAGAACGAAGAAGGAGAGCGCGAAGGGCTCAGGCGCCTCGTCACCGCGTCCGCGGTTGCGGCTGATCCAGCTGCACGTTTGCTCGTTGACTCAACGCCTCGAACGCACGGCGAAGCTTGGCAGCCTCTCCCCCCTCGCCCGACGTGGTAATCTCAGGCACGGTTGCGCCGGCTTGCGTAATGCGGTCGGCACTGCAGGAGGGCCCAAGAACGGCCACCGGTATATCTATTCCAGTGATCATCAGGTGAGACCTCGGCCACGAGCAGGCGGCCCTCCGTGTCAGGGAACACGTGGCGCCGGCGCCCTGCAGCGCATCGGTCCGCATCGTCGCCTATAGGCTCCTCCGCCCCACGGTTGCTTGAGACACCCCGTTAGCGGACGGTCTCCGCGACAGGGGTGAGGACGATGACCACATACACGAGGGCGGGTGCCGATGCGGTCGGTCCCGGCCGGGGCGGGAGGATGTCCCGGCAGCGCAAGCGGGATGCCGTACTGCGACTGCTGCGCGGTGAGGACCTGGAGACTATCTCGCGCAGCCTGGGCGTGACCGCCGCGACCCTGTCGGGCTGGCGCGACGCCTTCCTGGCAGCGGGTGAGGCGAGCCTGTCCACCCGGCCCACCGATGCGGAAGCGCTGGAGAGCGGGCGGCTGAAGGCCAGGCTCGGCGAGATGTTGCTGGAGCGCGAGTTGCTGGAGGCCAAGATCACGGCTCTGGAGGCGCGCGGCCCCGGCCCTTTGGCCCGCAGGAGGTCGCGGCCATGAGCCAGGTCCTCTCCCCCGTCAGTGGCAAAGCTTACGGGCTGGCCCGCGTCTGCCGGATCTGGGGCCTGTCGCGCGCCACCGTCCACCGGCATCTCTCACCCGCGCGGCCGGAGCCGGCGCGGCGTCCCGGCCCGGTTGGGCCGATGCCGGATGCGGCGCTGCTCGACGAGATCCGCGCCACCCTCACCGGCAGCCCCTTTCACGGCGAGGGTCACCGCAAGGTCTGGGCGCGCCTGCGCCACAAGGGCGTGCGCACCTCCAAGCGCCGCGTGCTGCGCCTGATGCGCGACCATGATCTGCTCGCCCCCTCGCGCGTCGGCGCGCCGCGCGGCCCACGCACGCACGACGGCACCATCATCCCGGAGGCAGTGGACACGATGTGGGGCACCGACCTGACCACCACCTGGACCGGCGAGGGCCAAGTCGCGGTGTTCGTGGCCGTCGACCACTGCTCGGCCGAGTGCGTGGGCGTTCATGCGGCGCGGCGGGCCACGCGCTTCGAGGCGCTGGAGCCGATCCGCCAGGGTGTGCGGCAGCGCTTCGGCAGCTTCGCGGCCAAGAGTGCTTCCGGCCTGAGTGTCCGGCACGACCATGGCAGCCAGTACATGTCCGACGCCTTCCAGGCGGAACTGGCGTTCCTGGGCATCGCGAGTTCGCCCGCCTTCGTGCGGGCGCCGGAGGGCAACGGCTGCGCCGAGCGTTTCATCCGCACGCTCAAGGAGAACCTGCTGTGGGTGGACAGTTTCGACACGGTCGAAGACCTCCGCCGCGCCCTGCTGGCGTTCCGCGAGATCTACAACGAGACGTGGCTGATCGAGCGGCACGGGTTCCGCCCACCGGCAGCCATTCGTGCCGCACAGCTTTCACCCGCGGCTCTGGCCGCGTAGGCTGGAAATCGGTGTCTCACAAACTGCGGGCGGTACAGACCCATGATCCTCACTGGCATGGGTCCGTGCAATGACCACGCTTTGACAACTGCCTGATCGTCAGTCGCGTGCCCCGACATCTCCGTCGGCTAGGCCGCCGCAGATGGAGAACGATTCGCTACCGATCAGAACACTCATATGCCGTTCGGTTGATCGCTTCGCTATTCGAAAGTCGTGCTTCGCTCAGGCGTGCGGAGCGCAGCCCTGCCGCGCGGGCTTGCAATGCGGGATCGGAGTTGATCAAGCGGATCTCGTATCGAGCCTCACTCTCCAGCGGCGGCTGGCCGCCTTGAGGCGAGCAGCGCGCAGCGCACAAGCCCGCCTGATCTAGCAGAGTTATCGAAGAATTCGAGGCGCGTCGTGGCCGATCAGGACCGATTAGGCGAAGAGCGCTCCCCGCCTGCGCCACACGATGAGAAGCAGCGGCGACACCCAGACGAGAATCGTCAGAATACCAAGTCCGGCTGCGATCGGGCGCTCGAAGAAGGCGGCGAGGTTGCCGTTCGCCTTGATCATCGAGGTCACGAAGTTCTCCTCCACCATCGAGCCCAGGACGATGCCAAGGATCGCCGGCGCGACGGGAATCCCGTTCTCCTCCATCAGGAAACCCAGCACGCCAAAGGCCAGCATCACGACGACACCGAACACGGCGTTGTTGACCGCGAAGGCGCCCACAATGCAAAAAATCAGAATACAAGGCATCAAGATGTGCCGCGGCACGCGCAGTATCTCTTTCGCGCTCTTGATAGCGAGCCAGCCCAACGGAATCATCAGGAGATTTGCCAAAATGAAGATAATAAATACGGCGTAAATGTTCTGCGGATTGTTCAGGAACATCGTGGGGCCAGGATTCATTCCCTTCATGTAGAGCACACCAATCACAACGGCCGTGATGCTGTCGCCCGGGATGCCAAACACGAGCGCCGGCACCCAGGCGCCGCCGAGGGCCGCATTGTTCGACGACGTGCTCTCGATGATGCCCTCCACGTGACCGGTCCCGAACTTCTCGGGCGTCTTCGAGAACCGCTTCGACACCGCGTAGCTGACCCAGGCCGCAATGTCCGCGCCGGCCCCCGGGAGAGCCCCGATGATCGTCCCGACGATGTTCCCGCGCAGCTGCTGGGGCCAGTACTGAACCAGCAACCCGCCCCAGTTCCGGAACAGGCTGCCCTGAATGAGTTGCGGCACTCCTGCCAGCTTGCTGTCGGACACGACGGCCCGGAGCACCTCCGACACGGCGAAGAGCCCGATCATCGCCGGAATGAACTCGATCCCGCCCATCAGATCGACATTGCCGAAGGTGAAGCGGGGCACCCCTGCCGGGTTGTTCAGGCCGACAGTTGAGATCAGGAGTCCGATAAATAGGCTGACGAGCCCTTTGACCGGGTTCGCGGCCCCGATGAACACGCCGCAGGTGAGCCCGAGCAGAGCGAGCCAGAAATACTCAAAGGAGGAGAATTTCAATGCGGCCTCGGCGAGCCAGGGCGCCGCCACGATGAGGACGGCGGTGCCGAAGAGCCCGCCGAGAGCCGAGAAGAACAGGTTCGCACCGAGCCCGATCTCCCCCTCGCCCTTGCGAGTCATCGCGTAGGCCTCGTCCGCGTAAGCCGCGGATGCCGGCGTGCCCGGGATGCGCAGGAGCGCGGCCGGGATATCCCCGGCGAAGATCGCCATGGCCGAGCACGTCACCATGGCGCCGATCGCCGGGATCGGATCCATGAAGAAGGTGACCGGCACGAGGAGCGCGATCGCCATCGTGGCCGTGAGGCCGGGCGTCGCCCCGACGAACAGCCCGAAGGCGGAGGCGAACGCCATCATGCTCAGGACGTCCCAGCGGAAGACGAGTCCGAAGGCTTGGCCAATCGCGTTCATGTCGTGCCCTAGGTCAGAGCCACAGAAAGCCGTGCGGCAGGGGCACGAGCAAGAGGTTGCCGAAGCTCTTCGCAACGATCAGCGTTACGAGAACGGCGACGAGGGCGGCGACCCACCAGCGCCCGCCGAGCATCGTGAACATGACGAAGAGGATGATGAACGAGACCGGGACGAAGCCGAGCGAATCCGCTCCGGCGATGTAGAGCAGGACGAGGAGCAGGGTGAGTGCGAGCCGTCCCCATGCCGCCGGCGAGCGCATCCAGGGTGCGGGGCTGATCGCTCCCTGCCAGTTCCGCGCTCCCGCCACGGCTAGCATCGCGCCGCAGCCGCCGAGCCCCCACGCGACGAGCATCGGGAACGCGGCCGCCCCGTACTGCTGCCCGGGAATGGCCGGCAGGGTGCGGGCGTAGAGAAACACCCCGATCGCGATCACCAACAGGGTGATCCCGATGAGTGCATCGTTGACGCGCATCGCGCCCCTCCTTAACGATCTATTGGGCGGGCCGCCTGCCGTTCTACTTGGCGATGCCGACCTTCTTCATCACGGCACCGAGATCGGCATCGCTTTTCTCCCAGAAGCTCAGGAAATCAGGACCGGCCGCATGGCGGATGCCGAACCCGCGCCCACCCATGAAATCCTTGTAGTCTTTGCTGTTGTAGACTTTGTCGAGGACCGCGATCAGCTTCTTGGCAATGTCCTCCGGCAGCCCCTTGGGGGCGACGACCCCGCGCCACGCCCCAATCGTCCAACTGCTTCCCGTCTCCGCCCTCAGGGTCGGGACCTTGGGAAAGATTGGATTCGGAGTCTCGTCCATGATGGCGAGGCTCTTCACCCGGCCGGCCTCGATGAGGGAGCGCGCCTCCGGGATCGAGCAGGGCACGATCGTGACGCCGCCCGCCACGAGATCCTGCAGACCGGGCGCGGCGCCGTTGCTTGGCACCCAGGGGACGGAGGCCGGATCCGCGCCGAGACTGTCCAGCATGCCGGCGATCGCCAGGTGCCAGATGCCGCCTTGCCCGGTTCCCGACGCCTTGTGCTTGCCAGGATTAGCTTTGATGTCGTCGATCAGGTCCTTGACGGTCTTGTAGGGCGCGTCCTCCCGCACCTGCACGCCCGCCGGATCGAGGTTCATCAGGGCGAGAGGCGTGAAGTCCTTGGCTGTCAGAGCCGTCAGCCCCTGCCAGTGCAGCATGGCGATTTCCACGGTCGCCAAGCCGATCGTGTAGCCGTCCGGCTGCGATTTCGCGATGGCCGTGTGGCCCACCACGCCGTTCCCGCCCGTCCGATTGACGACGTTGACTGGCTGTCCGAGTTCCTTCTCGATCAGGGATCCGATGATGCGCGCCGTCGCATCGGTGCCGCCACCCGCCGCCCAGGGCACCAGAAGGGTGATCGGCCGCTCGGGCCAACCTGCCGCATGGGCGGAGGACACTCCCAGGAACGGCAGTGCCGCGAGAAGTGACGTCGCGGATAGAATTCCCAGCACTCTGCGGCGCAGGACCATCATCCTTCCTCCCAACATTTTGCGACGACCTTACCGTGCCCGGATCGCTTGTCACCCCGAGAAGGCGCGCCAGCCGCGGCCTGGCAACGATTTTCGCCACAAAGCCGGGGACATCGCGCCGGACCGAGCCCGCCGGCCGGAGCGCGCATCCCGGAAGGCTGGTCGCGCTGACGGCCTCGCGTGCTGGATCAGGTGAAGAAGACGAGGGTGAGGAGGCCGAACAGAGGGACCAGGATGCATCCCGACCAGAGCATATAACCGAAGAAACTCGGCATTCTGATGCCGTTCTCCTCGCAGACTGCCTTGACCATAAAGTTTGGTGCGTTGCCGATGTAAGAATTCGCGCCCATGAACACGGCGCCTGCCGAGATCGCCGTGAGCGTGCGGGCCAGCGGTCCCATTAGCGAGACCGGGTCGCCGCCAGCGAGATCGAAGAAGATCAGGTAGGTCGGGGCGTTGTCGAGAAAGCTCGACAGCCCACCAGTCAGCCAGAAATAGGCGGCGTCAACGGGCCTGCCGTCCGGGCCCGTGACGATGGCGAGGAGTGGCGCCAGGGCTCCCGCGCGTCCAGCGCGCAGGATGGCGAGGACCGGGATCATGGTGACGAAAATGCCCGCAAACAGGACCGCAACCTCGCGGATCGGCGTCCACGTGAACGCGTTCTCGAGGCGGATGCCGGCCGCCGTTGTCCGAAACGACAGGTAGCCGAGGCCGAGCAGGACGGCATCACGCGCGAGGCTCTCGAGCGACACGGCGCTCCCGAAGCCGACCGGCACCGAGAGGCCCGAGGTCCATAGGCCGCTCGCCAGGACGGCCGCGACGATGCCGGCGAGGTAGATAACGTTGTGCAGGCCCTCGATCCGGATCTGGCGCGGCGCACGGCTCTCGATCGGCTCGGTTTCCCGGCGCCACTGATACCGGTCGATGCAGTAGAAGAGCAGGAGCAGGATCGCGACCGCGAGCGTCATGGGTCCCAGAAGTGCCCGCATCGTCCAGAGGAAGTCGACGCCCCTCAGGAATCCGAGGAACAGCGGCGGGTCCCCGAGCGGCGTCAGCGAACCGCCGATATTGGCCACCAGGAAGATGAAGAAGACGAAGACGTGAGATGTGTGTGCGCGGTCCTCGTTGGCGCGGATCAGGGGGCGGATCAGGAGCATCGCGGCCCCTGTGGTTCCGAGGAAACTCGCAGCGAGGCTGCCGAGCGCCAGGATTGCCGTGTTGGTGGCGGGTGTCCCGATGAGATTCCCGACGACGCGGATGCCGCCGGCCACGACGAACAGTGCGAAGACCAAGATGATGAACGGCAGGTACTCCGAGACCGCCGTGTGCCAGATCTCGGCTGCCGCTGTCCCGGCGCCGAAACGCACGGCGCAGGGCAGCAGGAAGGCTGCGACCCAGACCACAGCGACCGCACCGAAGCCGTGCTCCCAGAGCTTCGGAGCGAGGAGTGGAAGCAGCGCTATCGAGAGGAGCAGACCGGCAAAGGGAAGGGCCCAGGCGAGACTGAGGGTTGATCCGTCGAGATGGGGCAAGGCTGTCCTAGAATTCGGATGTCAGTTGCGGCGTGCGGTCAGGTTGTGGCGAAAGGCCCATGGCGCCACGTCGATGGCAGGGCCAAACCACAAACATCTACCAATGGTGTCATAGGTCAACTCGTATCCTGTGACTGAAGTTGATGATAAATTGGCAGGGCTGCAGGGGGTGCATATCCCCTGCTCGGTCCGCTCGCCGCGATGTGTGTCATGTAGAAGATTGTTCTCACGTTTCGTGGCACGACTGCGCTTCTCACACAACCTCCCAACTGAACAGCCATGGGGAAGGCCTGCTATCCGGCGCGCGGCCCCTCCCAGGTCGTCCAGCAACTGCATAGCGCCGGCATCGTCGGTTACCTACGCCGCCCTCACGCGGATAGGCGGGAGTGCCAAAAAGGTTGCCGCTAAAAATCGACTGACCGGTATTGGGTGTTGAGCGGCCGTTTCGGCGGCATTCATCGAATGTCCGGAAGTGGCGCATTTGAGCCGTCGGCCGAGCCGAAGTCGAACGTGGGAGAATGAGCGACATTGCTCGGCAACCCGGGAGCCCTGCGGCAGGCGGCTGATCCCATGGCGCATGGGACCGTCGGCGCCGGTGCACGTTAGTTCCGCGCCGGCCCAGCCCGGCACGTGCTCGGGAGGCTGACTGATGGAGCAGGGTGTAGCGACGGCGGTCCTGTGCATCGCCGCCGGCGGCATCGCCGCTCAGGTTCTCGCCGCTCGGCTCCGCATCCCGGCCATCGTCCTGCTGCTCGGCCTCGGCTTCCTCGTCGGCCCGGTGCTCGGCCTCCTGCACCCGTCCCAGGCGTTCGGGCCAAACCTGCGCCCGCTGGTCGGCCTTGCCGTCGCAGTCGTGGTCTTCGAGGGCGGCCTTGCTCTCGATTTTCGCGAGTTGCGGGCCGCCGGCGAAGGCGTGCTGCGGCTCACGGCCGTGGCATTGCCGTTCAACTTCGTGCTCGGGACGGCGGCGGCGCACTGGATCGGAGGGTTGCTTTGGGGACCAGCCGCAGTGTTCGGCGCGATCCTGGTGGTGACCGGCCCCACGGTCATCCTGCCGCTGCTGCGTCACACACGGCTGGAGCGGCGCTCTTCGGCTTTCCTGAAGTGGGAGGCCATCGTCAACGATCCCGTCGGTGCCATCCTGACCGCCATCGTTATCGAGATCCTGGTCGGCTTTCCCCACCGCACGGGAGGCGAGGCCATTTCGGACCTGGCGCTGCTCCTCGCGGCGGGTGCACTAGCCGCGGCGGTGCTCGGAGCGGGCTCGGCCTTCCTGGTGGCCTGGGCGTTCCGACGCGACCTCGTGCCCGAGACCCTGAAGACTCCCTCGCTGCTGGCGCTCGCGCTGGTCACCTATGTGCTGCCGAACCTCCTGATGCACGAGGCCGGCCTGATCGGCGCGACGGTGTTCGGCATCGCGCTCGCCAACCTTCACGTCCCAGGTATCGCGGAGCTGCGCCGCTTCAAGGAGGCGCTGGTAGTCCTGCTGGTGTCCTGCCTGTTCGTCGTGCTCACCGCCGACCTCGATCGGGCGGTGCTGGGCAAGCTCTCCCTGCCGATCCTCGCACTCACGGCCGCGACGCTGTTCTTGGTGCGCCCTGCTGCGATCTGGCTGGCGACGTGGCGCAGCGACCTGACCTGGCGCGAGCGCCTGTTTGTCGGCTGGATCGGCCCTCGCGGTATCGTGGCGGCGGCTGTAGCGGGTCTGGCTGGCCCGAGGCTCAGCGAGGCGGGCTACGCTGGCGGCGATCTGATCCAGCCGACGGTGTTCGCGGTCATCGTCGCGACGGTCCTCGCCCACGGCTTCTCGCTCGGGCCGCTCGCACGCCGGTTCGGTCTCTCAGTCGCTGCCGAAGCGGAGCGCCTCGCCATCGTGGGCGCATCGCCGTGGTCGAGCGAGCTGGCTCTGACGCTTCACCACGCGGGCGTGCCGGTGCTGCTAGTCGACACCTACCCAGGGGCCCTACGCGCGGCCCGGGCCAGCGGGGTGCCGGTCCTACAGGCCGAACTTCTCTCCCGAGAGGCCGAGGAGAGCTTGGCCGACCAACCTCCGGACCGCCTGCTCGCGGCGACCCAGGATGAACTCTACAATGCGCTCGTCTGCACCCGCCTAGCTCCTGAGCTCGGCCGGGAGCGGGTCTACCAACTCGCGCCCTCGGCGGATCACCTCCTGCACGCCGAGACGGGCGTGAGCCGGGACGTGCGGGGCAAAGTACTGGGAGATGGCGGACTTGATTTCGAGAGCTTGGCCGAGCGCCATGCCGCAGGCTGGCGCTTCGCGGTCGCGCCTGCCGGCGCGGAGGCCGCCTGTGGTGCACCGTCCCTGCTGGTCATCCGGGTCGACGGCCGGCTCGACTTCTGGTCATCCGATCACGAGCTAGACGCGGCAGGGGACGGCGACAGGCTGCTCCTGCTGTGCCCGCCGGCCGGGGCTCGGCCCGTAGCTGGCCGGTCACCGGTGCTAACCGGCACGGCCTGATCCTAGCCGGCGCGCGAAAACCGCGCAGGCAGCAACGCCCTGTCTCGTCGCGCGTAGCTCCGTGACCGCCAGGAAAAGGAGCACGCCGGGCATGAGACACAAGCCGTTGCGCGACCAAGTCATCGTGGTCACCGGGGCATCGAGCGGCATCGGCTTGGCGACAGTTCGCATGGCAGTCGAGAGGGGTGCCCGGGTCGTCCTCGCCGCCCGCAGCGAGGACGTGCTTGCGCAGGTGGCCGAGGAACTCGACCCCCGAACCGTTTACGTCGCTGCCGATGTCGGCCGCCGGGAGGACGTCCAGGCCATCGCCGACAAGGCCCTCGCGACGTTCGGCGGGTTCGACACCTGGGTCAACGTGGCCGGCCTAACCGTCTACGGACCCTTGCGCGAGATCGCCCCGGAGGACCACGAGCGGCTGATACGGACCAATTTCTGGGGCACCGTCTACGGCTCCCTCGTGGCAGCCGAGCACCTGCGGGAGCACGGTGGTGCTCTGATCAACGTCGGCAGCATCGGCTCCGACCTCGCCTTCCCGTTCCAGGGTCTCTACGCCGCCTCGAAGCACGCGGTGAAGGGCTTCACCGACACGCTGCGCATGGAGCTGATCGCGGAGGGCGCGCCGGTCTCCGTCACGCTGGTGAAACCTGCCTCCATCGATACGCCACTGCCGAACCGGGCGCGCAACTACACGGACCGCGAACCGATGCTGCCGCCGCCGGTCTACCCGCCCGAGGAAGTGGCCAACGCCATCCTGCACGCGGCCGTGCACCCGCAGCGCGACATCTTCGTGGGCGGGGCCGGCAAGCTGTTCGTGATGGGCAAGGAGTTCGCCCCCGGTGCCTACGACGAGTTCGCACCGGCCATTATCGCGCTGCAGAAGCGGTCCGAGGCGCCCAGAGACCCGACGGGCGCGCTGCATGCCCCCCAGGGGCGCCGGGCAGGTGCGCGGCGATGCGCCGATCCCCGTCATGCGCACCAGCGCTTACACCCGGGCGACCTTGCACCCACTGGCGACGGCGGGGGTTGCTGCCGGCTTGGCCGCGACGGCGGCCCTGCTCCTCGGCAACGGACGTGGCCGACGTCGGTGATGTGAAGCTCACGAACCAGTAGGGTTGACGAGGCTGCACGGGGCGTTGCTCAGGCGGGCGATGGGACAAGCTGCAGCATGGACCGCACCCCGTCTAAATCCTCTCCAACTCCTGTGACCACCACTCGCGGCCCACAATACGTGTTGGGAACGCGCTCACGTTTCCGATTGACATGAAAGGGACGATCACCGAGGGCCTGGGACCTCATACCTGGGCGTTCGGAGTGTCCGGTTTCGAATGCCGTGCGGCCATTCGGTCAGCACTCTTGGAATGTCTGGAAGTGGCGCATCTCCGCCGTTTACTGGTGCAGCTGCCCGCGGCAGACATTTGGCAGCTCCGGTACCTGAAACCCTCCGGACCGCCCTGCTCACCCAGCTCACTACCCCCGCGCCGGAAGCACGCGTCCGTTCTCATCCCGCATGGTAGGGTCGAGTAGGCGCATGAGACGCTAACAGCTGCCGAAGAAGCAGGGCATGGCACCCGAGGCGTGGGTTACGGACAAGTGCCCGGCCTACAGCGCCGCGCTTCGTGAGTTGAAGCTGGGCCGGACGGAGCAAGTCCAGCACAAGCGGGCGAACAACCGGGCCGAGAGTTCGCATGTCCCGGTGCGACGACGAGAGGCGAAGGTGCAGGGCTTCAAGTCGCCCTGTTCAGCTCAACGACTCTTGTCGATGCACGTGGTCACCTACAACACCTTCACAGTTCCTCGTCACCTTGTCTCGGCTCCTACGCACCGGCTCTTTCGGGCCGAGGCATTCGGGACGTGGCGCCGCGCCGCTGGCGTGGCGGCCTGAAACTGGCCAACGCAGGTGTTCTCGCAGCCGCGTCCAACAACGCGACAAGCCCCTGCCCGAGGCTCCGGCCGACCCAGAACCCTAAGCTGTCACCGATCACAGCGCCGGCCGCCGCTGCCATGATAATGCCCAGCAGGGTCAGATTGCCCGTTGCGCCCGCGTAAACAGATGCGGTGACGAGGCAGGTCTCACCGGGCAGCGGCAGGCACATGCTCTCCAGGCCGATCACCAGGGCCACGATCCAGCGCCCGTGCTGGGCAATCAAGCTTGACAAATCGCCAAGTAGAAATCCGAGCATCGAGTTAGCCTCCAGCAGCCCTGCTGCAAGAAGCGACAGCCGGTCCTGTAAATTCAGGCTCAGAATTTGGAACTGAATGTCCTGTGGGCTGGTTCCCTTACTTAAGCGTGAGGCTCCCTGGCGAGACAGGAGGACACCATGGACAAAGATCGGGTGGAAGGTTCTGCTACCAACCTCGGCGGCAAGGTCAAGGAAGGCGCAGGCAAGCTTACGGGCGACGAGAAGCTGCGCAGCGAAGGCGTTGTCGATCAGGTGAAGGGCAAGGTCCAGAATGCTGTTGGTGGCATCAAAGATGCGATCAAGGGCAAGTAGGGACCGAGTAGGAGAGTATCATGTTCAAAGGCGGACTTCTGTGGCTGCTCGGCATTCCGCTGCCTATCATTCTAGTCCTTTGGCTTCTTGGTGTCTTTCACTAATCCTACACGAGAAAATGGATGCCGAGAGAGCGTGCTAACGGCACCTCTCTCGGCACCCATGTCCATCTGAGATGGCCACCACGCTTGGCCTTCCCGTGGCTGCCTTCAACGATAGCGCGGGGCGCAATTTCAGCTTTCGGAACTGAGTGAGGTGCAGCACGACCTGTTGTGAATCCGCGCCTATTCGCAGGGCTCCTGGCGCAGGAGGGCAAGGTGCGTAGCCGCGCCTAGTATCGCTGGAAGCGGGCTCTGGCCAGCACGTGTAGGACAGCGGCGACGCTCGGTGCTCTCACTCGCGGCTTCGATCGTTCTGTGGCTTTTCTCCTCCCTGCTCCATAGATGTATGGGATTGATCCACAGCGCCCTGCACGGCACTCTTTGCAAGTTCAGCGGCCTGCTTAAACACGTCTTGTGCTTTACCCCCGAACTCCTGCGCATTCTGCTGCATCGTTGCCAGTTGGCTTTTCATGTACTCTGACTGTAGCTGCATCGCTTCTTGCACACTCTTGGCCTGAGTGAGCTTCTGAGCGAAATCGAGTGCCGCGTTGACGCTCTGCTCAGCAGCTTCAAAGCCCTGAGCCGACATTTCCTTTGCTCTGCCGTGTGCAGCTTCCGCGGATTCCTGAGTTGCCGCAGCCGCCTTTCGCGCCCCGTTGATGAAGCTGTCGAACGCCTGTCGCGCCTGAGCGACACTTTTCTCGGCCAACTCCCGCATCTGAGCCGGGACCTCAAACTGTGACGGAGAACTCATCACTGAACCCCTTCGTTGGATCATGTCCGCACCGTTGAAGGTAGGTGACGAGTGGAGCGGGTCCAGGGGCTGCATTCCGAGGGCGAGTGCCTCAGCGTCAATGTGTTCGGATCGCGCACGGAGGCCAGTGTTGAACGTTGAATCTGCCCGTCGTTTCAGGAGGAGAGCCATGCATACTGATCTGCAGCGCGCACAGATGATGCTGGAATGGCAGAGGCAAGCTGTCCATCAGCTTGAGCATGGCCAACCTCCGGATAGCGACGCTCCGCGGCATTGGCAGGCCGCGCTTCATACCGTCCGGCTTCGCGGCTACATCGCCAAGGGGTGGGTCATGGCGCTGGAGCAAAGCTGCCACGCTCACAAAGCCTGCGAGGGCACTCCTACGGGCGGTCGTCGACAGCGATACGCTGAGGATCTCGGCGATCTGGGCGAGGTTCGCGCGCAACCGAATTGATAGGGATCTCAGTGGGCCACAAGCCAGCGCCGCGATCCCCTTCCCGTGCGCGCTGCCCACACGTGACCACCCGGCCCACTGAGCTTCACAAGGTAGGCCGAGAGAACTGGTCCGAGCCGCCTCCTCGTCGCGAGCCCTCCCCCGATCAGCACGCCGGAACACCGCAGGCTGGCCAGCAGGAGGGCGGGCTCATAGAGCAGTACCAAGCCGGTTCACAATCGTTCCCGTAGAAGCGCCGCGGGCGAAAGGCGGGTTGTGTTAGGGGCTCTTAACCTCAGGGGACGGTCCGGTCGCGTGCGCGAGGGCCGCGCGCAAACTCGCGAGTCCGCGCCGCCTCGCCCTTAACCTGCAGCGCCGACGCCTCGGCCTGCAGTCTCGAAAGCGCGGCAATCCCAGCACAACCCAAGCCTTGCCATCTCTCGCCAGGAGCCCGCGGCACGAGATCAGACTGCGCGGGCCCTGCCATTGGCTCCGTCAACTTCTTCCTCGGTGGGCAATTCGCAGCGGTTGTGGATGTCCGTGGCCGCCATTGCCGCATGGCCCATCGCGACCACGACCTGATCGAGACCGCGCACCACGCCGCCAGCGGCATAGAGGCCGGGCACCGTCGTGCGGTTGTGCTCGTCGACAATGAGTGCCCCCGTCCCGTCATGTTCGGCCCCCAATCGCAGAGCGAGATCGGAGCGAAGCTTCAACCCGAGGGCCGAGTAAAGCACCGCGAAGCGGTGTTCTTCGCCGCTCGCCGTGCGCAGCACCGTGATCCTGGAGCCCTCGATGTCGAGGCCGACAACCGGTTCGTGGACGACCTTGATGCCATGCTTCCTGACACGCTCGCGCTCGTCCGCATCGAGATCCATGCCCTGGCCCAGCGTTAGCAGCGTCACGTCGGGCGAGTAGGTACGGGCCACGAACACCGCCTCGCCCAAGCCCCTGTCGCCGTAGCCAACCACCGCGATGCGTTTGCCTCTCGCCTCGTAGCCGTCGCAGATTGGGCAGTAGCGCACGAGCCCGCGCCGGATCGCATCAGGAAGGTCCGGCAGCTCCGGCTCCACGTCGTCCGCCCCCGTCGCGAGCAGCACCCGACGCGCCCGGACCTCATGTACATCGCCTGCCTCTGCACCCTGCTCGACGCTTGCCGTGTAGCCACGATCGGACTTGCACAGCGTCGTGACGGTGCCCCGCACCATCTGCCCGCCGTATCGCGCGACGTGCTCGCGCTGGCGCGCGAGTATCTCCTGCCCGGAGATGCCATCGGCGAAAACAGGGATGTTGTGGCTCGTCGGGATCCAGGAGGCACGGGAGTCCCCTGCATCCACCACCAGGAAGCGGCGCCCAAAGCGGGCCAGGTAGAGCGCGGCCGTCAGCCCGGCCGGGCCGCCCCCGATGATCAAGCAGTCGAGTTGCGCCTCCGGGCCGGCAAGCCACTGCTCCGCCATCGTTGCACCTCCTTCAATGACGCACATCAGAGGCGGCACCCCCGTCGGCCTCGGTTCCGTCGCCTGCGACGCGTGGCCCCGGTCCGGAACTTGCAGTTGTCGCGGCCGGTTCACGCCTCCCCACCTGACCCTGTCACGGCAAGAGAACAGCGAACGTGCATCCCTCCAGTTCCGCGCTGCGCTTCCTCGTGGCCGAGAGCGAACCGTCTGAGGCGCGCGAGGCGCGGCGCGAGAGCATCGGCCGCTCCTCAGGAGAGAGCTACGTCGACACTCTGCTAGGTCTGGCGCCCGGTGCGGAGTGCCACCGGATCAAGCCGGCGGATGCCCAGGCCGGACTGCCCGCTGGAGCATCACTGGCAGGGTACGACGGCGTGTTCCTGACCGGGTCACCCCTGCACCTCTACAAGGAGACGCCCGAGACGCGGCGCACTGTCGAGTTCATGCGAGCAGTGTTCGCCTCCGGCACACCTGCGTTCGGCTCCTGCGCTGGGCTGCAGATCGCGACCGTGGCGGCAGGCGGCAGCGTGCGCCCAAACACTCACGGAGTGGAGGCCGCCTTCGCCCGGAGGATCTCGCCGACGGCAGCAGGGCGCAGCCACCCGCTCCTGGCGGGTCGGCCCGCGTCGTACGACGCGCCCGCCATCCACACGGACGAGGTCGAGGCGCTACCATCCGGGGCTGTCATGCTGGCCGGCAACCGGGTTACGGCTGTACAGGCTGCCGAGATCCGCTCCGACGGCGGGGTGTTCTGGGGTGTCCAGTACCATCCCGAGATCGGCCTGGACGAGATTGCAGGCGCCCTGCGCCGGCAGGCAGATGGCCTGGTGCAGGCGGGGCTTGCGCGAAGTCGAGAGGAGGTCGAACTCTACGCCGAGCAGGTGGAGGGCCTGCACCGCGAGCCGGGCCGACGCGACATTGCTTGGCGCCTCGGCCTGGACGAGCAGGTCACGGACGAGTGGCTGAGGCTGACGGAGTTGCGCAACTTCATCGAGAGCGTCGCCCGGCTCGGGCGTGCCGGGCTTCTGGCCGTGGGTGAGGAGCGCTGTCGGTCGACGCGAGGAGCGACGAGGTCGCGCGATTGATCGTCTCCTCAATAGCTATAGTTGCGTCGACAAGGTACAGTCACTCTCACGAATATTCAAATATGATTGCCTCATGTGGACTCAAATAGAGTTCCTGCTCTTTGGAAGCTCGGTGAGTGCATCCCAATGAAGAGAGAAGAATGTGGCCAGGTCGCCTGAAAATCGTAGATTCGGCAGATCCTCCGAAATTCATCGCAACTGCAAGGGACTGACCGCCCCACTCGCGTTCGTACGTCAAGATGTTTCCACTCACCGCAACGGATGAAATGGCACCAACCGACAATGCCGCCTCGCTCTTCCTGAGTTTCAGGAGCGATTGGTAAAGTGAAAAGAGCGACCTCGGATCGCGCGACTGTGCCGACACATTCAGGCCAGGATCCTCGTCTCCGACCGGCAGCCACGACTCGCCTTCGGTGAAGCCCGCACCGGGGCCGGCCTCCCAGCGCATGGGCGTACGCACGGGATCTCTCCCGAGGCCCAGCCCCGGTACATTCCTCTCCCATGGATCCTGCACACGCTCGCGCGGGATCGGCACGTCGCGCATGCCAATCTCCTCGCCCTGGTAGATCGTGGGCGTTCCCCGCAGCGTGAGGAGGAGCGTCGCCGCGACGCGCGCCTGCTCGGCACCGAGCCGGCTGACCAAGCGAGAGCGGTCGTGGTTGCCGAGCACCCAGTTCGGCCAGCCACCCGGCGGCAGCGCGGCCTCGTAGGCCCGGACCAGGTCCGCGATCGCCCTCGGCTCCCATGGTGTCGACAGCAGGTGGAAGTTGAATGGCAGGTGGAAGCCGGACAGATCCCGGCCGTAATAGGCCATCAGCCTGTCGATGGGCAGGTAGGCCTCGCCGATCAGCACGCGATCGGGATAGCGGTCGGCCACCCAGCGCATCGCCGCGACCGCGTCGTGGACCTCGGGCTGGTCCATCGTGCGCACGCGGATCACCGCCCGGGCGGGTGACTGGCCGGGCCGCCACTCCGGATTAGGTGGGTTGTCGCGCAGCGCCTCATCCTCGATCAGGTGGTGGATCGCGTCGACTCGGAACCCGTCGACACCCCGGTCGAGCCAGAACCGCAGTACGTCCAGCATCGCCGCGCGCACCTCTGGGTGGCGCCAATTCAGGTCGGGCTGCTCCTTGAGGTAGGCGTGATAGTAGAACTGCCCGGTCGCCGCGTCGAAGGTCCAGGCCGGGCCGCCGAACTCGCTCAGCCAGTTGTTGGGCGGTGAGCCGTCCGGCTTGGGATCTCGCCAGATATACCAGTCGCGCTTCGGGCCGTGGCGGCTGGACCGGCTCTCGATGAACCACGGGTGCTGATCGGAGCTGTGGTTGGGAACGTAGTCGAGGATGACGCGCAGGCCGCGCTCGTGGGCGGCCGCGACCAGCCGGTCGAAGTCGGCGAGGGTGCCGAAGCGCGAGTCGATCCCGCAGAAATCCGAAACATCGTAGCCGAAATCCGCCATCGGCGAGGGGTAGATTGGCGAGATCCAGATCGCGTCGACGCCCAGCGCCACCAGGTGATCGAGTCGTGCGGTAATGCCGGGCAGATCGCCGATGCCGTCGCCGTTCGAATCCTGAAAGGAACGAGGGTAGACCTGGTAGATGACCCCCCTCTGCCACCAAGCGTGGTCGCGAGCAGACATATGGCCTCCGCATCGGCGCGCCGCTTTGGTTCGGAGCTCGGGCGCGTGACGAGACTCGCGGCACGCCGCGACGCGTCAGGAACCCGCGCTTTCACCGCTGGGTTCAACTGGGTGCGGGAGGTGGTGGCGAATGGCTCGGATCGGCTATCACTCGTCCCACGAGCAGTTCACCCCGTCGGATGTGCTGCGCAGTGTCCAGCTCGCGCAGGCTGCCGGCTTCGACTGCGCCATGTCCTCCGATCACTTCCGGCCCTGGGGTGAGGCTCAGGGTCAGTCGGGCTTCGCCTGGTCGTGGCTGGGAGCGGCCCTGCACGCCACGCGCCTGCCCTTTGGGGTGATCTCGGCCCCGGGCTATCGCTACCATCGCGCCATCCTCGCCCAAGCCGCCGCGACGCTCTGAGAGATGTTCCCCGGCCGTCTCTGGCTGGCTCTCGGCAGCGATCAGCGCCTGAACGAGGACATCACGGGCCTCCCCTGGCCCGAGAAGGCAGAACGCAACGCGCGGCTGCGCCAGTGCGCAGAGATCATCCGCGCGCTCCTCTCGGGCGATACGGTGACGCACCGCGGGCGCGTCACCCTGGTCGAGGGCAAGCTCTACACGCGCCCGGTCACGCCGCCGCTCATCCTGGGCGCGGCCGTGAGCGAGGCCAGCGCCGAGTTTGTCGGTGGTTGGGCCGACGGGCTTCTCACCGTCAGCGCCAAGCCGGAGCAGGTGAGGAGAGTCGTCGGCGCGTTCCGGCGCGGAGACGGAGAGGGCAAGCCACTCATCATGCAGGTCGGCCTGAACTGGGCGGCCAGCGAGGCCGAGGCGATCCAAGGCGCCCACGAGCAGTGGCGCACGAACGTGCTGGGCGGCGAGGTGAACTGGGAGTTGCGCGCGCGGGCTGACTTCGACACTGCCACCCGGTACATCAAGCCGGACGAAATGGGCGAGTCGGTGCTCATCTCCTCGGATCCTGCTCAGCATGCCGCGTGGCTGGCGGAGTACGTCGAGCTCGGCTTCGACGAGCTGCACCTCCACCAAGTCGGTCTCAATCAGCACAGCTTCATCGACGTGTTCGGAGCAAAAACTATTCCCCAGCTGCGAGGAGGCTAGTTGGCGCGGGCTCATGCACGTGGGAGGAGGCTTCGCGTCCTCGTCGATCTCGCTCGCGAGCGCCCTTCCACGCGCCGCTCGAACCGACACGATCCCCGAGAGAGTCTCATCCACCGAGCATGATCGCCCAGCTCCGCCGCTCCTGGTTCGATCGCCCGGCAGCCAGCGCTGCCTCCGACCTGATCGGCTGTCGACTTCTGGTCGAGGGGGTGGGCGGCATCATCGTGGAAACCGAGGCCTACGACCGAGCCGACCCGGCCTCGCACAGCTTTGCCGGGCCGACGCGGCGAAACGCCAGCATGTTCGGACTATTCGGACACGCGTACGTCTACCGCTCCTACGGCCTGCACTGGTGCATGAATATCGTGTGCGAACCGGGAAGCGCGGTTCTCGTGCGGGCACTCGAACCGACGGATGGGCTCGAGCACATGAGGGCGCGTCGGCGCACGACTGACATCCGCCTCCTCTGCGCCGGACCCGGCCGCGTCTGTCAGGCGCTGTCGATCACGGGCGAGTACGACGGTCGTCCGCTCGATCGCGCCCCGTTCGAAGTGCTGGCGGGAGATCGGCCCGTCGCGGTCAGCTCTGGCCGCCGCATCGGCATCACGCGTGCAGTTGAGACACCTTGGCGGTTCGTTCTCGAGGGCTCCCGCTTCGCGAGCCGGCCAACCCCGCGCACCAGGACGGCCTCGCGTAAGAACACCGGGTCCCGCGCGGAGCCTCGTTCCTAGTCTACCCCAGGTTGAGGACGTCCCGTCCCGGACTCGGATTTGCTCCAGACAAACGCGGGCAGAGCGCCAGTGCCCCGCCGCTTTCTATAGCGTCCCTCAACCCGTGGACCACTCTCACCGGTCCACTTTGCCGAACACGATGTCGAGGGTGCCCAGGATGCACGAGATATCGGCCAGCAGGTGCCTACGGCACAGCAATCCACCGCCTGCAAGTGAGCGAAGCAGGACGAGCGTACTTTGCAACCATAGGCTTCGCTCCACCCGCGACAAGCCAACAAAGGCCGCGCTGATAGCCACCGCCCGCAAGCTCCTCGTCACGCTCAATGCCATGCTAGCCACAGGCACCGACTACACCGTGCCAGCGACCGACTGATTACAGTTGCCGGGAAACCCGGGGCGGTTCAGGGCGACCGCGAATGACGCCCTGCCCGGAGCCAATGTGAAGTGGGCGAAGCTGCCCTGCTTCAGCTGCAGCAACGTCCTGACGTCAGTCCCGCCTGGAGCCGTGGCGCCTGGATGCACGGGAAGCCGGGCGGTTGCAAACCTCTCCATCTCAAGCCTCCCCCCAAAGCTCGTGAGCCAGGGATCAGGACCACGCTTCGGGATTACCGGTCCAGATGCAACCGGTCGCTTATTGCTGCTGCTGGATCCGGACGGGCTGGTCTATGTGGAACACGCCAGCGGAACCAAACCGCTTCCGGTAATCCGCCTCAATTTCACTCAAGCGAGCCTGAGCATCGCCCGCGCTCGGATGGATCACGATCAGGATCCGGGTTCGGGTTAACGGGCCTGAGCTTCTCAACCCCCTGCCAAGCCCTTCCAAGAGGGTGAGCCCAGCAGGAAAGCGAGGCACGACAACCTCCGACAGGAACTCCTCCCAGGCCTGCTGGCTGACGCTCTGCCCAGCCCCCATGTCTGATCCGAAATAGATCTCACTCTTCACGCCGTCCGTTTGCAGCGGGGTCGGGCTCTGGGCACCGGCAGCACCGGCGAGGCACGACCATGCCACAGCGGCGGACATAAGGTTCAGGATCTGTCGGCGGTTTGGCAAAGATGCCTCCTAACACCACGGGACAAGTTGCCTGAAGATCAAACGACCTCCCGCACACCGGGAGTGAAGCGTACACCGGATCGACTCATCATCCGAGTTCAAACGTGGTGATGCCGTAGATGCGTGAGAGCGGGAGATCCGGGGCCGATCCTCGGTACATCCGCGCTGTCTCAAACACCGGCGAGAGGCCATGACGAGCGGCCAAGTCCAGGGCCTGCCCATTGGGCTCGGGGCCGTCGAGGAAAATAGGTGCGCCCTGGACCTGGGCCACGAGTGCTCGAAAAAGCAGGTCGGCTCCGTGCGGCGCGTCCGCGAACAGGGGGCCGATCTTGAACCCTTCCCGGCAGGCCCGAACGACGCCATAGCCGGTAACCGACCCGTCCTCGACGAGGGCCATGCCCGTGCGGCGGTCAGGCCGGAACCAGCAGCGCAGGAACGTACCCCGTTCCCCAGGGAAGAACGCCCGGTCGTATTGGATCACGTACTGCAACAGTTCGGAGCCGATGGAGGTAAGCCTGGGGTCGTCTGGTCTCTGGCATCTAGGCCTGCCGCCAAACCGGACATTCCGGTGAGCAAGCACGAAGCCTGACTTCCTGTAGTTGTCCTGCTGCGCGACGACTCCATCGAGACCAACCGTGCGGTCCCCGGCCCGTTCCATGGCGGCCTGCCAGATCTGGTAGCCGTAGCCCCGACCACGTCGCTCCGGTCGGACAATGTAGAAGCCCAGGAACGCGAATGTTGCCCCGTAGCGAACGAGGGAGATGCAGGCGACAGGGTCTGTCCCGACATATGCGATCAGAAACCCGCCCGGATCTGCGGCATAAAAGCAGTCGGCGTCGGCGAGACCGGGGTTCCAGGCCTCCTGCGCAGCCCACTCGACCGCCAACTCAAGCTCGTCCCGGGTCGCTCGTCTGATTGCGGTGCTATCGCCAGTCATTCGCGGGCTTCAGTCAGGGCGGTGGTGGGCATGCCAGTGCCGGGCAAGATCGACCCTGCGGCACAGCCATACCCGCCTCTGGCTCTGGATATAATCGAGGAACTGCATGACAGCCACCGCACGCCCAGGTCGCCCCGCCAGCCGACAGTGAAGACCGACGTTCATCATCTTCGGGCTGCGCTCGCCCTCTCGGTAGAGCACGTCGAAGCTGTCCTCCAGGTATGTGAAAAACTGGTCGCCGCTGTTGAAGCCCTGGGCGGTCGCGAAGCGCATGTCGTTGGCGTCGAGAGTGTACGGAACCACAAGGTGAGGCCCGTGCGGTCCCTCGACCCAGTACGGGAGGTCGTCGGCATTGGAATCAGAGTCGTAGAGGAAGCCGCCTTCCTGCATGACGAGCTTGCGGGTGTTGATCGAGCATCGGCCCGTGGACCAGCCGAGGGGCCGCTCCCCCGCGACCTCCGTCTGAATCCGGATCGCCTCTCTGAGATGCTCGCGTTCTTCCTGCTCCGAGAAATCCCGGTACTCTATCCAACGCAGGCCATGGGACGCGATCTCCCATACCGCCTCCATCATGGCTGACACAGCTTCGGGGTTCCGCGCCAAGGCCATAGCCACCCCGAAGGCGGTGATGGGCACGCCGCCGGAAATCCTGACAGTCCCGTTCTCGTGCAATGCCCTCTCTTCCGCTCAGAACCCTCCCCCAGTCCTGAAATCACCATCACCGAAGACCCCGCCAGTGCCGAAACCGTCTGGGGGCGGTATGGGTAGCCCACCGCCGAAGTCGGAATCCCACGGGCTTGGCCCCCGGTGGAAACCTCCTTTGAGAACTTGTCCTAGGACCGCGCCGCCGATCGCACCCGTGAGGACGCCACCCAAAATGTTGCTCAGGGCGGCCTCATTGCTGAATGTACCGTAAGGGGTGTCGTAGCCCCGATGCTGAAGTCCCTCGCGCTCACGCTCAATCATCACGCGGCGCTGAGCCGTCTCCTTGAGCTGGCGATGAGCGTCTACAGCCCAATGCAGCGCTCGATTGATCTTGCCATCAATCGCCTGGATGCTCCGAATGATCTCTTCGTCTCGCGGTGTCGGCGTTGCAAGGGCTTCTTGGTAGAGCTGGTCGAGGTTCTCACGCTCGTCGGCGGCCGCCAACAACTCAACCGCATCTCGATATGGAGCATCCCCCTCCAGAACAGAAGTGTCATAGGCGCGATCCAGCGAAGAGAGAGCCTCCCGCGCTCCGGTGAGCTTGTGCACCGTTTCGGACAAGATATCGCGTGCCTTGGCCGCTCTGGCCTCCACCGCCTCAACTCCAGCACCGACGAGCGCATTACGCTCCACTGTCGTAAGACTAGCCCGAGCCTCTCGCAGTTCGTTGATGATGCGTCTGGAATGTTCCCGCAGCCGCTCTGGAATCTCATTCAGAAGGGCATAATTGGCCCGTGCCTTACCGTAGCCGACAACGCGCGCCACCAGACGATCCATGTAGCGAGTGAACGGATTAGCTCTGTAGGCGGCTGTGCCGAACTTCCGGTTCCACAGGTACATGAACAGCGGGTCGGCCTCATAGGGCCGGCGCTTCTCATCGCGATCAGTTTCGGCCTGCACGGCTTTCTTCTCGGCCCGCCGGGCCTGCTCAGTGATCTCCGCCAGTCGAGCCCGGGTTGAGATCCATTCGGGGTCGGTGCTGATCCTCGCCTCGACATTTTTGCGGGTAGTCTCGGCCTCCGCCAAAGCCTTTTCCAACACGTCAGTGGCGGCCTGCCGATCCGCCTCTGCCTGCCTCACCCGCTCCTCAGCCTGCCGGCGCCGCTCGGTTAACTGCCGCAAGATCTCCTTGCGATTGTTTAGAAGGGCAACGGCTTGGCGCTCAGCAGCATCGAGATGATCGACGACCTCATCCTTCGCGATAGCGTCCAGCTTCAGTCGCGCGAGTTCGCGAAATGCCTCCGTCCGTTGGATACGGAGGCGGCCGACTTCTTCGGTCGCTGCACTATAGACTCGCTCGAATTGTGCTTCCTGCTGACGAGCTTTCTCGATAGTATGCTCAATCTGCGCGAGCGCCTGCCGTCCCGAGATCATTCAGTCACCACCGTAGGATTGCACCGCCGAGCACCGGCATCTGGTAGTCGACATCCAGAAAGCCGCGGCGCTTCTCGCCGAGAAGGTTGCGTTGCACGATGCCGTCGTCGTTCTTATCCTGCTGCACCTGCTTGGCTGTGGCCTCACTCACGCGCACGCCCCACTTCGACGTAGTCGCTACTTGGCCGTCCTCCTCGCTGGTGACAGGCAGGCTGAGGACTCGCCCATCAGGGGCCACCGGCTCCACAATCAGATAGTAGTTGCGCCCTGTCGGATTACGCTGTGGAACTCGCCAAACGCCGGTAGGCTCGCCCGGCCTAGAAACGATGCGCAGGACATACTCGCGACGCAGTTCCGCTCGCAGAACCTCCAGGCTGCCGATGGCTTGCCGTGCGCCCTCGGCATCCTTCCGCTCGATGGCGGCCTCCCCATCAGCCAAAATCTGGTCAGCTTTCTGGCGCGCTGCGGGAACTTGTGCCTCTCGCAGCACGTCCTCATGTCCTTGTTTCAAGGCAGCTGGTAATCTCTCGGCGAGATCCACCCGGTTTCGCTCGGCCTGGGCCTGCTGCTGCACGGTCCGCTGCCGGGCCGGCTCAGCTACACCGAAGTGGTAAGTGCCCCAGCCGAGACCGAGGACCGCCGCGATGGCCAGTAGCCCCTTGCTGAAGCGCCTACGGTTGACCCAGACCAGCGCCACGGTGCGCGAGAAGCTGGGTCCGGGTGACGTATAAGCGAACCGCTGCTCCTTGAGGGCCTCGACCCCTTCCAGAAGGACCCGGTCGGGCACTTCGATCCCCTGCCCACGGTAGATGTCGCGCAGTCGCTGCAGAAGCTGCGCATCATGGGCCTCCTGGCCGAGCTCACGGCTGACAAGGTTCTCCTGGTGGCGGAGCGTGTCCACCACATCCATCGCGAGCATGACCTCGTCGAGGCTTTGGGAAGCTCTTCCGGCGCCCTGCTTGGTCGCTGAGGCCTGATCAGCCATTGGCCGGCAGTGCCTGTCCTTCCGCTACCAAGCGCGCAATGCGTCGCTTGCCATCCTCGACGGCGTCGCGGATCTCAGCCGAGTTCTGAGTTGCGAGCCTGCGCATCTCGCCAACGATCTCCAGAGAGCGCTCTTGGAACGTGATGACCGAGTCCACGAGCTTCTTGACCGCTTCGGCCCGGATAGTTGGACCGTAACCTGCCTTCACGGCAGCTTCGCCGACCTGGTCGCCGATCTCGGCCAGCACCTCGAGGCTGCGGGACACGCCTTCCTTCATCTCGTTTAGGGTCTGGGTTGCCTCGTGCAGGCCGAACATGCCGGCGAATGACGCCTTAAGTGCCGTGAACACGGAGTCGTTCGTCGAGAAGAAGGTTACAGCCTGGGCATAGACGCGCTCCTTGGCGCTGGTCATCTGCATCAATCGAGCCATGATCACCTCAGAGGTGTTATAGCTGACCGTAAGATTGTCCGAGAGATCCTTGGCGATCTGGTAGCGCTTTTCTTCGTCTTGGGTGCGGCGGAGCTGTTCGTCGCGGGTCAACTCAAGCCGAGCGCGCTCGGCCATCTCCGTTCCTTTGAAGTTGACGACAGCATCCGATGCCCTCTGCAACTCCGTCTTGGCTGCCTCAAGCTTCTGCTCCGCGGACCGGAGCACCTCCAGAGCCATCACCTCGGCGTGTTTTAAGGCGCCCCGGAAGTCACGGTAGGCATCGAGGATGATTTGCTCGCGCTGGATCTGATCCTTGGTGGACCGAGTCACGTCGAGATAGACTTTTTTGATGTCATCGAACCGATCCGCGACATCACCCCTTGAGATTTTCATCCATACGTTGGTGACACGCTCCAGGAAGTCGATCTTATTATCTTCGAGTTGATCGACCATTTTCTTTGTGTCGTCGCGGATGGAGTTGAAGGACTCGGTGATCTGACGGTAGCGCTCGCCGATTTCCATTGCCTGGGTCTGCTCCCGCACGACCTCATTGAATACGTTGGTCTGTCCGAGCGTGCGAGCAATAATCACGATTCGGTTCTGATCCAAGTCCGAGATTTTTTCCAGGAGGCCATTGATGGGGGCCTCCATGGCCGGAGGAGGAACGATGCCCAGCTCACGCAGGGCTGAGGTAGCCTTGTCGAGGTACTGCATAGGAGATTTCACGATGGCGTTGGACACGGCGCATCCTTCCTGAGCGATTTTAGGGCTCCTCAACGATGGCCGCACAGCCACATCGAGAGAGCGAGATTTGAAGGCCTGCTGCGCGTTCGAAACGCAGGCTCAAAGAGCCGCATGTCTGCCGCTTTGAGCATTAGTATACGGAACCGCCTCCTTGCGGTCTTGTTCCAGGTTGAGACCTCGCTTGCCGCCCGCGGATTGTGAGACACCGGTCTGAAGCCTACGCGGCCAGGGCCGCAGGTGGAAGCTGTGCGGCCCGAATAGTCGCCGGTGGACGAAACACGTGCCACTCGACCAACCAGGTTGTGTTGTAGCTCACCCGAAAGGACAGCGTCGCGCGGCGGAGATCCTCGACGGTGTCGAAGCTCTTCATCCGCAGCAGGTTCTCCTTGATCGTGAAGGTAAACCCGCTCGGCGTAGCCGTTCTCCTCCGGAGCGCGCTCGAAGGCGGGCGAACTCGCAATGCCCTGGAGCGCCAGTTCCTATAATCACAATCATATAAATATTGCTAATCCGAGGGAAATTAGGTCAGCACTCTCAACCCTTCTTGGCCTCGGCGCGGGGAGTCTGTGCATGCTCCGCGAGGGTGAGGTTCTGCTGGACGGTTCTCAGCTTGGACTACGGTTCCATAGGCCGCCCTTACGCGAATCGGTGCCGTGGTAAGTGGCGCTCGCCGACTTTGAGGGCCCGCTGTCGGTTGGCGAGGGCCGTTTCGGCAGCACTCATCGAAGGTCTGGAAGTGGCGCACTGGCCCCCCCCGGGTTCTATGGGCCAGCCCTCATCCTTGTTGCCCCCCAGCCGGCCGAGTCTCCTCCCCTCTATCAGCTAAGCTTGCGGCAGCGCTGCACCGATTGCAGCATCATATCTGCCGGTAAGGCAGCAACAACTTGGTCGGCGAGGATCCAGCGGGAGCACTGCCCGATAATGCCTCGATGGTGTTGCATCGTTGCAATGCGCCCGCGGCTCGCGGGTCGCGGGTCGTCCTGGTCCGCCGGCTCGTCTCAGGCAGCCGATTTGCCCGGCCGTGCAGCCGTCGGAGGTGGATGACCAGCAGCGAAAGAGCCGGCCCACACGCTTTCCTAGAGCGGCGATCCGGGCTTCGCGTCCGGTCGGCATCGGGGAACACCTTCTAGGAAAATCAACGACTTACCTGGGCTTCCCAAGCTGAATGTCGTCGGTTCGATCCCGATCGCCCGCTCCAACTGATTTCTGGCTTCCGCTGTCGCTTTGATCGGCCTCGCTGGTCGGGGATTCCCCATGGTGGTCCCCGCCGTTCCTCTTGCCCGTTCAGGGTTCGGCCGGGTCTGGCCGGCAGGGGCGTGCGGGCTCGCGCCGTCGGCCGAGGTCGGTGCGCGGCCCGGACGCGCGCCTCCGCGGCAAGGCCATTCAGCAGGGGCTGTCGCCGACCACGCCCGGCCGCGAGTGGCGCTGGCCACACTCACGACGCATTTGATGGCGCGAACTGCGCCGTTGCTTCAACGCCAGCGCGAGCGAGGCCGCAAGATCGCATGAACGTTGCCGGCTTCGGCCAATGGCGAGCGCCGCGCGGCGGAGGCCGTGCTTGTCAGCCGCACCCGGTACCGGCAATCTAAGCTGGGCCGTAGGCGTCACGGGTCGCCGGAGCGTTCTCTCATCGGGCCGCAAGAGACGGGAAGTCCCAAATCATGATGATCGACGGTAGGAAGGCCGGGGCCGGCGGGAGCGACGAGACCGCTCTGGTGCGGCGTCAGGCGCGGCTTCTCACGCGCCGGTCGTTCCTGGTCGGCTCGACCGTCGGCGTCGGCGCGCTCGGGCTCGCCGGCTGCGCGGCGTCCGACAGCCTGCTCCTTGCCGAGGCGACGAAGATCTACGGACCGCTGCCGGAGGAGAAATTCCCGATCCCGGCGGTCGACATCAGCAAGGTCGATCCAAAGTACTACCGCAGAACAGTTCGTTACGAGTCCAAAGAAGCGCCCGGAACGATCGTCGTCGATCCCAGCAATTTCTATGTCTACCGCATCGAGGGCGACGGGTCTGCCACGCGTTACGGGGCCAATGTCGGCCGCGACGGGTTCCTGTGGAGCGGTGACGCCTATGTCGGCCGCAAATCCGAATGGGCGACGTGGACACCGCCCAAGGAGATGATCCGGCGCCAGCCCGAGGCCGCCAAATACGCCCGCGGCATGCCGGGCGGCCTCGACAACCCGCTCGGTGCCCGCACCCTCCACCTCTACCAGAACGGCGCCTACACGCTCTACACGATCTACGCCAGCAGCGAGCCCGAATCGATCGGCAAGGGCATCACGAGCGGCTGCGTCGGCCTGCTGAGTCAGGACATGATCCACCTCTACGCGCGGACGCCGGTCAAGACGAAGGTGATCGTCCTGCCGGCGTAGGGAGAGGCGGCGGCCCTGTTTCGGTCAGCGATCGGCACGGCTCGGATTCTTGATCTGGCCGTCGACGAGGCCCGCGAAGGTGCCGAGGGCCACCGGCCAGTCGAGGGGCCCGGTCGAGCGCGGCGGACAGGGCCTCGTCCGCCGCGGTCCCGCAGGGGGCGTTGCCGGCGCGCAGCGTCGCACGCGGCGCGGGCGCGGCTTCGTCGATGCCGGGCGGCGGGCGGGGTTCGGTGGCGCAGGTCCCGCCCCCCGGCGGCAGAGATGGCGGGCCGCGTCGTGGCCGCGCCGGTGACGGCAGCGCGGCTGCCGGCATCGGGCAGGTGCCCGGGCGGAGATGAGAAGGAGCGCGCGCGAACCCGGCTTACGCCTGCCGCTGCGGCGTTGCAGGACGAGAACGCGGTCCTCACGCGATCGGCAAGAGCACGAACCCTTGGATACGGTCGCGAGCGAGCAGGCGCGCGAGATGTCCGCCCCTCTCGTCAGCGCGGTCCTCGCGTGCACTGAGGTAATCTGGATACGCAACGTCCCGTGAGCGCCGCGAATCGGCGTGAGTTCGCGCGAAACGCACGGATGTCGGTTCGTCGCGTCGGTGAGAAGGGGTGAGAACGGGCGTGCGGACCGACGCGGGGCCCGCCCCGCCGCCTCCCGACCGGCCGGCTCAGGTCTCGGAGGGCCCGCACCAGCCCGGCAGGTAGTGGGCCTCCGGCGACTTGGCGCAGGCCATCGCCTCCCCCAGCGCCGCGCCGAAATCCTCGCGCAGCCTCCGCTTCTCGATCCGGCGGCGCAGGAAATCCGCCCACAGGAACTCGCTGAACGGCGTCGTCTCCTTGGCGAAGCCGCCCTTCCGGCGCAACGCCCCGGCGAGGCTGCGATAGGGATCGTCCTCCAGATCCGCGAGGGATTTCGGGATGGCCTTGAACCCGACCCGGACGCCCTCGGCGTCGTAGGGGTGGACCCAGGCCTTGTGGTCGCAGACGGTCCAGAAATCCGCCTTGTCGAGGTGGTGCAGGTCCGCGACCTCGGTCACCATCACGGTCTCGACCTGCTCGAGGAACAGCGCCCTGGCGAGGTGGTGGTGGTCCAGGATGTAGTGGTGCGCCTTCGGCCCGATCAGGGTCGGGATCATGTGCGAGCCGAGGAACTTCGCCCGCTCGTCCGGGTCCTGGCCGCGCCAGTGCTCCCGCTTGGCCTCCACCTCCCGGAAGCCGACCGTGATCTGGGTCGGCCGCAGGTCCTTCACGCGCACCTGCTTCAGCAAGGGTTCCGGAAGTGCCATGCGGCGTCGCCCCCGACGGGGCGGGTCGGGCCCGGAACGAGGGGGGCCCGGCCCGCCGATCTTCGCCGCAGCAGGCCATCGCGGCCGGGGCGCGTCAAGGCCGCCCGGCGCGGCCGGCGCCGTTAACTAATTCTTCACCGATCCGTTGCCCGCACCCGCCGCTCGTGCCACGAAAGCTTAACGGAAGCTTAACGGGGCGGACGGATGCGGAGCGGGGATCACAGGGGGAGCCGGAGCCTGCTGCGGACGGGCCTGCTCCTCGCCGGCCTCCTGACGGCCTCGCAGGCGACGGGCCAGACCCTCGCCGCCCTCCCCCCCGCCGGGCCCCTGCCGGTGGCGAGCGGCGAGGCGAAGCCGATCCCGGCCTGGGTCGAGTTCTGCCGGCGCTCCGCGGCGGAATGCGCGGTCGACCCCTCCGAGCCCGAGACGATCACGCTGAGCCCGCGCGTCTGGCAGACCATCCTCACGGTCAACCGCGGCGTGAACGGCCGCATCCGCCCGATCACCGACCAGGAGCATTGGGGCGTGCCCGACCGCTGGGACCTCGCCGAGGACGGCACGGGCGATTGCGAGGACTTCCAGCTGCTCAAGCGCAAGCTGCTCGCCGAGGGCGGCCTGCCGCGCCGGGCGATGCGCATGACGGTGGTGATCGACGAGAAGGGCGAGGGCCACGCGGTGCTGATGCTGCGTACCGACCGCGGCGACCTCGTGCTCGACAACAAGACCAGCGCGGTGCTCCCCTGGCACCGGACCGGCTACACCTTCATCAAGCGCGAGTCCCAGAGCGCGGTGGCCTGGGTCTCCCTCGGGCGGGCGATCGGCCCGGTCGTCACCGCGAACCGCTGAGCGCCTCGGCCCGCGCGACCTGGCGCGCCTCCTCGGCGAAGAAGGCGGTGCCGTGCGCCCACGGCGCCGCCAGGATCACCCGCACGGCGGGCGCGGCCGGCGCCACGGCGGGGCGCACCGGATCGACCGGGTCGAGCCCCGGCCGCAGGGCGAGCGCCGCCGCGCCGTCCCCGCCCGCGAGCGCGAGCAGCCCGAGCCACGCGGCCGCGACCCCCGCGCCCTGCAGGCCCCATCTCCGCCACCGTCCAGCCATCGGATCCCCTCGCCCTGCGCGCGGCGGCCTTGTTGTGGATCGGCGCTCGCGTCGGGATCAGGGTCCGCCACGCCCCTTAATGCGGCCCCACATCCGGGCCGGACGAGGTCGAGCCTCCGGCGGAATCCGACGCCGTGCTGAATCCTTCGTCATTTCGGGACACGGCTCGCGGATGATGCGACACAGCCTCTAGTCGGCGCCGGGCTTGGCGGCGCGCAGGCGCTTGACGCCGCCGCGATGGGACTTGGCGTCGAGGCGGCGAGTCTTCGAGGCGCGGGTCGGACGGGTCGGGCGCCGCGGCTTGGGCGGGATCGCGGCCTCGCGCACCAGCTCCGCCAGCCGCTCGCGCGCCTCGGCCCGGTTGCGGTCCTGCGTCCGGTGCTCCTGCGCGGTGATGACGAGGACGCCCTCGGCGGTGAGCCGCCGGCCGGCGAGCTTCATGAGGCGGATCGCGACCGCGTTCGGCAGCGAGGGCGAGCGGCGCACGTCGAAGCGCAGCTGCACCGCGGTCGCCACCTTGTTGACGTTCTGCCCCCCCGGCCCCGAGGCGCGCACGAAGCTCTCCTCCAGCTCCGACTCGTCGATGCTGATCGAGGGCGTGCAATCGAGGGCCACGGCAGGTCTCCGACGTGAGGTCGGGCGAGACTTGCCGCGCGGGGGCGCCCGGCACAAGCCGGCGCCCCCAACCGAGCGGTCAGGCGGCCGAGGACAGGGCCGGGTAGTCGGTGTAGCCCCGCGCGTCGCCGCCGTAGAAGGTCGCGCGGTCGTAGCGGTTGAAGCCGGCCCCGCGCCGGATGCGCTCGGGCAGGTCCGGATTGGCGATGAACAGCCGGCCGAAGGCGACCGCGTCCACGTCCCCGCCCGCCACCGCGGCGGCGGCGGTCGCGGGCGTGAAGCCGCCCGCGGCGATCAGCGGCCCGCCGAAGCGGCGCTTGAAGCGCGCGGCCGCGTCCGGCGCGTTCGGGTCGAGGGCGTTCACGTCGCTGGTCTGGTCCGCCCGCGGCTCGACCACGTGCAGGTAGGCGAGGCCGCGCCGGCCGAGTTCGGCCGTGACGTGGTCGAACAGGGCGCCGGGATCGCTGTCCCTCATGCCGTTGAAGCTGCCCCAGGGCGAGATGCGGATGCCGACCCGGTCCGCGCCGATCGCCGCCGTCACGGCGTCGACGATCTCGAGCTGGAAGCGGGCCCGGTTCGCGATCGCGCCGCCGTAGCGGTCGGTCCGGCGGTTGGTCGAGTCCTGCAGGAACTGGTCGATCAGGTAGCCGTTCGCCGAGTGGATCTCGACCCCGTCCGCGCCCGCCGCGCGGGCGTTGCGGGCGGCCTCTGCGAATTGGCCGACGATCTCGGCGATCTCGGCCTCGGCGAGTTCGCGCGGCGTCTCGAACGGCACCGGGTTGAAGCGGGCGTCCATGTGCTGGCCCGGGGCCGGCACCGGCGAGGGCGCCACGGGCAGGGCCCCGCCCGGCTGCATCGAGGAATGCGAGATCCGGCCCGTGTGCCAGATCTGGATGAACAGGAAGCCGCCCTTGGCGTGGATCGCGTCGGCGACCGCCCGCCAGCCTTCGACCTGCTCCGGCGTGTAGATGCCGGGGGCGCCCGGATAGCCGCGGGCCTGCGCGGTGATGTCGGTCGCCTCGGCGATCACGAGGCCGCCGCGGCTGGCGCGCTGGCCGTAATACTCGGCGTTCAGGGGCTGCGGGACGTCGCCGGGCTGGCGCGAGCGCATGCGCGTCAGCGGCGCCATCACGACCCGGTGCTGGAGGTGGACCGCGCCGAGGGTCAGCGGGCGGAAGAGGATGTCGGTGGTCATGCTTGCGTGCGAACTCCGCGAAGGGGCCTCAGCGCGGCCCCCACCGTTGCGTCCGGGCTGGCCGGACCGCCCTGAGATGGTCAGTCCCGCCCGCGCGCAAAGGTTCCCGGGCCGCCCCGCCGGGCGGGCCGGTGCGCTGGCGCACATGCCGGCCGGTCAGGACAGGTCGCGCTCGGGGGCGGCGTGGGCGTGGAGCGCGTCGCGCAAAGCGACGATCTCGTCGCGCAGCGCCTCCAGATGCGCCGGCGTGCGCCCGGTGGCGCAGACGATCTCGTGCGGAAAGGGCAGCGCCTTCTGGCGGAGAGCCCTCCCGGCCTCCGTCAGCGTGATCCGCATCAGCCGCTCGTCGGCGCCGTCGCGGGCCCGCTTCACCAATCCGCCGGCCTCCAGTCGCTTCATCAGCGGCGTCAGCGTCCCCGAATCGAGGTAGAGCCGCTGCCCGATCGCCTTCATCGTCTGCCCGTCCTCTTCCCAGAGGACCAGCAGGGCGAGATATTGCGGGTAGGTCAGGCCGAGGCCGTCGAGGAGAGGCTTGTAGATGCGGTTGAAGGCATGCGCCGCCGAATAGACCGCGAAGCAGATCTGCTGCGCGAGATGCAGGTCGCCGGTGGCCGGCGCGCCGCGCGTCGCCGCGACCTCGGCAGGTGAACCCGACATGTCCGCCTCCATCGACCCGGCGCCGGCCCGCTCGGTGCCTCCGCCGCGGCGCAGCGGGAACGTGCGGGTCCCACTTCCTGTCACGGCAGGTTGCATGTGGAACGATACGCTTTCGCCGCCGAGAAAACAAATTGCACGCTATGAATTAGCGCTCTATATGAAATCCGCCGGCTCGCGAGGGTTGGCCGGACCCACCGGGCCGTTGCGCCCGCGCATCCATGGAGGGCATCCATGTCCGTCGACGTGAAGTACACCACTCAGGCCACCGCCACCGGGGGCCGCGACGGCCGCGCCAAGACCGCCGACGGCAGCCTCGACGTCAAGCTGACGACTCCGAAGGAGCTCGGCGGCGGCGGGGGCGAGGGCAACAATCCCGAGCAGCTCTTCGCGGCCGGCTACTCGGCCTGCTTCCTCGGCGCGATCAAGTTCGTCGCCGGTCAGGAGAAGATCAAGGTGCCGGCCGACGCGACCGTGACCGCGACGGTGGGGATCGGCCCGCGCTCGGAGGGCGGCTTCGGCATCACCGCCAACCTGAAGGTCGCGCTGCCGGGCCTCGACCGCGCGACCGCCCAGGGGCTGGTCGAGAAGGCGCACCAGGTCTGCCCCTACTCGAACGCCACCCGCGGCAACGTCGACGTCGGGCTCGACGTGGTCTGATCCGCGCCGGCGGCCGGCCCGGCCCCCGACCGGTCAGGCCCGGGGGCCGAGGCAGGAGGCCGCGAGGCTCAGGAAGGCGCGCGCCCTGTGGGACAGGGCGCGGCCGTTCGCCCAGTCGATCCCGTGCTTCTCCTCGGCGCCGAGTTCGCCGAAGCTGAGCGGGCTCTCGTCGGGCTTGAACATCGGGTCGTAGCCGAAGCCGCGGCTGCCGCGGGGCGGCCAGACCAGTTCGCCGAAGACCCGTCCCTCGAACAGCTCCTCGTGCCCGTCCGGCCAGGCCAGGACGAGGGCCGAGACGAAATGCGCCCGCCGGTTCGTCGCCCCGCGCAGGGCGAGTTCGCGCTCGACCCGCTCCATCGCCTGCCCGAAATCCTTCGACGGCCCCGCCCAGCGGGCGGAGAACAGGCCGGGGGCGCCGTCGAGGGCGTCGACGCAGAGGCCGGAATCGTCCGCGAAGGCCGGCAGGCCGGCGGCGGACGCGGCGGCCCGGGCCTTGATGGCGGCGTTCTCGGCGAACATCACGCCGGTCTCCTCGGGCTCGGCGAGGCCGAGTTCGCCGGCCGAGACCGCCTCGACGCCGAAGGGGGCGAGCAATTCGCGCATCTCGCGCAGCTTGCCGCCGTTGTGGGTCGCGATCACGACCCGGCCGGTGAGGCGCCGCCCCATCGCCTAGCCCACCGCCTGCTTCTGGAGCGCGACGAGCTGCGCCACGCCCGCCTTGGCGAGCCGCAGCAGCCCGAGGAACTGCTCCTCCGAGAACGGCGCGATCTCGGCGGTGCCCTGCACCTCGACGATGCCGCCCGAGCCGGTGATCACGAAATTGGCGTCCGTGTCGGCGGCCGAATCCTCGTCATAGTCGAGGTCGAGGATCGGAATCCCCTTGTGGATGCCGCAGGAGATCGCCGCCACGTGGTCGCGCATCGGGTCGACCGAGATGATCGAGCGCCCGCGCATCCAGGTGAAGCACTCGTGCAGGGCGACCCAGGCGCCGGTGATCGAGGCGGTGCGGGTGCCGCCATCCGCCTGCAGCACGTCGCAATCGACGACGATCTGACGCTCGCCGATGGCGGGCAGGTTGACCACGGCCCGCAGCGAGCGGCCGATCAGGCGCTGGATCTCCTGGGTGCGGCCGGAGGGCTTGCCGGCCGTGACCTCGCGCCGGTTGCGCTCGTGCGTGGCGCGCGGGAGCATGGCGTACTCGGCCGTGACCCAGCCCTTGCCCGAGCCGCGCAGCCAGGGCGGGCCGCGCTCCTCCAGGGACGCCGTGCACAGCACCTTGGTCTCCCCGAAGGTGACGAGGCAGGAGCCTTCGGCGTAGCGGGCGACACCCTTCTCCAGCGTGACCTTGCGCAGTTCGTCGGGCGCACGCTTGGATGGACGCATCGGGCTCTCCTTGGGGACCGGGACGGGCACGCGCTCTTAGGCGGTGGCGCAGAGTCCGGCAAGCCGCTCGCCCGAGCCGCGCGGCGGCCGGGACGCGCCGCGCCGCGGCTTCTCGTGCGCTTGCGAATGGCTGCGGTCCGCCTCACATTAGAGTGCCTCGGCTTTCAACCTTTTGATGAACACGCGAGATCCTCCTCCCCTGCCTGCCGGCTCAGGCCAAGCCCGCAGCCTCGCCGAGTTGAACGAGCGCTCGCGCGAGATCTTCCGCCAGATCGTCGAGAGCTACCTGGCGACGGGCGAGCCGGTGGGCTCGCGCAACCTCGCCCGCATCCTGCCGATGACGCTGTCGCCGGCCTCCGTGCGCAACGTCATGGCGGACCTCGAACAGGCGGGCCTGATCTACGCCCCGCACACCAGCGCGGGGCGTCTGCCGACCGAGACGGGCCTGCGCTTCTTCGTCGACGCGCTGCTCGAACTCGGGGATGTCGGCCAGGAGGAGCAGGGGCGGATCGAGGCGCAGATGCGCGCCGCCGCCTCCCGCCACACCTTCGAGACCGCGCTCACGGAGGCGACCGTGATGCTGTCGGGCATCTCGCGGGGGGCGGGGGTCGTGGTCACGACGAAGCAGAACGCCAACCTGCGCCACATCGAGTTCGTGCGGCTCGATCCCGGGCGCGCCCTGGTGGTGCTCGTCTCCGAGGACGGCTCGGTGGAGAACCGCCTCGTCGACCTGCCCCTCGGGCTCCCGTCCGGCGCCCTGCAGGAGGCGTCGAACTTCCTCAACGCCCGCATCCGGGGCCGGACGCTCGGCGAGGTGCGCGCCGAGATCGAGACCGGGCGCGAGGCGATGAAGCGGGAACTCGACGCCCTCACCGAGCGGCTCGTCGAGGCGGGGCTCGCCCGCTCGGTCGGGCCCTCCGACGAGCGCCAGCTGATCGTCCGCGGGCAGGCCAACCTGCTGGAGGATCTGCGCGCCGCCGAGGATCTGGAGCGGATCCGCCTGCTGTTCAGCGACCTGGAGAGCCAGAAGGACGTCATCGACCTCCTCACGCGCGCCGAGGGCGGCGAGGGCGTGCGCATCTTCATCGGCTCGGAGAACAAGCTGTTCTCGCTCTCCGGCTCCTCGATGATCGCCGCGCCGTTCCGGGACGGCCGCCAGAAGATCGTCGGGGTCGTCGGCGTGATCGGTCCGACCCGGCTCAACTACGCCCGCATCGTGCCGATGGTGGACTTCACCGCCCGGCTCGTCTCCCGGATGCTGGAGAGCGGCCGGGCGTGAGCGCCGCGCGGGGGCGGCCCCGGCGCGGGACGCGCCCGCCCGCACCGGCCGCCGACGCGGCCGCGCTGCCGCCCGCCTTCCTGGCCTGGTTCTCGGCGCGGGGCTGGTCGCCGCGGCCGCACCAGCTCGCGCTGCTCGCCGCCGCCCGGGCGGGCCGCTCGGCGCTGCTCGTGGCGCCGACGGGGGCCGGCAAGACCCTGGCGGGCTTCCTGCCGACCCTGGTCGAGCTCGCGGAGCGGCCGCCCGGCGCGCGCGGCCTCCACACGCTCTACGTCTCGCCCCTGAAGGCGCTCGCCGTCGACATCGCCCGCAACCTCGACGCGCCGGTCGCGGAGATCGGCCTGCCGATCCGCGTCGAGACCCGCACCGGCGACACGCCCGCCCACAAGCGCGCCCGCCAGATCGAGCGCCCGCCCGACATCCTGCTGACCACGCCCGAGCAGCTCGCGCTGCTGATCGCCCACCGGGAGGCCGAGACCCTGTTCGCCGGCCTGAAGCGGGTCATCCTCGACGAGCTGCACGCGCTGGTGACCTCGAAGCGCGGCGACCTCCTGGCGCTGGGCCTCGCCCGCCTGCACCGCCTCGCGCCGGGCCTCGCCGCCACCGGCCTGTCGGCCACCGTGCGCGAGCCGGAGGCGCTGCAGCGCTACCTCGTCCCGCAGGCGCCCGAACCGCGCCTCGCCGAGCTGATCACGGTCTCGGGCGGGGCGAGGCCCGACCTGCGCCTGCTGGAGGCGAGCCGCGCCCTGCCGCTCGCCGGGCACACCGCCTGGCAGGCGATGCCGGCGATCTACGACCTGATCCGGCAGCACCGGATGGTGCTCGTCTTCGTCAACACGCGGCTGCAGGCGGAGTACACCTTCCAGGAACTCTGGAAGCTCAACGAGGACGCGCTGCCGATCGCGCTCCACCACGGCTCCCTCGACGCCACGCAGCGCCGCCGCGTCGAGGCCGCGATGGCGGAGGGGCGGCTGCGCGCCGTCGTCTGCACCGCCACCCTCGACCTCGGCATCGACTGGGGCGACGTCGACCTCGTGGTCAATGTCGGGGCGCCGAAGGGCGCGAGCCGGATCATGCAGCGGATCGGCCGCGCCAACCATCGCATGGACGAGCCCTCCCGGGCCTACCTGGTGCCGGCGAACCGCTTCGAGATCCTGGAGTGCCGCGCCGCCCTCGACGCCGTGGAGGAGGCCGCCCAGGACACGCCCGACCCGCGCCTCGGCGCCCCCGACGTGCTCGCCCAGCACGTGCTCGGCATGGCCTGCGCGGGCGGCTTCGCGGTCGATGACCTGTACGAGGAGGTGCGCGCGGCCGCGCCCTATGCGGACCTCGCCTACGAGGACTTCGAGCAGGTGGTCGATTTCGTCGCCACCGGCGGCTACGCCCTGCGCGCCTACGAGCGCTTCGCCAAGATCCTGCGCGGTCCGGACGGGCTGTGGCGCGTGCGCGACGCCCGCGCGGCGCAGGCCTACCGGATGAATGTCGGCACGATCATCGAATCGACCCACGTCAAGGTGCGGCTCGCCCGGGGCGTGCGGGGCAAGCCCGGCACGATCCTGCCCCGGGGCGGCCGGGTGCTCGGGGAGATCGAGGAGGATTTCGCCGAGACCCTGACGGTCGGCGACACCTTCCTGTTCGCGGGCGAGATCCTGCGCTTCGAGGGCCTGCACGAGGACGAGGCGCTGGTCACCCGCGGCGCGCCGGGCACCGACCCGGCCATCCCGAGCTACGCGGGCGCGAAATTCCCGCTCTCGACCTTCCTCGCCGCCCGGGTGCGCCAGCTCATCGCCGACCCGTTCGAGTGGGACCGGCTGCCCGCCCAGGTCGCCGACTACCTGCTGCTGCAGCGCCGCCGCTCGATCCTGCCCGGCCCGCGCGACCTCCTGGTCGAGACCTTTCCGCGCGGGTCCCGCCACTACCTGACCTGCTTCCCGTTCGAGGGCCGCCTGGCCCACCAGACGCTCGGCATGCTGCTGACCCGCCGCCTCGAGCGGGCGGGGCTGCGCCCCCTCGGCTTCGCGGCCAACGATTACGGGCTGGCGATCTTCGGCAGCCGCGACGTGGCCGAGCGGATCGGTCGCGAGCCCGGCTTCCTCGACGCGCTCTTCGCGCAGGACATGCTCGGCGACGACCTCGAAGCCTGGCTCGACGAATCCGCCATGATGAAGCGCACCTTCCGGCAATGCGCGGTCATCGCCGGGCTGATCGAGCGCCACCATCCGGGCCTGCGCAAGACCGGCCGGCAGGTCACGATCTCGACCGACCTGATCTACGACGTGTTGCGCAAGCACGAGCCCGACCACCTGCTGCTGCGGGCGGCGCGCCAGGATGCGGCAACCGGACTCCTCGACGTGCGCCGCCTCGGCATGATGCTGTCGCGCATCCAGGGGCGAATCATCCACAAGGCGCTCGACCGCGTCTCGCCCCTCTCCGTGAACGTGATGCTCGAGATCGGGCGGGAGCGGGTCTACGGGGAGGGGGCCGACGAGATTCTGGCCGAGGCCGAGGCGGCGCTGCTCGACGAGGCGCTGTCCTGACCGCGACGAGCCCGGCCCCGGCTCCAAGGAAGAGACGCAGTGACGCCGGCCCTGAAGCTCGACAAGACGCGCAAGACCCCTGCCCTGACCCTCGCCGGCGAAGCCCTCACCCTCGATCTGAGCGGCGCCCTCTGGCTCGACGCGCACCGCACCCTGGTGGTCTCGGACCTGCACCTGGAGAAGGGCTCCTCCTTCGCGGCGCGCTCGGGCCAGTTCCTGCCGCCCTACGACACCCGCGAGACGCTGGCGGCCCTGCACGAGGTGGTGGCGCGGTTCGACCCGGCCCGCGTGGTGGCGCTCGGCGACTCGTTCCACGATGCGGGCGGCCCGGGCCGGATGGATCCGGGCGACCACGCCCTGATCGCCGCCCTGCAGGAAGGGCGCGACTGGGTCTGGATCAACGGCAACCACGACCGCGCCGTGCAGGACGGCATCGGCGGGCGCTTCGCCGACGCGCTGGCGCTCGGCGGGCTGGTGCTGCGCCACGAGCCGCGGGACGGGGCCGCGCCGGGCGAGGTGGCGGGCCACCTGCACCCGGTCGGCAAGGTGGTGATGCGCGGGCGGGCGGTGCGCCGCCGCTGCTTCGCGACCGACGCGACCCGCCTCGTGATGCCGGCCTTCGGCGCCTATACGGGCGGGCTCAACGTGCGCAGCCCCGCCTTCGACGCGCTGTTCCCGACCGGGCTCACGGCGCATCTCCTCGGCGACGGCCGCCTGTTCGCGATCGGGCGGGCGATGCTGGTCCGGGAGTGAGCGGCGGCCGCGCGGGCCGCGCCCGTCCCGCTCCGGGGTTCGGACCGGCACGAGCGGACCGGCGCGAGAGCCGATCCGGCACCGGCGATGGACGCCGGCCGCGGAACCGCGCCGGGGAGCCCGGCCCCCGGCGCCGCCCCGCGCGCGTCACGCCCCGGCCGCCGTCTTGTCCGGGTAGCGGCACAGGTCCGCGATGACGCAGCGCCAGCATTCCGGCTTGCGCGCCTTGCAGGTGTAGCGCCCGTGCAGGATGAGCCAGTGATGGGCGTTGAGCCGGTAGGGCTCGGGCACGATCGCCTCGAGCCCCTCCTGCACCTTGTCGGTCGTGGTGCCGGGCGCCAGCGGGATCCGGTTCGAGACCCGGAAGATGTGGGTGTCCACCGCGATGGTCGGCTCGCCGAAGGCGACGTTGAGCACCACGCTCGCGGTCTTGCGGCCGACCCCCGGCAGCACCTCCAGGTCCTCGCGCCGCCGCGGCACCGCCCCGCCATGCTCCGCGACCAGGATCGCCGAGAGCGCGATGACGTTCCTGGCCTTGGTGTTGAACAGCCCGATGGTGCGGATATGCGCGCGCACCACCTCCTCGCCCAGCGCCAGCATCGCGGCCGGATGATCCGCCTTCGCGAACAGGTCGCGGGTGGCGAGGTTGACGCTCCGGTCCGTCGCCTGGGCGGACAGGACCACCGCGACGAGGAGCGTGTAGGGGTTGAGGTATTCCAGGTCCGAGCGCGGCGACGGGTTGGCGGCGCTCAGCCGCGCGAAGATCTCGGCCAGGGTCGCCGCGTCCACCGGCTCGGGCGCCCGCGCGGGCGCGGTCGGGGGCACGGTCGGGGGCGCGACCAGGGCCGCCCCCGCCGCCTTCACTTTCGTGGGAGCGTCGCGCTTTCGTCGCGTCATAGCCGCCTTATATTGAGCCGATGCAGAGCGGCAAGGGACAGGAGGGGCCGTCCATGCGCCATCCCGACGGGCGCGATCCGGACTCGTTCGAGCGCCCGGTCTTCTCGGCGGTGATCCGGCCCCATTGCTCGCTCGGCCGGGCCGGGTTCCAGGCCGTGATGGCGGGGTGCTGTCTCGTGTCGCTGGTGACGAGCCTCGTCTTCCTGCGCCAGGGCTTCTGGCCGATCGCGGGCTTCTTCGGCCTCGACATGCTGGCCCTGTGGGTCGCGCTCAGCGTCAGCATGCGGCGCGGGCGCTCCTTCGAGCAGGTGATCATCAGCCCGATCGAGATCCTGCTGGCCCGGGTCAGCCCCCGGGGCGAGCGGGCCGAGTGGCGCTTCAATCCCCTGTGGAGCCGCCTGCACAAGGTCGAGGACGACGAGTACGGGCTGCAGATTCTGGCGATCGTCTCCCGCGGCCAGCGGGTGCTGGTCGCCCGCGACGCCTCCCCGCCCGAGCGCGAGACCATCGCGGAGGGCATGACCCGGGCGCTGGCCCAGGTGAAAAAGGGATTATGACGTGAAAAAGGGATTATGACGTGAAGAGGGGGTTCCGAGCGAGCGGCCGATCCGCCCGGAGGGCCGCCCGGACACGCAGCGCGCGCCGATGCTGCGGCAGGCCTCGTTCCACCCGCATCAGGTCTTTCGGCGCAGCCACTCCCGCAGCTTCGTGAAGCGCGGCCGCATCGTCCCTCCCCGCACGGCGATCGCCACCGCCCTCCTCTGCGCCACCAGCACCACGAGCTGCTTGCCGCGGGTCACGCCCGTGTAGAGGAGGTTGCGGGCGAGCATCGTGTAGTGCTGCAGCGCCACCGGGATCACCACGGCCGGGTATTCCGACCCTTGCGCCTTGTGGATCGTGATCGCGTAGGCCGGCGCGAGGGCGTCGAGCTCGTCGAAGGGCCACGCCACCTCGCGCCCGTCGAAGCTCCCGATCAGCACCCCCTCCTCGGGATCGAGCCGCGCCACCACGCCGAGATCGCCGTTGAAGACGTCGCGGTCGTAGTCGTTCTGCACCACCATCACCCGGTCGCCCGGCGCGAAGCGCCAGCCGAAGCGCTCGACGGCGAGCGGCGGGTTCGGATTGAGCACCTGCTGCAGGGCGTGATTGAGGTGGCGGCTGCCGAGCGCCCCGCGGGTCATCGGGCAGAGCACCTGCACGTCGCGCACCGGATCGAGACCGAAGCGGCGGGGGATGCGCCGCGTCACGATCTCGACGAGCCGCTCCGCCCCGACCTCGGGGTCCTCGATCTCGACCAGGAAGAAGTCCCCGGACGCATCGGCGCTGCCCTCCGGCATCCGCCCGGCCCGGATGCGGTGGGCGTTGACGATGATCCGGCTCTCCGCCGCCTGCCGGAACACCTCGGTGAGCCGCGCCACCGCGACGGCGCCCGAGGCGATCACGTCGGCCAGGACCTGCCCCGGCCCGACGGAGGGCAGCTGGTCCACGTCGCCGACGAGCCAGAGCGCCGCGTGCCGGGGCAGCGCCCGGGTGAGCGCGTTCATCAGCGGCACGTCGATCATCGAGGCCTCGTCCACCACGAGGAGGTCGCAGCGCAGGGGATCGTGCTCGGAGCGCTGGAATCCGCCGCGGACGGGATCGACTTCGAGGAGCCGGTGCAGAGTCTTGGCGGGCCGGCCGGTCTGCTCGCTCATCCGCTTGGCGGCGCGCCCGGTCGGCGCCGCGAGCAGCACCTCGGCCTCGACGCCGCCGAGCAGGCGCAGCAGCGCGTCGAGCGTGCTGGTCTTGCCGACGCCGGGCCCCCCGGTGATCACCGCGACCTTGGCGGAGAGCACCGTGCGGGCCGCCTCGCGCTGCGAGGGCGAGAGGCGGCGCCCGGTCTCGGCCTCGACGGCGTCGAGGGCCGGGTCGACCGCGATCTCGCCCCAGGGCAGCGGCGCGGCGTCGAGGGCGGCGAGGCGCTCGCCGATCGCCCGCTCGGCCGCGTGCAGCCCGCGCAGGAAGACGTGGGTCTCGCCGCCGATCGTGTCCGCCACGATCGCGTCGCCGCCCAGCTCCTCCGCGAGCGCCGTGCGGGTGAGGCCCGGGTCGACGCCGAGGAGGTCGGCCGCCCGCGCCACGAGGTCCGGCACCGGCAGGGCGCAATGGCCCTCGTCCATCGCGGCCTGCAGCGCGTGGGCGAGGCCGGCCCGGAGCCGCGCCGGGGCGGTCGGCGGCAGGCCGAGCCTGGCGGCGATGGCGTCGGCGGTCCGGAAGCCGATGCCGCGCACGTCGCGGGCGAGGCGGTAGGGATCCTCGCTCATCACGGCGATCGACTCGGCGCCGTAGGTCTTGTGGATGCGCACGGCCCGCGCGGTGCCGACGCCGTGCGCGTGCAGGAACACCATGATCTCCCGCACCACGCGGTGCTCGGCCCAGGCCGCCACCAGCCGCGCCGCCCGGGTCGGGCCGATCCCCGGCACCTCGGTGAGGCGCTCAGGGTTCGCCTCGATCACCGCGAAGGTCTCGCTGCCGAAGGCCGCGACGATGCGCTTGGCCATCTGCGGGCCGATGCCGCGCATCTGGCCGGAGGCGAGGTAGCGGGCGATTCCCTCCGACCCGGTCGGGGGCGTGCAGGCCAGGGTGTCGGCGCGGAACTGCAGCCCGTGCTGGCGGTCGCTGACCCAGGCGCCGGTGGCGGCGATCCACTCCCCGGCCGCGACCGCCGGCGCGTGGCCCACCACCGCGACGAGGTCGCGCCGCCCGCGGGCCTTCACCTTGAGGACGCAGAAGCCCGTCTCGGCGCTGTGGAAGGTGACGCGCTCGATCGACCCCGCGAGGGCGTCGCGGGGCGCGTCGGCGGCGCCGGCCCGGGCCGGCCGGCGCGAGGTGGAGGATCCAAGCATCGGGTCAGGGCCAAGATCGGGGCGGCCCGGGCCCGGCGCAACCCTCTACCAGCGCTCGGGCACCTCCTCCGGCGGGATCGGCGCCGCGCCCGGCGCGCGCGACGGGAAGCGGTCGCCGGGCTCTCCCTCCTCGCGCCACGGCCGGTGGTGCCAGTGCGGGCGGGCCTCCGCGGCCTCCTCGCAGACGCGCACCCGGCGGATGCGCTCCTCGCCGTCCGGGCCGATGCGGCGGCGCACGAAGACCCGGCAGGTCTCCCCGCCCTCCGCGAGAGGCGGAGGCGGGGCCCAATCCGGGCGGCCGCCATGGGCGATCGGCGGCCCGTCGAGATCGGCCGCGAGAGCGGGGGCGGCAAGGAGGACCAGGGCGGCGCAGGCGCCCAGGCGGAGGAGACGTGTCATGGCCGGGGACTCCGGGGCAGCCGGGGGGCTGTCACGGTCCGGATCATGGTGTGGGCCGGATGAAGCCGGCCTGAGGGACGCGTTCGGCCGGCGTACAGGGACGGGCTCACGCCCGCCCCGGCACGAGCCGGATCAGCTGCCGCGTCGCCCCGTCCACCGCCGCCCGGGAATAGAGGAGCGGCAGGTGGCCCCGCCCGGCCCAGGTCTCGGCGTGGTCGGCGTAGTGGGGCGAGCGCGGGTCGCCCGACTGGCCCGGCCCGTTGACGAACAGGCTCGCGTCCCACTCCCCGACATCCAGCACCATGCGGAAGGAGGCGCCGTGGGTGACCCGGAACGTGTCCGGGCGGTAGCCGGCATACATCACCGTGACGCCCGAGCCGCCGAGCGGCAGGCGCGGGACGTCGTGGCCCGAGAAGCCGAGCGGCGCGAGCGGGTGGACGAGGTGGGCGTGGTGCAGGCGCCCCCAGGCCCAGCCGGCCGGATCCGCGCCGAGGCGGGCGGCGGCGTCGCGGAAGGCCTCCGCGAGAGTCCGGCCGAGAATCCGGTCGCGCGCGGCGCGGTCGAGGGGCGGCGCGGGCGCGCCGAGAAGCCCGAGCAGCGCCTCGGTGTCGCCGGGGGCGAGGAGTTCCGCCGTGGCCCGGTCGGGCGCGAGCGCCGCGAGGAGCGCCGGGCGCAGATGGTGCACCCACCAGATCTCGAGCAGCGCCGCCGCCGCGGATTCCTCGCGCAGGCGCCCGTCGAAGCCGGCGAGCAGCGCCAGGGGCTCGCGCAGCAGCGGGCCCGCCTCCCCGCCGAGCGCCTCGCGGGCGAGCCCGGCGAGCGCCAGGGCCGGGTGCGAATGATCGTCGCCCTGGAGGGCCGCCGAATCGGCGAGGCCGTGCCGCGGCTGCCCCGCCAGCACCGCCCGGATGCGCCGCGCCCGCCAGGGCTCGTGCCACTCGTGACCGAGGCGGTGGGGGTAGCCCTCCGGCAGGTTCATCTCGTTGGCGCTCGCCACGAATCCCTCCGGCGGGTCGATGCGGCGCGGCAGATCCTCGGGCGCGACGAAGCCGTCCCACTCGTAGCGGCCGTCGCCCGGCACCGGCATCAGGCCGTCCCAGTTCGGGCGGCGCGGCGCCTTGCCGGCCACGAACCAGCCGATCCGCCCGGACACGTCCGCGTAAAGGTGGTTGACGCTCGGCGCCGACCAGTGGCGCAGGGCAGCGCCGAACGCCTCCGGGCTGTCCGCGTCGAGATAGGCGAGGCTGCCGAGATAGGCCGCGGTGCCGGGCTCGGTCCAGACCGTGCGCAGCGCGAAGGCCCGGCGCCCCACCCGGTCCTCGTGCACGACCGGACCGTGGCGGGTGAAGGCGAGGCGGTGCTGCGCCTCCGGCCCGCCCCGGACCGGGGCGGTCTCGGTCACGATCCGCATCCGCTCCCAGCCCTCGCCGTAGCGGTAGAGGTCGGGGTCGTCTTGGTGGGTCTCGTAGACCAGGAGATCCTCCTGGTCGATCGGCGCGATGGTCAGGCTGAAGGCCGCCCGGCCGTTATGGCCGATCGAGATCCCCGGCAGGGCCGGCTCGCCCGCCCCGATCACGTCGAGGCCCGGCGCGCTGAGGTGCACGACGTAGCGCAGCGACGGGAGCGTGATCGCCCGGTGCGGGTCGCTCGCCAGGATCGGCCGCCCGGTCGCCGTGCGGGAGGGCGCCACGGCCCAGTTGTTCGAGCCGTCGGGCGGCCCGTCCTCCGGCGGGCGCCGGGCCGGGCCGACCGCGCCGAACTCGTCCACGAAGGTCCAGGTCTCGGCCTCGTCCCGCCCCGCCAGCAGCCGGTCGGGCCGGAAGCCAACGCCGGCGGTCGCGAGGCGCACGGCGTCGATGACCTCCGGGGGCACCTGCGCCGGGTCGAGCCCCTCCGGGACGGCCGGCCGGTGGTCCGGCGCCAGGATCTTGCGGAAGCGGTCGAGGGCCAGGCCGCCTTGCGCCGCGAGCCGGGCGCGGGCGACCTCCGAGGGGGCGTTGCGGGTGAGCGCGTGGCTGCGGATGCGCGCGACGTCCAGGGCCTGCCAGCGCGCCGGCCGGGTGCCCATCCGGGTGAATTCCGGCGGCAGCCAGGCGGGATCCGCCTCGGTCAGGCCGACGAAGGCGTTGATCCCGCCGACGAAGGCCTCCGCGACGGCGCGCGCCTCCGAGGTGCCGTAGGCGGCCCACTCGGCAGCCTCGTCGCCGCGATAGAGGAACAGCCGCGCGGCGCGGTCCTGCGCGAGGTAGCCCGGCCCGAAATCCCCCGCGAGCAGGCCGAGCCCGCGCTTGCGCCAGAGATCGATCTGCCACAGCCGGTCCCGCGCCGCGTTGAAGCCCTGGACCAGGAAGGCGTCGCGGCGGGAAAGCGCCCGGATGTGCGGGACGCCCCAGCGGTCGATGCGGATCTCGGCCGGGTGCTCCAGCCCCGGGACGTCGAGGGTCAGGGTTGCCGGCGCCATCGCTGCTCCTTCGTGCCGCGCGGCCAGTGTCGGCAGCGCGGCCTTCCCTGTCCAATCGGGTCAGGTCTGCGCCCGGTGCTCGGCGGGCACCCGCCCGCGCTCAGCGCCCCGCCAGTTCCTTGAGCAGGGCCTCGTGGAACTCGTCCGGCGCCTGGACCTGCGGCGCGTGGCCGAGTTCGGAGAATTCCACGAGCTTGGCGTCCGGGATGCGCTTGGCCACGTCGGGGCCGAGCTGGTCATAGCGCCCGAGGGTGGCGGCGAGGTCGGGATGGACCCGGTTGGCGCCCTGCGCGGTGCGGTCCTTGCCGCCGACGATCAGGATGGTCGGCACGCGCAGGCGCTCGAACTCGTGCACCACCGGCTGCGTGAAGATCATGTCCGACAGCTGCGCCTGATTCCACGCCACCCGGTCCCCGCCCGGGCCCGCGTAGAGACCGGCCTGCATCTCGACCCAGCGATCGTATTCTGGCTTCCACTGGTTATTGTAGTAGAATTTCAGCTGGTAGGCCTTGATGCTCTCGGCGCTGGTCTTGCGCTCCTGGGCGTAAAGGACGTCGATCGGTGTATAGGGTACTCCCTTCTCGCGCCAATCCTCCAGGCCGAGCGGATCGACCATGACGAGCTGGTCGACGGAGTCGGGGAACATCAGCGCGTACCGGGCCGCCAGCATGCCGCCCATCGAGTGGCCGATGATCGTCGCCTTGGCGATGCCGAGGGAGTCGAGCAGCGCCCTGGTGTTGGTCGCGAGCTGCTCGAAGCTGAACTGGTAGCCCGCGGGCTTGGTCGATTTGCAGAAGCCGACCTGGTCGGGGGCGATCACCCGGAACCCGGCCTCGCTCAGCACCGCGATGGTCCGCTCCCAGGTGGCGGCGCAGAAGTTCTTGCCGTGGAGCAGTACGGCGGTGCGGCCGTTCGGCGTGGCGGGCGCCACGTCCATGTAGGCCATCGTCAGCCCCTGCCCCTGCGACGAGAAGGCGTGGCGACGGACCTCGTGCGGGTAGGCGAAGCCTTCGAGTTCCGGCCCGTAGGGCCCGGCCGCCTGTCCGGGACCGCCGAGGGCGAGGACGAGGAGGCCGGCGCGGACGAGGTGCGACATCGATGTCTCCGGGCGGGTGGACGCGCGGCGGGCCGCGCTCCGGGCGGGGGTGGACGCGCGGCGGGCCGCGCTCCGGGCGGGTGGACGCGCGGCGGGCCGCGCTCCGGGCGGGTGGACGCGCGGCGGGCCGCGCTCCGGGGAATGACAACGCGCGGCGGGGCCGAGGTTGGGGCACGAGGACCGCGCGGAGCCGCGCTTGCGTTTCCGCCGCCGGCCGCTCATATAGGCGCCGGGAGGTTGGCGGGGGACGTTTCACTCGCCAACCGGGTCAGGTCCGGAAGGAAGCAGCCCTAACGAGAACGAGCGGGTTCTCGTCCAGCCTCCCACCCTCATCTCCCCGAGCGCGCGCGCGAGGCAGCCCCCGCCTCCGCCGCCCTCCGCGACCGCGGCGCATGGACGAGACCACCGGCACGCCCTCGACCGACGAGCCGGGTTTCCCGGGTTTGGCCCCGCCGGCGGCGCCGGCCGCCGCGCCCTACCGGGTGCTGGCGCGCAAGTACCGCCCCCAGAGCTTCGACGACCTGATCGGCCAGGGTGCCATGGTGCGCACCCTGGCGAACGCCTTCGAGGCCGGGCGCATCCCGCAGGCCTGGATGCTCACCGGCGTGCGCGGGGTGGGCAAGACCACCACCGCCCGCATCCTGGCGCGCGGGCTCAACTACGCCCTCGCCGGGGACGCGAAGGCCGGCCCGACGATCCGGATGCCGACGCTCGGCCTGCATTGCGCGGCGATCATGGAATCCCGGCACATCGACGTGCTGGAGATGGACGCCGCCTCCCATACCGGCATCGACGACGTCCGCCAGATCATCGACGGCATCCGCTACGCCCCGGTCTCGGCGCGCTACAAGGTCTACATCGTCGACGAGGTCCACATGCTGTCCGAGAAGGCGTTCAACGCCTTCCTGAAGACGCTGGAGGAGCCCCCGCCGCACGCGAAATTCGTCTTCGCCACCACCGAGATCCGCAAGGTTCCGGTGACGATCCTGTCGCGCTGCCAGCGCTTCGACCTGCGCCGGGTCGAGGCGGGCACGCTCGTCGCCCACCTGCACAGGATCTGCGACGCCGAGGGCGTGGCGGTGGAGCCCGAGGCGCTCGCCGCCATCGCGCGGGCGGCGGAGGGCTCGGTGCGCGATTCGCTCTCCCTCCTCGACCAGGCGATCGCGCACGGCGCGGGCCGGGTCACGGCCGAGACCGTGCGCGACATGCTCGGCCTCGCCGACCGGGCGCGGATCATCGACCTGTTCGAGGCCGCCATGCGGGGCGACGCGCCCGCGGCCTTCGCGGAACTGCACGGTCAGTACGAGGCCGGCGCCGATCCCGCGGTGGTGCTGCAGGACCTCGCCGGCTTCACGCACCTCGTCACCCGCCTGAAGGTCGCGCCCGAGACCGCCCGCGCCGACACCGCCCTGAGCGAGGCCGAGCGGGGCCGCGGCAGCGACTTCGCGGACCGGCTCTCGGTGCGGGCCCTGTCGCGGGCGTGGCAGATCCTGCTCAGGGCGATTCCCGAGGTGCAGGCGGCGCCCCGTCCCCTCGCGGCGGCCGAGATGGCGCTGGTGCGCCTGATCTACGCCGCCGACCTGCCGACCCCGGACGAGGCCCTGCGGCAGGTGCGGGAAGGCGGCGGCGCGGCGGTCCCGCCCGCCGGCCGCCCTCTGCCCGCCGCCCCGCCCGGCCCCGCCCTGCGCGCCCTGCCGGACGCCCGCCCCGCGCAATCCGCCGCGGCGGCCCGCCCGGCCGCCGCCCCGGCGCAGGCGCAGCACGCGGCCGAGCCGGCCCTGCGGCTGCGGCGCTTCGAGGACGTGGTGGCGCTCGCGGAGGCCAAGCGCGACATCGGCCTCAAGGCCGCCCTGGAGCGCGACGTGCACCTCGTGCGCTTCGAGGAGGGCCGCATCGAGTTCCGCCTCGCCGAGGCGGGCCGCCCGAGCCTCGCCAACGACCTCGCCCGCGCCCTCGACCTCTGGACGGGGCGGCGCTGGGTGGTGGCCCTGTCGCGGGAGACCGGCGAGGCGACGCTGGCGGCCCGGGCCGAGGCCGCCCGCGAGAGCCGCCACCAGGGCGCGGCGGCGCATCCCCTGGTGCAGGAGGTGCTGAAGCGCTTCCCGGGCGCCCAGATCGTGGATGTGCGGGAGAGGCCGCCCGAGGCACCCGCCGAGGAATTCAGCCCCGAGGAATTCAGCGCCCCGGAGGAGCCGGAGGCGGACCAGTAGCGGCCGCGGCTCCCCTGCCCCACATTGGGCGGATGCGACCGCCGGAGGACTCGTCATGCGCGACATCATGGGCCTGATGAAGCAGGCCCAGGCCATGCAGCAGAAGATGGCCGACCTGCAGAACGAACTCGACGCGGTCGAGGTCTCGGGCGCGGCCGGCGGCGGGGCCGTCACGGTGACGATGACCGCCAAGGGCGTCATGAAGGGCGTGACCCTCGACCCCTCGCTCCTGGTGCGGGAGGACAAGGAGATCCTGGAGGACCTGATCGTGGCGGCGGTGAACGACGCCCGCGCCAAGGGCGAGCGCGCTGCCCAGGAGCGGATGCAGGAACTCACCAAGGGCCTGCCGCTCCCGCCCGGCATGAAGCTGCCGTTCTGATTCCGGCGAGGGCGGGCTCCGGACCGTCGCTCGCAGCCTCGCGGCGCTCCTCGCGCCGGGCGGGTCCCCCGCGCGCCGGCGACGCGGCCCGTTCCCGTCGAAACCCGTGCGGGCCCGGGGAGCCCGCGCCCAGCGTCCAGGGATGGTCCATGCCGCAAGCCGTCGCCGGTCCGGAGATCGAGCGCCTGATCCAGCTCCTGGCCCGCATGCCCGGCCTCGGCCCGCGCTCCGCGCGGCGGGCCGCCCTGCAGCTGATCAAGAAGCGCGACACCCTGCTCGGCCCCCTCGCCGAGGCGATGCGGGTCGCCTCCGAGCGCATCGTCACCTGCCGCGAATGCGGCAACGTCGACACCTGCGACCCCTGCACGATCTGCCGCGACCACGGCCGCGATCCCTCGATGCTCGTCGTGGTCGAGGACGTCTCGGATCTCTGGGCGCTGGAACGCTCGGGCGCGGTCACGGCCCGCTACCACGTGCTCGGCGGCATCCTCTCGGCCCTCGACGGCATCCGCCCGGAGAACCTCAACCTCGCGCGGCTCGTCGAGCGGGCGAGCGTGCCGGAGATGCGCGAGATCATCCTCGCCCTCAGCGCCACGGTGGACGGGCAGACCACGGCCCACTACGTCACCGAACTCCTGGCGCACCTGCCCGTGAAGGTCACGAAGCTCGCCCACGGCGTGCCGGTCGGCGGCGAGCTAGACTATCTCGACGAGGGCACGCTCTCCGCGGCGATCCGTCAGCGCACCGCCTTCTGAGGGCCGTCGCGCGGATTTGACCCGGGCAGCCCGAATCCCTATCTCGACGGGACATGCGCGGCGCCCGTCGGCGCCCTGACCCGGTTTACCCCATGACCATCCGCCCCCTCGTCATCCTTCCGGACGCGCGCCTGCGCGTGACCTCCTCACCGGTCGGCACGATCACGGGCGAGGTGCGCAAGCTCGCGGCCGACATGCTGGAGACGATGTACGACGCCCCGGGCGTCGGCCTCGCGGCGATCCAGGTCGGCGAGCCGACCCGCATCGTGACCATCGATACCTCGAAGGACAAGGAGGCGCGCACCCCCCTCGTGCTGATCGACCCGGAGATCGTCTGGTCCTCCGAGGAGACCCGCGCCTACGAGGAGGGCTGCCTGTCGATCCCCGAATACTACGCCGAGGTGGTGCGGCCCGACCGGGTGCGGGTCCGCTTCCGCACCCTCGACGGCGAGACCGTGGAGCAGGAGGCGGACGGGCTCCTCGCCACCTGCCTCCAGCACGAGCTCGACCACCTCAACGGGGTGCTCTTCATCGACCACATCTCGAAGCTGAAGCGCGACCGGGTGATGAAGAAATTCGCCAAGGCGGCCAAGCGCGGCCAGGAAGCGGCCTGACGCGGTCGCCGGCATGTCCCTCAAGGTCGTCTTCATGGGCACCCCGGACTTCGCGGTGCCGACGCTCGCCGAGATCGTGGGGGGCGGGCACGAGGTCGTGGCGGTCTACACGCGCGCGCCGGCTCCGGCCGGCCGCGGCATGGCGCTCAGGCCCTCGCCCGTCCAGGCCCTCGCCGAGCGCTTCGGCCTGCCCGTGCTGACGCCCTCGACCCTGCGCGGCCCCGAGGCCGCCGAGACCTTCCGGGCCCACGGGGCGGACGTCGCCGTGGTGGTCGCCTACGGGATGATCCTGCCGCCGGCGATCCTGGACGCGCCGCCCCTCGGCTGCCTCAACCTCCACGCCTCGATCCTGCCGCGCTGGCGCGGCGCGGCGCCGATCCAGCGGGCCGTGATGGCGGGCGACGC